>NZ_JBHTZD010000033.1:0-29237 GCF_042790455.1 Streptomyces sp. NPDC056734
CCGAGATCTACACCAATATACACGATTGCAGCGACAGATTCGTATAAGAGACAGGGCCACGCCCAAGCCGACCCGCACGCCGGCCGCCGCCGTATCCCCACCTCCAGAGCCCCGTCCCCCGCCCCCGCCCGTTACCCTCACCCCGTGAGCCGACCCCCGACCCTGACCCCACCGCCCGCCGCCCGCGCCTACCCCCTGCGCACCGCCCGTGGGGACTTCGCCGTCGTGGACCATCCCGTGGCGCCCGGCGTCGAGCCCCGAGGGGCGGCGCTGCTGCTGCCGGGGTTCACGGGCAGCAAGGAGGACTTCCGGCTGCTGCACGAACCCCTCGCGGCGCGCGGCTACCGTACGGTCGCCGTGGACGGCCGGGGCCAGTACGAGTCGGACGGCCCGCAGGACGACGAATCGGCGTACGCACAGCCGGAGTTGGCGAAGGACGTCCTCGCCCAGGCGGCGGCCCTGGGCATCCCCCTGCACCTCGTCGGCCACTCCCTCGGCGGCCAGATCGCCCGCGCGGCCGTCCTGCTCACCACCGGCACCGGCACCGGCCAAACACCCCCGTTCCTCTCCCTCACCCTCGTCTCATCCGGCCCCGCCCAGATCTCGCAGCCCCAGCAGGAGCGCGTCAAGCTGCTGCGGGACGCGCTCGCGGTGATGTCGATGGCCGAGGTGTGGGAGGCGATCGAGTCGATGGGCGCTCCCGAGGACGTCGGCGGTCCGGCCGTCGGCACGGGCGGTCAGGACCATCTGCGCCGCCGCTGGCTGCGCAACAAGCCGGCCCAGTTGATCGCCACGGGCCGTCAGCTGTGCACCGAGCCGGACCGGGTCGGCGAACTGGCCGCCGTGCCGCTCCCCGTCCATGTGCTGTCCGGCGCGAGCGACGACACCTGGCCGCTGCCGCTGCTGGACGACATGGCCGTACGCCTGCCCGCCTGCCGCACGGTCGTCGCGGACTCCGATCACTCACCGAACGTGGACCGGCCGCTCCCGACCGCCGAGGCCATCGCCGACTTCTGGGACACGGTCCAGGCCCAGCCCGCCTGACAGCAACAGCCGGCCCCGTCAGGAGAGACTCAGTACAGCGTCCGCAGATGCTCCCAGAACCCATCCCGCAGCGCCCGCCGCAGATCCGCCTGGCCACGCAGCGAGTACTGCAACATCCCCTCCGCCTCGACCAGCAGGTCCTGATCGACCGAGCCGGGCAGATAGGGATGGCCGGGCAGCAGCTCCACCAGCGCCTCCCGCCCCCGTGACGCCAGCCACTTCGCGGCGATCTGGGCGCCGACGAACCGTACGTCCTCACGGCCGGGCCGGGTCGCGCCGGCCGACTCGTACGCGGCGGCGGTGCGCCGGCTGACGTACGGCTTGAAGAAGTCGAGGTCGAGGGTGCGCTGGCTGTCGACCTCCCAGAGCAGTGGCTCGGCCTGGTTGCGGCCCTCGGGGGCCTCGATGCCCCACAGATGCACCCGGGCGCCGTACCCCTGCGCCGCCTCCACGGCCGACACCAGGTCCTCGTCACCGCCGAGCAGAGCCGCGTCGCTGACCGCGCGGTGCCGGGCGAGGGATTCGAGGTCGGTACGGATCAGGGAGTCGACGCCCTTCTGCTGGTTGTTGGCGTTGAGGTTGCCGAGGCGGACCTTGACGTCGGGCAGTTCGGCGATGACCTGCTGTTCGGCGGTGTGGATGCGGCGCCGGGCGCCGTCGTACCAGTACACCCGCAGCAGTCTGCTGTCGGCGAAGATCTGCCGGGCCTTGTCGATGAGCGCCTCGATCAGTCCCTCGGGGTCGAGGTCGAAGGCGCGGCGGTCCTCCGTCCCGGCGATCAGCCGGCCGGCGGCGGCGTAGAGATAGCCCGCGTCGACGAAGATCGCATGGGTCGAGGGTGTCTTGGCCACCTCGGCGAGCATGCGTTGCAACAGCTCGTTGGTGCGGTCGATGCGGGCGGACAGTGCCGCCAGGTCTTCGTTCATCCATTCCATTGTCCCGGCCGTCACGCTACGAACACAACCGGTCCCGATCAGTCTCCGTACATCCTCTTACCTCACGGTAATTAGGCGTTCGAAAGTTTTCTTTAGCGTAGGGAATGTTTGTAACAACCAGACGGTTGACTACGAATGGAACACGAAGGGAGAAGCCCATGCGCTTCGAGATCATGCGCCTCGACGATGTGGACGGTACGCCCGTCGACACCACCGTCGTGGACGCCGCCTCCGTCAACCGGATCGTTCAGCAGGCCGCTGCCATCGGGCAGCGATTGTGGATCCGCCCCGCCGACACCTCGGCCTCATAACAACGGATCACTGCTCACGAAGCTTCAGGGCCCTGTACGGAAACCGTACGGGGCCCTGTGTCGTGCACCCAGCGGGGCGTTCAGGCCCCCGGCACCCCTGGCATCGGGGACGCGCCGGTCGCCCGCCGGGCGATCTCCTCGTACACCTCGGGGTCGGTGGTGAACTCCCCCAGCACACAGGTCTTGCGGCTGCCGTGGTAGTCGCTGGACCCGGTGACCAGCAGCCCCAGTTCCCCGGCGAGTCCGCGCAGCCGTGCCCGGGTGCCGGGGTCGTGGTCCATGTGATCGACCTCGATCCCGTCCAGCCCGGCGGCGGACAGTTCGGCGATCGCCGCCTCCGGCACCGTACGGCCGCGCTTGCTCGCTCCCGGATGGGCGAAGACGGTGACCCCGCCCGCGGCCTTGACCAGCCGGATCGCCTCGAACGGGTCGGTCTCGTGCTTGTCCATGTGGGCCCGCCCGCCATCGGCCAGCCAGTCCTTGGTGAAGGCGTCGTTCACACTCGGTACGACACCCAGCTCGACCAGCGCGGTCGCGAGGTGCGGCCGGCCCACGGAGCCGTTCCCGGCGATCCGCTCGACCTGGTCCCAGGTGACGGGGACCCCGAGCGCGTTCAGCTTGGCGATCATGCCCTGGGCGCGGGGCACCCGGTCGTCGCGGACCAGCTCCCGCTCGGCGAGCAGCGCGGGTTCCTCGGCGTCGAAGAGGTAGGCCAGCATGTGCATGCTGATCCCGTCGATACGACAGGACAGCTCGGCCCCGGTGACCAGCGTGAGCCCCTGCGGCACGGCGGCGACGGCCTCGGCGTGCCCCCGCGTGGTGTCGTGATCGGTCAGCGCGACGACGTCCAGCCCGGCGGCGGCGGCCTTGCGCACCACCTCGGCGGGACTGTCCGTACCGTCGGAGGCGGTGGAGTGGGTGTGCAGATCGATACGCACGGACGGACTCCCACCACGAACAGACGACCAGGAACGCCCCCAGACTATCCGCACCCCTTCAACGCCCCGAACACCAGCGCCCCGAAAGGGGCGCGGGGAACTCCGCGCCCAACCCCCACGAACCCGCGCCCGCGCGCCTCCCCCGCCCCCACCCCGCTAGGCGCTACGGCTGAAGCAAGCGCCGCGACAACGCGCCGCAGGGCAGCAGTTCGATCTCCGCCCCCGCGTCCCGCAAATCGGTCAGCACCAGTTCCTCGTACATCAACAGCCCCGCCTGTTCGGGCCACACCACCGCCCACAGCCACAGTCCGCCCGCCTCGCCCGCGAACACGGCCCGGTCGCCCGGGGTGCCGGAGACATGCCACAGGGGGGTGGGCCGCCCCACCGCCAGCACCTTCGCCTCGGCGGGTTTCTCGACGGTCATGTACGGGCCCGGATCCGGTCCGTCGATCCCGGCGTAGCGCGCGCCGAGGCCGACGCCGATCTCCTCGGCGATCAGGATCAGCTCGCTCGTCCCGCCGAGCGGGCCGGGCCCGGAGCAGGCCACGGCGGTGGCCCGGCCCCCGGTGCGGTCGTCGCCCGCGCAGGCGATGCCGGTGAACAGCCAGCCCACGGGCAGCGGCCAGGGCATCCAGACCGGCACCTGGGTGTGGTGCACGACGACGGCGATGGCATCGACGCTGGGCGGGACCACGGGCTGTACCGGATGGACCGCGCCATGGACAGCACACTGCCAGGAGTCGGCGAAAAGACCGGGAGCCCTGACCCGGCCACCGCACTTCGGGCAACTGGGTTCGCCCCTCATAGAGCCCCACGGTCCTACCCAGGTCCCGTCCCGTCAAGGACGATCACCCGTCCGCTCCGCCGGGTTTCACCTCCGGCCCTCGCGCGGACCCGGCGTCCGGAGGCGGAACCGGCGCAGGACGTACGTCCTCCGGCCCCCGAGCGGACCCGGCACGGCACCCACCCGGCCCGCACCGCGGCCCCGCTCCCGGCACACGGATCCGGACCAACTGACCGACCGGACAGGTGGTTGCGGCCCTGCTCCCGGCATACGGATCCAGACCAACTGACCGGCCGGACAGGTGAGTTCCGTCACGGCGGGCCCGCGCACCGGTTCAGCCGAGCGGGACGCCCACGCCCCGGTTCAGTCCAGCGGGACCTGCCCGCGCAGCGGGTCGCGGAGATCGGTGCCGTGGGCCAGCCATCGTTCCTGGAGCGCCGCCGCGCCATGCACCCGCTTCCACGCGGCCTCGTTCGGCGTCATCGGCAGCAGCGGCAGGAACCGTACGGGATCCAGGGGCGGGTCCAGTTCCAGGTCCTCGACCAGGCCGCCCGGCTCGGCGACCAGGACCGAGGTGAAGGGGGCGCCGGGCCACAGCGGCCCGCCCACGTCCAGTGACCCGCCGGGGGCCACGATCACGCCCTCGACCTGCGGGGACGCGGCGAGGACGGCGAGCGGGCGGAGCACCTTGCCGGTGTCGGCGAGCCCGGACCGTACGGAGATGATCAGCTCGGCGCGGGGGCCCTTCACGGGGTCGGCGAGCAGCACGCTGGGGTCCGCCATGGGCTGTGCGGACATGCCGAGGGTGGCGTAGCGGACGAGGTCCCCCTCCGCCGCGGTCTCCTGGAAACGGAGCACCTCGACGCGGTCCGTGCCGAGGAAGGTGACGGCCGCGCGGGCGTCCGGCACGCCGAGCGCGGAGCGCAACCGGGCCTCGACCAGAGGGAGAACATCAGCCATGCCGCGAGCATAGAACTCGTCAGTACCGGGCAAAGCGGCCCCTTGACACTTCGGCCGGCTGTTACTCTGGGCCGGTCGTCGGGCAGCGCACGGCAAGCGTCGGCCCACCGCCCGGCCGACACCGACGTATTCCCCGGGACTCCCCTCGGGGAAACTCCCCACGGGGAATGGATCGTCCCTCACCAGGGACCGGCCGGAGGAGGTGGGGCTGCAATGGACCGAAGTCGACCGTGCAGTATCACCCGCTCTTCCTGCCGCTGACGTAGCCGCCCCGCACAGGGCTCTCGCTCTGGCCCGCTGCCACCTCTCGCGTTCTCGTCACCACGGAAGAGCACTCGTTTCGATCTGCGTGATCCGTCTGTACTTCCGCCTGTACTGACTCAGCAGCGAAGCTTGCGAAGCGCGTCACCGCAATGGTGCGGTGCTCCCCGCTTTGTGGACGTGCCACCATCCCGTAGCACGGACGTCCTCATTCCGGGCAGTTCCACCCGTCGCAGGCCGCCGTGAGCTGCTGCTCCGTCGCGAAGGAGCCTGCCATGTCGATGATCCGTGACCTGCGCGCCGCCGTCCGCCCCGGCCGCCCCGCCGCCCTGCGCAAGGACACCGGCGGCTACGACACCACCCGTGACCCCTCGACCCCCTCGGCGGTCGTGGACTGCGCCGTCTACCGCGACGGCGCCCGCGTCGAGACGCCGAGGCCGCTCACCCCGCAGGAGGCGATGCGTCAGGTGCGGCGCAGCGGCGGCTTCGTGTGGATCGGGCTGCATGAGCCGACCGAGGCCGAATTCTCCGGGATCGCGGGCGAGTTCGGGCTGCACCCGCTGGCCGTGGAGGACGCGGTGCAGGCGCACCAGCGGCCCAAGCTGGAGCGCTACGACGACTCCCTGTTCACGGTCTTCAAGACCATCCACTACGTCGAGCACGACGAGCTGACCGCGAACAGCGAGATCGTGGAGACCGGCGAGGTGATGTGCTTCACCGGCCGGGACTTCTTCATCACCGTGCGGCACGGCGGGCAGGGCTCGCTGCGGACCCTGCGCCACCGTCTCCAGGACGACCCCGAGCTGCTCGCCAAGGGCCCCTCGGCGGTGCTGCACGCCATCGCGGACCATGTGGTGGACGGCTACATCGCGGTCGCCGACGCCGTGCAGGACGACATCGACGAGGTGGAGACCGAGGTCTTCTCGCCGGGCCGCAAGGGTGTCCCGCGCGGCACGGACGCGGGGCGGATCTACCAACTCAAGCGTGAGGTGCTCCAGTTCAAGCGGGCGGTGGCGCCGCTGCTGCGGCCGATGCAGCTGCTCAGTGAGCGGCCGATGCGGCTGATCGACCCGGACATCCAGAAGTACTTCCGGGATGTCGCCGACCATCTGGCCCGGGTCCAGGAGCAGGTCATGGGCTTCGACGAGCTGCTCAACTCGATCCTCCAGGCCAACCTCGCGCAGGCGTCCGTGACGCAGAACGAGGACATGCGGAAGATCACGTCATGGGCCGCGATCATCGCCGTACCGACCATGGTGTGCGGGGTCTACGGCATGAACTTCGACCACATGCCCGAGCTGCGCTGGCGTTTCGGCTACCCGATGGTCCTCGGGATCACCGCGCTGATCTGCCTCGGCATCCACCGGACCCTGAAGCGCAACGGCTGGCTGTGAGGATGGCCGTCCCCCGGTGGCGGGCGTCGTTACGCTTCTGCCATGACATCTGAGCTGGTCGACCGGGCCCTCGTCGAGGAGGCCACCAAGAAGTCCGGCCTGATCTGGGTCCGGGGACCCGGCTCTCCGGCCCGCGCGCTGTGGCACAGCTGGCACGAGGGCGCGGCGTACGTGGTCGGCGACGGGCCGGGCGAGCAGCCGCTGCCGGGGCTGGCGGACGGGGCCGGGGCCGAGGTGACCGTGCGCAGCAAGGACAAGGGCGGCCGGCTGGTGTCCTGGGCGGCGGCGGTCACCGAGCTGACGCCCGGGTCGCAGGCGTGGGAGACGGCGGTCGGCGAGCTGAAGGGCAAGCGGCTCAACGCCCCCGACGGCGAGGCGATGCCGGAGCGCTGGCGGCGTGAGTGCCGGGTGCTGCGGCTGACCCCGGCGGGCACCACGGCACCGCTCCCGGACGGCTCCCTGGCCGCACCCCCGCTGCCGACCCCGGCGACCACCCGGGAGCCGATCCCGGCGGGGCTGCCCCGGCTGCTCTTCAAACGGCGCCGGTCCGCTAGCCGCTGACCGGCCGGAGACCCACTGACCGGCCCGGAGCCGCTAAGAGGTCGGCAACTGCTTCCCGTAATCCACCGTCTCGTCCTCCGCGGGCTCCTCCAGGGGGAAGTCCTTGCCCCAGTCGGAGAAGATCAGGGTGCCCGCGCCGCCCGCGCGGGACAGGAGAAGGGGGTAGGGGGTGCCCTCCAGGGAGACATCGAGGGTGCCGCCGGAGCCCTCGTCGCCGGTGATCCGGATGGTGCGGACGCCGGACTGCTCGTGACGGCCGTCGGTGGACAGGGTGCCGTGCAGGGTCAGCAGGCTGTCCAGCAATATGTCCTTGTCGGTGAAGCCGCTGAACTTCTCGTACGAGGGGTCGCCCTCCGGCACCTTCACATACTTGCCGTCGAGCTTGCCGGCCGCGGCGGTGTCCGTCTCCTCGCCCGCCTCCCCGCCGGTCCAGAAACCGGCGTCCGCCATGAGGTACAGCTCCTCGCCGACCCGCAGCAGCTGGAAGGTCGCCCCCTCGGCGGTCACCGACCCGGTCCCGCCGTCCTCCTTCAGCTGCATGTCGAGCTTGTACGTCGTGCCGCCCGCCGTCACGCTCCCCGCCAGCCGCACCGCCGGCGCGGTCTCGGCCGCCGTGCGGGTCTTCGTCCGGATCTGGTCCGGGGACAGCTTGCCGACGCCGTTGGTGCCCGCGTCGGGGTCCTCGCCTGCGCACCCGGTCAGCCCGGTCGCCGCGATCACGACCAGGGCGCAGATCGCGCCTACCCCAGTGGTCCGGCGGAAACGGCCCCGGCGCATAACGATCACAGGTGACGCTGCCTTTCTGGCGGGTGTCCTCAGCGGCGTACGGCAGCGTACCGGGGCCCCGAACACGGGTCGGAGCCAGTCCGTCCGGACCCCCCACCAGGGCGGATCCGATCGGGACGGGCTAGCCTGAAGCCCGATCGAACCACCGATTCCCAGCGTTCTGGATACTCCGCGTTTTCAGCACATTCCACGCATTCGACATATTCGGCCCCGGCCATGTCCGCCCGGACCGCGAAGGAGGCGCAGTCATGGCCACCGGCGCACCCCGGATCTTTGTCTCGCACCTCTCCGGCATCGCCTGCTTCGACCCCAACGGCGACCAGGTGGGCCGGGTCCGGGACGTCGTCATGATGCTGCGCGTCGGGCACCGCCCGCCCCGGGTGCTCGGGCTGGTCGTCGAACTCTCCACCCGGCGCCGGATCTTCCTGCCCATGACCCGGGTCACCGGCGTCGAGTCCGGCCAGGTCATCACCACCGGCGTGGTGAATGTCCGGCGCTTCGAGCAGCGGCCCACCGAGCGGCTGGTCTTCGGCGAGTTGCTGGACCGGCGGGTGACGCTCACCCAGACCGGCGAGGAGGTCACCGTCCTGGATCTGTCGGTGCAGCAGCTGCCCGCGCGCCGGGACTGGGAGGTCGACCGGGTCTTCGTCCGCCGGGGCCGCAAGAGCCGTACGGGCGGCTTCCGGCGGGCCCGGGGAGAGACGCTGACCGTCGAGTGGTCCGCCGTCACCGGGTTCACCCTGGAGGAGCAGGAGCAGGGCGCCGAGACGCTCCTCGCCACCTTCGAGCAGCTGCGCCCGGCCGACCTCGCCAATGTGCTGCACCACCTCTCCCCCAAGCGCCGCGCCGAGGTCGCCGCCGCCCTCGACGACGACCGGCTCGCCGATGTCCTCGAAGAGCTGCCGGAGGACGACCAGATCGAGATCCTCGGCAAGCTGAAGAAGGAGCGCGCCGCCGACGTCCTGGAGGCGATGGATCCCGACGACGCGGCCGACCTGCTCTCCGAACTCCCCGAGGAGGAGAAGGAGCGGCTGCTGAGCCTGATGCAGCCCTCCGACGCGGCCGACGTCCGGCGGCTGATGGCGTACGAGGACCGCACGGCGGGCGGTCTGATGACCACCGAGCCGATCGTGCTGCGCCCGGACGCCACCGTCGCCGACGCGCTGGCCCGGGTCCGCAACCCCGATCTGTCCCCCGCGCTCGCCGCGCAGGTCTATGTCTGCCGCCCGCCCGACGAGACCCCGACCGGCAAGTACCTCGGCACGGTCCACTTCCAGCGGCTGCTGCGCGACCCCCCGTACACGCTGGTCAGCTCGCTCGTCGACGACGACCTCCAGACGCTGGACCCGGACGCGGCGCTGCCGCTGGTCGCCGGGTTCTTCGCCACGTACGACATGGTCGCGGCGCCCGTCGTGGACGAGGGAGGGCGGCTGCTGGGGGCGGTGACCGTGGACGACGTGCTGGACCACATGCTGCCGGAGGACTGGCGGGAGACGGAGTTCCATCTCGGGGAGGGGGCGGTGCCCGATGGCTCCTGAGCGGGACAGCTCCCGGGAGCGCGGCAGCACTCCGGCCGGGGCGACCGCCGCCACCCGCCCGCGCGCCCGCCTCGACCTGCCCCGGGCGCCGCGCCGCCGTCTCCTGCCCGACTGGGACCCGGACGCCTTCGGGCGGCTGTCGGAGCGGATCGCGCGGTTCCTGGGCACCGGGCGGTTCCTCGTCTGGATGACGGTCGTCGTCATCGTCTGGGTGCTGTGGAACGTCGCCGCGCCCAAGGCGGTGCGCTTCGACGAGTACCCGTTCATCTTCCTGACCCTGATGCTCTCGCTCCAGGCGTCGTACGCGGCCCCGCTGATCCTGCTCGCGCAGAACCGGCAGGACGACCGGGACCGGGTCAATCTCGAACAGGACCGCAAGCAGAACGAACGCTCGATCGCCGACACCGAGTATCTGACCCGCGAGATCGCCGCCCTGCGTATCGGTCTCGGTGAGGTCGCCACCCGGGACTGGATCCGCTCCGAGCTCCAGGACCTGGCCAGGGAGCTGGACGGACGCCCCGACGGCGACGCACCGCGGGCATTCCCGGCGGAACGCCCGGGGGCACGTGACACAGAAGACCGGTGACAGGGCTTTCCGGGGGGCGCGTGCCGCCCCGTACCATCGTCCTTATGGCTACGGAAGACGCGGTGCGTGAAGCACTGGCGACGGTGAACGACCCGGAGATCAACCGCCCCATCACCGAACTCGGGATGGTCAAATCGGTGGAGATCGGTGCGGACGGAGCGGTCGCGGTCGCCGTGTACCTGACGGTCTCCGGCTGCCCCATGCGTGACACGATCACCCAGCGGGTCACCGACGCCGTCTCGGCGCTGGAGGGCGTCACGCGGGTCGAGGTCACGCTCGACGTGATGAGCGACGAGCAGCGCAAGGAGCTGGCGAGTTCCCTGCGCGGCGGCCAGACCGAGCGCGAGGTCCCGTTCGCCAGGCCCGGCTCGCTGACCCGGGTCTACGCGGTCGCCTCCGGCAAGGGCGGCGTCGGCAAGTCCTCGGTGACGGTCAACCTGGCGGCGGCGATGGCGGCCGACGGCCTCAAGGTGGGCGTGGTCGACGCCGACATCTACGGCCACAGCGTGCCGCGCATGCTGGGTGCGGACGGGCTTCCCACCCAGGTCGAGAACATGATCATGCCGCCGTCGGCGCACGGCGTGAAGGTCATCTCCATCGGCATGTTCACGCCCGGCAACACCCCGGTCGTCTGGCGCGGCCCGATGCTGCACCGGGCGTTGCAGCAGTTCCTCGCGGATGTCTACTGGGGCGACCTCGACGTCCTCCTGCTGGACCTGCCGCCGGGCACGGGCGATATCGCCATCTCGGTCGCGCAGCTGGTCCCCAACGCCGAGATCCTGGTCGTGACGACCCCGCAGCAGGCGGCGGCCGAGGTCGCCGAGCGCGCCGGGTCCATCGCGGTCCAGACCCACCAGAAGATCGTCGGCGTGGTCGAGAACATGTCGGGCCTGCCCTGCCCGCACTGCGGCGAGATGCTCGACGTCTTCGGCACGGGCGGCGGCCAGGCGGTCGCCGACGGCCTCACCCGCACCACCGGCGCCACGGTTCCGGTCCTCGGCTCCATCCCCATCGACGTCCGCCTCCGGGAAGGCGGCGACGAGGGCAAGCCGATCGTCCTCACCGACCCCGACTCCGCCGCCGGCTCCGCCCTACGCGCCATCGCCGGAAAACTGGGCGGCCGACAGCGGGGCCTGTCGGGCCTGTCCCTGGGCATCACACCGAGGAACAAGTTCTAGGGGGCTAGAGGGATCTAGAGGGAGGGTGGCCTGCGGAAAGTCCCCCTGGACATGGGGGCACGGGCAACCCCGTGACCCCTCGGGGGCGGCGCGGCCACGCCCTTTCTTTTGGGGGCGCGGGGAACTGCGCGAGAAGCGACCACAACCCGCACCCGCGCACCCCCCTCACCCTCCCCCCACCCCCAGAAAACCTACGCGTACCCGGCAATGTCCTTGATCACGGCAAACCCGAGCCCATACGCACTCATACCCCTCCCGTACGCCCCCAGATGAACCCCCTCCGCCGTGGACCCGGCCAGCACCCACCCGAATTCGGACTCCCGGTAGTGAAAGGCCCGCGGCACCCCGTCCACCGGCAGGGACAGCGTCGACCACTCCGCCCCCTCCAGATCGTCCGCGAGGACCCACGCGGTGTCCGTCTGCTGGTCCAGCCAGTCGTCCCGCAGACTGTGGTCCATCTGCCCCGGCCAGGTGACCGCCAGCAGCCCCACCCCGGCCAGCCACGCCGCCGAGGACACCGACGTGGCCTCCAGCAGCCCCGTACCGTCGGCGCTGCGCCGGGACGGACTCGCGGCGACGGTCACGACGACCGCGAACCGCTCCCGCTCCTCCGCCGCCACCTCGCCGCCCCGCACGGAGGGCTCGTCACCGTGACCGACCGAACCGTGCTCCACGGCCCCGTCGGCCGCCATGCCCACCTGCATCAGCCGGCGCGGCCCGGTGAACGCCTCGTCGAGGCCGTACCACGGGAAAGTTGCGCTCAGGTAGCCGTCGATCGTGCGGCGCGCGGAGGACGGCGGTTGTCCGCCCTCCGCGGCCGGCGCCTGCGCGACGGCTCGACTCGTCGTCTCCATGTGCCCGGACGCCTCCTCGCTCTCGTCGGACCGGAGCGGCCCGCCCCCCTTCGGGCGTACTCGTCCGGTCCGCACAACAACTCGGCAGCATATCCACACCTGTGCGGGCATCCGGGAAAGCACCGGGCGCGTGGGTCGCCCGGACGGCGCGTTCCCGCCGCGCCGGCCGTCGTACGGCTATGAGAAGCGTCACGTACGACGGATCGGGAACTTCCTTGATACGACGCCCGGTTGGGCCGCCCCCGACCGGGCGGACGCTCAGGTGGCGTCGGCGTCGAAGGGCGGGCGCTCCTCGCGCGCGGGCGCCGGCTTCTTGGCCATGTCGACACGACCGGCGGAGGGAGCCGGGGAGCCGGACGGGTCAGGCGACCCGGCCGCCTCGGACTCGCGGCCCTTCACGGAGTCCGCGACCTCGGCCATCTCCTTCTTCAGGTCGAAGCCGTTCCGGATCTCCTTCAGCCCCAGCTCGTCGTTGTCCAGCTGCTTGCGGATGAACGTCTTGGGGTTGAGATCCTCGAAGTCGAAGTCCTTGAACTCCGGGCCCAGCTCCTGCCGGATGTCTTCTTTGGCGCTCTCCGAGAAATCCCGGACCTTCCGTATCATCCGGGTCACGTCCTGGATGACCTTGGGAAGCTTGTCCGGACCGAAAACGAGCACGGCGAGGACGACGAGCGTCACCAGCTCAAACGTTCCTATGTCATTGAACACCTGAAGCTCCTTGCCATGTCCCGGGCCGGATCCAAGGTACCCGCCGTTGCTGTCCGACCGGTACTGTCCCGTGACGTCCGAGTGCGTGCATGCGACCGCTTTCTCCCGTTGTCCGACGATGGGACCGGAGGGACGCACGGGAGATTCGTGCGGAATTCACCTTATGGGCGCCTTGTCATCCTCCGTCGGACGAGCCCAGCACGAGCGAGACCGTCCGCTCCTCGCCGTCCCGGAGCAGCTTCAGCTCCAGCCGGTCCCCGGGGCGGTGCGAACGGGTCTTGACGATCAGTTCCTCGCCGGAGTGGACGCGCTGGCCGTCGATCTCGGTGATCACATCGCCGGGCTCGATCCCGGCCTCGTCCCCCGGGCCGCCCTCGGTGACCGGCGAGCCGCCGTCACTGCTCTCGGTGCCGACGCGGGCGCCGTCACCGGTGTAGTTCATGTCGAGGGTGACGCCGATCACCGGGTGGGTGGCCTTCCCGGTGTTGATCAGCTCTTCGGCGACGCGTGTGCCCTGGTTGATCGGTATGGCGAAGCCGAGTCCTATCGACCCGGCCTGCCCGCCGTCCGGCTCGGAGCCGCTGCCGGCGGAGCGGATGGCGGAGTTGATGCCGATCACCCGGCCCTGGGAGTCCAGCAGCGGACCCCCGGAGTTCCCCGGATTGATGGGGGCGTCCGTCTGGAGGGCGTCGACGTACGAGATGTCCGTGCCGTCGCTCTCGCCGCCGGCCGTGATGGGCCGGTCCTTGGCGCTGATGATCCCGGAGGTGACCGTGCCGGACAGGTCGAAGGGGGCGCCGATGGCCACGACCGGGTCGCCGACCTGCACATTGTCGGAGTTGCCGAGGGGCGCGGGGCGGAGCCCCTTGACCCCGGACACCTTCACCACCGCGAGGTCGTAGCCGCCGTCGCTCCCGACCACCTCGGCCTTGGCGGTGTCCCCGCTGTTGAAGGTGACGGTGATCTCACCGCTGTCGCCCGCGGGCTCGACGACATGGTTGTTGGTGAGGATGTGACCGCTGCCGTCCAGCACGAACCCGGTACCGGTGCCGGATTCGGCGCCGCCGGACACATGCAGGGTCACCACGCTCGGCAGCGTCCGTGCCGCGATCCCGGCCACACTGTCCGGCGCCCGCTCGGCCGACTCCTTCCCGGCCTGCGGCAGCTCCACGGTGGTCCCGCCGTTCCGCTCCAGATACGCCCCCACGGCCCCGCCGAACCCCCCGGAGACCAGCGCCAGCACCAGCCCGGCCCCGACCAGCGTCCGCCGTCCGCGCCCTCGCCGCTCCCCCGGCACCACCGCCCCGCTCTGCTGCAACGGCCCCGACAGCCCCGTCGGCTGCGCCCAGGGGTCATACCGCCGCCAGGGGTCGAGGGAGGCGCCTTGGGGGGCGGGGGGTGCGGGGTGGGGGGTGGGGTTGGGGGCGAGGTGCGGGCCGGGGTGCGCGCCGACGGGGGGTACGCCGTGGGCGCCACCGGCGGGAGGATGGGCGGCGGTGGCGGGCGGATGCTGGGCTACGCCGCCGGAGTGCTGAGCGACACTGCCTGAGTGCTGGGCGAGTCCGCCGGAGGGCTGGGCGACGTGGCCCGCGTGCTGGGCAAGCCCGCCGGAAGACTGGCCGACATGACCCGCGTGCTGGGCAAACCCGCCCGGGGACTGGGCAACGCCCGGCACCGCCCCGCCCGGCGGCCCCACGCTCCCCTGGACCGAGTGCGCGCCAGAAGCCTGCCCCGGCACACTGGCCCCAGCCTGCCCAGACACACCCGCACCCGTCCCCCGAGGCACGCCCGCGCCCCCGTCCTGCTGCTGCGGAACGCCCGCCGCGACCGCCGTGCCCCGCGCCGGAGTGGCCGCCGGATGCTGCACGGGCGGCGCGGGCGCCCACGGCCCGGGTTCACCGTAGGGCGGGGTGCTGTACGGGTCGGGGTCGTGCAAGGGCTTGGGCTGCCCGCCAGCAGCCCCGGCATCTACGGCCGCACCGGCACCAGCCACCGCTCCGGCATCGCCAGCCCCACCAACACCCGCCACCACACCAGCATCGCCTGCCACCCCGCCACCAGTTGGCGCCCCGGCACCGCCTGCCACCCCAACGTCAAGAGCCACCCCGGCACCCACACCCACACCCACACCCACCCGAGCATCCGCCCCCGGCACGGCATCCACCGCCCCCACAGGCCGCTCCAGCACGAAGTCACCGTCCCCCGAAGCCTCCCCCGAGCGCGAGCCCGAGCCCGAGTCCGCGCCCACGTCCGCCCCCGCGCCCGCCTCCGGACGCCTCAGCTCGAAATCAGCGTGCGAGTCGTGGGAGTCATGAGGGCCGTGAGGGCCGACGGCATAGTCATCCGCACCCGATCCGGCCCTCGCGTCGGCCGGAGGTGGCCCGCTCGGTGCCGGGTGACCCGCTGGGCCCTGTGTGGGCTTCCCCTCGTCCATGCTCTCCCCACAGCTGGCCGCGACCGGCCGCGCAGGCGGTGGCCGCGGTACGTCGACTCCGCGCCCGGCAGCCTGCCGAAGGCGCGGTCCACCCAGAATTCAACCAGGTTCGCCCCGCCCGCGAGCGACGCTCCGGCTCAGCGGGCCGAGGCGGAGGGGCCGGGCGGCGGCGGGGTGGCGGAGCCGGGGAACTGTCCGGCGAGGAGTCCCGAGGTGGTGACGTCGGACGCCTCCAGCCACGCCGCCAGGGTGAGCGGCGGGGTCGCGGAGAACGGCCGGATCAGCGGGGACATCGCGGCGGCGCCGGCCTCCACGGCCGCGGTCAGCGGATGCGTCACCTGCCGGTCCTGCGGTCCGCCCGGCAGCAGCGGTGCGGAGATCTCCGTGGCTGCCACGGAGGAGTCGAGCGACTGCTGTCCCTGGACGAGCAGCGATCCCGCGCCGCGCCGGCGCTGGCTCTCCGCCGCGGTGGTGGTGGCACCGGTGGCCGGGGTGCGCATCGGCGTCACATTGCTGCCGTTGCCACCACGGGCTTCGTTGGTGGTGTCGCCCGGCAGGCCCGTGGTGACCCCGCCGAGGGCGATCGCGGCCAGTGACACCGCTCCGGCGGCGGCGAAGGCGAACCGGCGGCGGCCACGGGAAGCGGCGGCCCGATCGGCGTCGTGCCGCCCGACCTCGTGGATACGGAAGCCGCGCTGGGGGGCCGCGGCGGCCGGGAGCAGCGTGCCGGGCCGCCGGGCGGGAAGGTGGTCGAAGTCGAAGCGCTCGCCGCCGCGCTGCGGGCCGAGGATCCCTGGCGGGCCGCCGGGGATCCCGTCGAGGAACCTTCTCTCGTCGAGCGGGTCGGACCCTTCGCCGTCACCGCCGCCGGGCAGTCCCTGGAGGCGGGCCAGAAAACTCGCCGAGGGGGGTGGCGGGGCGGCCTCCGCGAAGACGTTCTTCAGTCGGCGCTGGGCGTCGACCTCGGCCCGGCACCGGGCACAGGTGGCCACATGCGCGAGCACCCGCTCACGCGACTCATGACCCAGCTCGCCGTCCACCAGGGCGGCGAGTCGGTCTCCCAGATGCTGTTCTGCCAGGCGCTCCTCGGCAGACTTCGGCCGTGAACCACTCACGCGGACGCGCCCCCTCCCCCCAGAGCGGGCACACGCGGCACGAACGAGCGGCGCTCGGCGCGCGCCTGCGGCGAGCGGTGGGCGAGGGCCTTGCGGAGCTGGGAGCGACCGCGGTGGATCCGGGAGCGGACCGTGCCCAGCTTCACGCCGAGGGTCGCGGCGATCTCCTCGTACGACAGTCCTTCGATGTCGCACAGGACGACCGCGGCGCGGAACTCGGGCGCGAGGGTGTCCAGCGCCTGCTGGACGTCCGCGTCGAAGTGGGCGTCGTTGAAGACCTGCTGCGGGTTGGGCTCGCGGCTGGGCAGGCGCTCGGCCGCGTCCTCGCCGAGGGCGTCGAAGCGGATGCGCTGCTTGCGGCGCACCATGTCCAGGAAGAGGTTGGTGGTGATGCGGTGGAGCCAGCCCTCGAAGGTGCCCGGCGTGTAGGTCGACAAGGACCGGAAGACCCGGACGAAGACCTCCTGGGTGAGATCCTCGGCGTCGTGCTGGTTGCCGGTGAGGCGGTAGGCGAGCCGGTACACCCGGCCGCTGTGCGTGCTGACGATCTCCTCCCACGTGGGCGGAGTCCACGCCTGCCCGTCCGCGTCGGTGGAGAAGGTCGCGGTCTGGGTCTGGCCAGCGGCGTGGCTGTGGTCAGCAGCGGTGTTGTTCACGGATTTCGGCCTGCCCGCCGACCTGAGAAAGCGCCGCAGCACTCCTCCCCGATCCACAGGTCCGGCCGCACCTCCCCTGTCGGCTCTGGTGGTGTCCAGTGGAGCCCCTACCATAGCCACCTCGCCCGTTAGCTCCCCATAAGCGGTTTTACAAGAGTTTGATCTGTGCTGATACGGCTCATGCGGCTGCGTCAGCACTTGCTCGTCCCACCGCTCGCCGTCGTGATCCAACCGTGTCCCCCCGTAGTCGCGCACACCCTTCTAAACGCCCGGTCCCATCTGCGGGTTCCCGGCGGCAACGGATACAGTCACGCCGAAGGACCAACGGGGACAGGAGAGGGTCATTACCGGCAACCGGCAGACGAGCTGGGCGTTCGCCGACGCCTATGTCGCCGAGGACGAAGCGCTGCACTGGGCCCGCGACCGGGCCCGTGAGGCAGGGCTGCGCTCGGTGTCGCCCGGCACGGGTGCCGCGTTGCGGCTGCTGGCGGCCTCGGTGGACGCCAAGGCGGTCGCGGAGATCGGTACCGGTACCGGAGTCTCCGGGATCCATCTGCTGCACGGGATGCGCGCCGACGGGGTGCTGACGACCGTGGACCCCGAGCCGGAGCACCAGCAGTTCGCCCGGCAGGCGTTCCGCGCCTCGGGCTTCGCCGGCAACCGGGCGCGGTTCATCCCCGGCCGGGCCCTGGACGTGCTTCCCCGGCTCGCGGACGCGGGCTACGACCTCGTCTTCTGCGACGGTGACCGGCTAGAGGTCCTCGACTACCTCGCTGAATCGTTGCGCCTGCTGCGCCCCGGCGGCCTGGTGGTTTTCGAGGGCGTGTTCGCCAACGGCCGCACCGTCGACTCGGGCCCGCAGCCCACGGAGGTGCTGCGGCTGCGGGAGCTGCTGCGGTCCGTGCGGGAGAGCCAGGAGCTGGTGACGTCCCTGCTGCCGATGGGCGACGGCCTGCTGTGCGCGGTCAAGCGCTGATCCCGCGCTGATCCTGCGCTGCCCCTCCCCCTGCCCCCGTCCCTCCCTCCCCCGCCCTTCCCTTTCCTCTTCCCCCTCCCCTGTTTCCGCCGTGCCGGGGAACGAGCAACCGCCCCGGCACCGGAAAGGTGCGGGGGCGGCTGAAAGGGTATGGCCGCTCGCGACCGGCACCTTCATGGGCGCTCTGGTCAGCCCACGACCTTCTTGAGGGCGTCGCCGAGCGCGTCGGCCTCGTCCGGGGTCAGCTCGACGACGAGCCGACCGCCGCCTTCGAGCGGAACGCGCATGACGATGCCCCGCCCCTCCTTGGTCACCTCGAGCGGGCCGTCACCCGTCCGCGGCTTCATGGCCGCCATGCTCGTTCCCCTTCCTGAAACCAGCTCAATCGTCAAAGCCGACGGCCCACTGAAGGGCACGCGCTGCCCCTGAGCGGGACACACGCCACCGGCATCGAACACATTGCTTCCCAGCCATTATCCCGCATCGTGCGACCCGATGACCAACATCGGTCGGCATCGCTTGGGCAACGCGCCCGAGCAAAACCACCCAATTCGGCGATCGGAACGCGATACCGCGCGCCCGCACAGACTTCCGGACGCCGGAATCCGCCCCGAATTCTTTGACGCAGGTCACACGTCCGTTCCAGTGCTTCGGCGATGATCTCCGCCATGCTGTCCCCAGGACACGACCTACCGTTCGGTACGCCGCCGGACGACCTGCGACGGAGGGGACCCGCCATGGCCGACACCGTGCTCTTCGAGGTGAGCGACGGACTCGCGACGATCACGCTGAACCGCCCGGAGGCGATGAACGCGCTGGACATCGCCACCAAGGTCGCCCTGCGCGAGGCGGTGCGGTCGGCGGCGGACGACCCCGGGGTACGGGCCGTGCTGCTGACCGCCGCCGGGGAGCGGGCGTTCTGCGTGGGCCAGGACCTCAAGGAGCACATCGGGCTGCTGGCCGCGGACCGCGAGGCGGGCGGCGGCCAGACCATGAGCACCGTACGGGAGCACTACAACCCGATCGTCAGGGCGCTGGCGGGGATGGCGAAGCCCGTGGTGGCCGGGGTGAACGGGGTCGCGGCCGGGGCCGGCTTCGGCTTCGCGCTCGCGGCGGACTACCGGGTGGTCGCCGACACCGCGTCCTTCAACACGTCCTTCGCGGGCGTCGCCCTCACCGCCGACTCCGGGATCTCCTGGACGCTGCCCCGGGTCGTCGGCCCCGGCCGCGCCGCCGACCTGCTGCTGTTCCCGCGCGGGGTCAAGGCGCAGGAGGCGTACGACCTGGGGATCGCGAACCGGCTGGTGCCCGCCGCCGAGCTGCGCGCCGAGGCCGGGAAGGTGGCCCGCGCGCTGGCCGCCGGGCCGACGGTCGCCTACGCGGCGCTGAAGGAATCCCTGGCCTACGGCTTCTCCCACTCCTTCGAGGAGACGCTGGAGAAGGAGGACGAGCTTCAGACGCGGGCCGGGGCGTCCGAGGACCACGCGATCGCCGTCCGGGCCTTCGTCGACAAGGAGAAGCCGAAGTATCTGGGCCGGTGAGAGACCCGCGGGCCCGCTACGAGGCGCCTCTGGCGACGCACGCCTCCAGGTGGTCGTCCACCAGTCCGCACGCCTGCATCAGGGCGTACGCCGTCGTCGGGCCGATGAAGCGCAGGCCGCGCTTCTTCAGGGCCTTGGACAGGGCGGTGGACTCGGGGGTGACCGCCGGGACGTCGGCGATGTTCTTCGGGACCGGGCGCAGGGTCTGGTCGGGGGCGTGTGACCAGATCAGCTCGTCCAGCTCGCCGGGGGCCCACTCGGCGAGCACGCGCGCGTTGGCCATGGTGGCGTCGACCTTCGCGCGGTTGCGGAT
Source organism: Streptomyces sp. NPDC056734 (assembly GCF_042790455.1). Classification (NCBI taxonomy): domain Bacteria; kingdom Bacillati; phylum Actinomycetota; class Actinomycetes; order Kitasatosporales; family Streptomycetaceae; genus Streptomyces; species Streptomyces sp. NPDC056734. Next base: position 19,874 of record NZ_JBHTZD010000033.1, read on the forward strand.
GATGCCGGGATCGGCGAGCAGGCGCTCGCGGTCGGCGTCGGTGAAGCGGGCGACCTCGGCGATGACGAACCCGGCGAAGGCCGTACGGAACCCGGGGCGGCGGCGCAGGATGGTGAGCCAGGACAGGCCGGACTGGAACGCCTCCAGGCAGAGCCGCTCGAACAGCGCGTCGTCGCCGTGGACCGGGCGGCCCCACTCCTCGTCGTGGTACGTCACGTAGTCGGGGGTGGACAGGGCCCAGGGGCAGCGCAGCGCGCCGTCCGCGCCGGGGACGGCGGATCCGTCGCTCACTGGTGGTCCCCCTCGGCGGGCTTGCCGAGGTCGACATAGCCGTCGTCGGGGCCGGCATGGCCGCGCCCGGTGTGCGCGCCCGCCAGCGCGGACTCCAGGTCGGCGATCCGGGCGTCCCGCTCGGCCAGCTCGGCGGCGACGCGGTTCAGGGCGTCGTCCACGTCCTCCATGCGGTAGCCGCGGACGGCGAGCGGGAAGCGCAGGGCGTCGACGTCCGCGCGGCCGAGCGGGCGGTCCGGGGGCAGCGGGTCGTGCAGCCGCTGGGGCGCCGCCTCGGGCAGCGGGCCGGTGCCGTCACCGCCGCCGACGACCGCGAGGGTGACCGCGGCGACCACGACGGCGAGCGCGACGACCAGGAACAAGAACATGACCATCGGGTGTGCCCCCACGCTGGGTGTGCTCGATCTGAGGTGTTCGATCTGAGGTGTCTGAGGTGTTCGGCTCCGATCGTGCCATGCGAGTCTGACAGTAGGCTCGCGGACGGCCGACAAAGGCCACGGACCAGGATGAACGCAATCGGTACGTCGATACGTACGTCGGGACGAGGAGGGGCGCAGGGGATGCTCAGGCTGGGCAAGAGGGATTTCGCGACGCACGAGCCGGTGATCATGGCGATCGTGAACCGGACCCCGGACTCCTTCTACGACCAGGGGGCGACCTTCCACGACGAGGCGGCCCTCGCGCGCGTGGAGCAGGCGATCGCCGAGGGGGCCGCGATCATCGACATCGGCGGGGTGAAGGCCGGGCCGGGCGAGGAGGTCACGGCCGAGGAGGAGGCGCGGCGCACGGTCGGGTTCGTCGCGGAGGTGCGGCGGCGCCACCCGGACGTGGTGATCAGCGTGGACACCTGGCGGGCCGAGGTCGGCAAGGCGGTCTGCGAGGCCGGGGCGGATGTGCTGAACGACGCCTGGGGCGGGGTCGATCCACGGCTGGCGGAGGTGGCGGCGCGCTACGGGGCGGGGCTGGTGTGCACGCACGCCGGGGGCGCGGAGCCGCGTACGCGTCCGCATCGGGTGACGTACGACGATGTGGTGGCCGACATTCTGCGGGTGACCGTGGGGCTGGCGGAGCGGGCGGTCGCGCTCGGGGTGGACCGGGCGTCGGTCATGATCGATCCGGGGCACGACTTCGGGAAGAACACACGGCACAGCCTGGAGGCGACGCGGCGGCTGGGGGAGCTGGTGGAGACGGGGTGGCCGGTGCTGGTGTCGCTGTCCAACAAGGACTTCGTGGGGGAGACGCTGGACCGGCCGGTCAAGGAGCGGGTGCTGGGGACGCTGGCCACGACCGCGGTGTCGGCGTGGCTGGGGGCGCGGGTGTACCGGGTGCACGAGGTGGCGGAGACGCGGGAGGTGCTGGAGATGGTGGGGGCGATCGCGGGGCATCGGGGGCCGGCGGTGGCCCGGCGGGGGCTGGCGTAGGGCTTTTCCTCGCCCCCGCCGCCCCTGCCCTTCCCGTCCCTGGGGGCTGCACCCCCAGCCCCCCTTCGTCCCTCTAGCGGCCCGTCTCCTTCGACACCAGGGACACCGCCTCGTCCACGTCGTCCGTGACATGGAACAGGAGGAGGTCCTTCTCCGCCGCCTTGCCCTGGGCCACCAGGGTGTTGCGCAGCCAGTCGAGGAGGCCGGTCCAGTAGTGGGTGCCGAAGAGGACGATCGGGAAGCGGGTCACCTTCTGGGTCTGGACGAGGGTGAGCGCCTCGAAGAGTTCGTCCAGGGTGCCGAGGCCGCCGGGCAGGACCACGAAGCCCTGGGCGTACTTGACGAACATCATCTTGCGGACGAAGAAGTAGCGGAAGTTCAGGCCGATGTCGACATAGGGGTTCAGCCCCTGCTCGAAGGGGAGCTCGATGCCCAGGCCGACGGAGACACCGCCCGCCTCCAGGGCGCCCTTGTTCGCGGCCTCCATCGCGCCGGGTCCGCCCCCGGTGATCACCGCCCAGCCGGCCTCCACCAGCGCCCCGCCGAGCCGTACGCCCGCCTCGTACTCCGGTGAGCCCGCGGGTGTGCGGGCGGAGCCGAAGACGCTGATCGCGGGCGGCAGTTCGGCGAGGGTGCCGAAGCCTTCGATGAACTCCGACTGGATGCGCAGGACCCGCCAGGGGTCGGTGTGGACCCAGTCGGAGGGGCCGCCCGCGTCCAGGAGGCGCTGGTCCGTCGTACTCGCCGTCACCTGACCGCGCCGGCGCAGGACCGGTCCGAGGCGCTGCTCCTCCGGCGGCTGGTGCTTGCCCTCTGGGTTGCCGGTGGCCATGTGCGCTCCCTCCGATCGGGTCCCGCCCCGGCGCCGGCGGCCGGGGCCGCGCAGCCGGGGAGGGACGTCTTTCCACCTCAGCGTAGATCCACGCCGGTTACACGCGGGGGACGTCGGCGTGTCCGGCCCGGAGCGGGCTCCCGGACAACCGGCCGGAAAGCTCTCCTACGCCGTCAGCCAGGACCTCAGCCGCTCCTCGGCCGCCAGGATCTTCCCTGTTTCGACCCGTTCGTCCCGCTTGTGTGCCAAATGCGGGTTGCCCGGGCCGTAGTTGACCGCGGGGACGCCCAGCGCGCTGAACCGGGAGACGTCCGTCCAGCCGTACTTGGGCATCGGGGTGCCGCCGACCGCCTCGATGAACGCCGCCGCGGCCGGGTGGGACAGCCCCGGCATCGCCGCGCCGCTGTGGTCGACGACCTCGAAGTCCGTCACCCCGCAGTCCGCGAAGACCTCGTGGACATGGGCGACGGCCTCGGCCTCCGTACGGTCGGGGGCGTAGCGGAAATTGACGGTGACCACGCACTCGTCGGGGATGACATTGCCCGCCACCCCACCCGAGACACCGACCGCGTTCAGGCCCTCGCGGTACTCCAGGCCGTCGATCACCGGGTAGCGCGGCTCGTACGCGGCGAGGCGGGCCAGGATGGGGGCGGCGGCGTGGATCGCGTTGGAGCCCATCCAGGAGCGCGCCGAGTGCGCGCGCTCCCCCTTGGTCCTCAGCAGCACCCGCAGGGTGCCCTGGCAGCCGCCCTCGACCTGACCGTCGGAGGGTTCGAGGAGCACCGCGAAGTCGGCCGCGAGCCACTCCGGGTGGGCGGCGGCGAGATGCCGCAGGCCGTTGCGCTCGGCGGCGACCTCCTCGTTGTCGTAGAAGATGAAGGTCAGGTCACGGTTGGGGGCCGGAACCGTCGCCGCGATACGCAGCTGGACCGCCACGCCGGACTTCATGTCGCAGGTGCCGCAGCCCCACAGCACCCCGTCCGCGTCGAGCCGGGAAGGGACGTTGTCCGCGATCGGCACGGTGTCGATGTGCCCGGCGAGCACCACCCGCTCCGCGCGCCCCAGCTCCGTACGGGCGACGACGTTGTTGCCGTGGCGGTCGACCGTGAGGTGCGGCAGGGCACGCAGCGCCTGCTCCACGGCGTCGGCGAGCGGCTTCTCGGTGCCGCTCACGGACGGGAGGTCGACAAGCCGCGCGGTCAGCCGGGCGGCGTCCAGGGTGAGGTCAAGCGGGGTGTCGGACATGCCCCGACACTATCGCCGCGAGGGCGGGGCACCCGCCGACACCCACACGGCCCTCTCGGACGCCCACCGAGGCCCACACGGCCCCCTGCTCTGACGCCGCCGACGCCCATCCGGCCCCGCAGCCGCCCGCCCGCACCCCCGGCCGCACGGCTCCGGCACACACCCGGCCACGGCGGCGCGGCTGCCAGGGCCGGTCCGGGCTGCTCTCCGGCGGCGGCGCGAAGGGGAGTGTCGCGAAGGGGAGTGGCGTCCTGCCCATGAACGGTCCGCCCGGACGAGGCGTCCGCCCGGCACCCACCCACCCGAACCCGCGGGCTGCCGACCGCCCAACCTCCCGGCTACCCGCCCGCCGACTGCCGTCCGTCCACGAACACCCGCCCGGCCCCCACAGACTCCCGGCCACCCAACGCACCACGAGGCTGCCTGCCGCCCGCCCGACCACCCCGCTGCCCGCCCAACGCCCACCCGGCCCCAGCGAACCCCCACCCGCCGGCCACCACCCGGCCAACCGCCCATCGACCAGCCTTCCGCCGACCAACCGCCCACCCGTGGCCGCCCGTCAACAGCCGACCCCCGCCACCGCCCCGCCCGTCAACACCCCGCGCCCCTCCACCCCTCCCCACCCCCACGCCCGCCCATCCGCCGCCCCCGGTCGCCCTTGCGTACATCCTTTCGTCGCCCCGCGGAAGCGGTCCCGCAAGCTCCAGTACCTTGGACGCGTGTCAGAGCCGTCCCCTTCACCCAAGCGTCCCGGTCGTCTCCTGCGTTTCGGAGCGGCCTTCGTGGTCCTGCTCGCCGTGGCGGGCTATCTCGTCGTGCAGTACGTCACCGGCGCCTCGGGGTCGGGCTGCAAGGTCGTGGCCGGTGACGGGGCGGGCAGAACGTACGAGTTCACGCCCGAGCAGGCGGTGAACGCGGCGACCATCTCCGCCGTCGGCACGGCGCGCGGGCTGCCCGAACGGGCCGTCACCATCGCGCTGGGCACCGCGATGCAGGAGTCCGCGCTGCGCAACCTCGACCACGGCGACCGCGATTCGCTCGGCCTCTTCCAGCAGCGGCCGTCCCAGGGCTGGGGCACCGAGCAGCAGATCATGGACCCGGTCTACTCGGCGAACGAGTTCTACGAGCACCTCGAAAAGGTGCCGGACTACACCGAACTCCCGCTCACCGAGGCCGCCCAGCTGGTCCAGCGCAGCGGCTTCCCCACCGCGTACGCCAAGCACGAGCCGGACGCCCAGCTGCTCGCCGACGCCTTCACCGGCCGCTCCGCCGCCACCCTGACCTGCGCCGGCCGCCCCGACACCACGCAGCCCCAGGGACAGGCGCAGGCCGCCGGTCCGGACGCCGTGCGCTCCGCCCTCGTACGGGACTTCGGGCAGCTGGAGCAGACCGGCGCCGAGGTGAGCGCGGACGGGCAGGGCACGCCGTCGCCCAGCCCGACCGGGGTCACCGCCGAGACCAGCGGGCGGACGGTGACCGTGCCGGTGACGCCGGACACCAACGAGGCATCGGGCAGCACCGCCGAGGAGCGCGGCTGGCAGGTCGCGCACTGGGCGGTGGCCAACGCCTCGGCGCTGCGCATCGAGAGCGTCTCGTTCGCGGGCCGGCAGTGGACCGCCGGGACGTCCGACGAGCCGTGGACGACGGTGGACGACGGCTCACGGGACGCGGTGCGGATCGTCACCGCACCCTAGTGCGAGCGGTCACCCTCGGGGAGTAGCCCCGGGCGGTCGCGGCGCCGGGGTGCGCGGGTTTTCGCGCGGTGACCCCGCCCCACAGGGAATGCCTTGGGAACACAGGGCCGTAAGGATTCAGCAGCCTTTCCCACCACGCTCCCACCGGGTGCACTTTGCCCGTTTTTATCCGCAACCGATAATGCGACGCATTACCAACTCTTTACGTTGGCGCTCCGCAACCTCTCCGGGGGGTCGAGCGGTAGTCACTGCGTCCGAGCCCGGACAGCAGACCGCCGGACGATCCCTCGCGAGACGGTCAAGTCCCGGTCCGGGTAGGACACTTCACCGTTCTCTTCCGTCAAAGGAGCATCATGACCCTCCCCCTGACCCGCCGGATCGCCCGTGCCGCGCTGCTCGTCGCTGCGGGAGCGGCCGCCGGGGTCGGTGCGGCCGGCTCCGCCAGCGCGGCCCCCGAACTGCCGGCCACCCCCCACCTCGGCGGACTGACCGCCCTCGACGGCGCGAGCGTCGGCAACACCGTCGACGGCGCGGCGCGCAGTGTCACCGAGGTCGCGGGCGAGACCGGCGGCAAGACCGTGAAGCAGACCGTGCCGGCCGCGGGCAAGACCACCGGACAGGCGGCGAAGACGGCGACGCCGGCCGCGCAGAAGGCCGCGGGCGATGTCGCCGGGTCCGCCGGGTCCGTCGTGGGAGAGACCGCCAGGACCGCGACCAAGGGCGGACTGCCGACCGAGGGCCTGACCAAGGGCGGGCTGCCCCTCAAGGGGCTCCCGCTGGGCTGACCCGTCCGAGCCGTACGCGTGGAGGGACCCGGGGTTTCCCCGGGTCCCTCCACGCATGTTCAATCCCCCGCGCCCTACGCGAGCCGCGCCACCGCCGCCCGCACCCGCTCGTCCGTCGCCGTCAGCGCCACGCGTACGAAGGTTTCGCCCGCCTCGCCGTAGAAGTCACCCGGCGCCACCAGGATGCCCAGGCCCGCCAGGTGGGCGACCGTGTCCCAGCAGGACTCGTCCCTGGTCGCCCACAGATAGAGGCTGGCCTCGCTGTGCTCGATGCGGAAGCCGTGGGCGAGCAGGGCGGCGCGCAGGGCCGCACGCCGGGACGCGTAGCGCTCGCGCTGGACGCGGACGTGCTCGTCGTCGCCGAGGGCCGCCACGGCCGCCGCCTGGGTCGGCGCGGACGTCATCAGGCCGCCGTGCTTGCGGATCTCCAGGAGGGGGCCCAGGACCGCCGGATCGCCCGCCAGGAAGGCGGCGCGGTAGCCGGCCAGGTTGGAGCGCTTGGAGAGGGAGTGGACGGCCACGACGCCGTCGTACGAGCCGCCGTTGACGTCCGGGTGCAGGACCGAGACCGGGTCGGCGTCCCAGCCCAGCTCCAGATAGCACTCGTCGGAGAAGACCAGCACGCCGTGCTCCCGCGCCCAGGCGACGATCCTCGTCAGCTCCGCCTTCGGCAGGACCTCGCCGGTCGGGTTGGACGGGGAGTTCAGCCACAGCAGCTTCAGGCCCCGGGGGTCGAGGGCGGTCGGGTCGTCGTAGACCTCGTACTGCGCGCGGGCCAGCCGGGCGCCCACCTCGTAGGTCGGGTAGGCGAGGCGCGGGTGGGCGACCCGGTCGCCGGGGCCGAGGCCCAGCTGGGTGGGGAGCCAGGCGACGAGTTCCTTCGAGCCGACGATCGGCAGGACGTGGTGGTGGGTGGCGCCCTGGGCGCCGAGGCGGCGGGTGAGCCAGCCGGTGATCGCGTCGCGCAGCTCGGGCGTGCCCCAGACCGTGGGATAGCCCGGCGAGTCCGCCGCCGCGACCAGTGCCTTCTGGATCACCTCGGGGACCGGGTCGACCGGCGTGCCGACGGAGAGGTCGACGATGCCGTCCGGGTGGGCCGCGGCGGTCTTCTTGAACGGGGCCAGCCTGTCCCAGGGGAAGGTGGGCAGACGGTCGGTGACTGCGGACACGGGTTCGTGCTCACTTTCGATTGCGCGCTGGTACGGCGAACGCCCCGGCCCCGTCCGGCGATCGTCGTGATCAGGCCGTACGGGACCGAGGCGGCGCGAGGCGGTGTCGGCGCGCGCTCAGCCGTTCTGCGGCGGCAGCGCGGCGATGAAGGGGTGGTCCCGCTCGATCAGCCCGAGTTTGCTGGCGCCACCGGGAGAGCCCAGCTCGTCGAAGAACTCGACGTTCGCCTTGTAGTAGTCCTTCCACTCCTCCGGAGTGTCGTCCTCGTAGAAGATCGCCTCGACCGGGCAGACCGGCTCACAGGCACCGCAGTCGACACATTCGTCCGGGTGGATGTACAAGGACCGGGAGCCCTCGTAGATGCAGTCGACCGGGCACTCCTCGATGCACGCCTTGTCCTTGACGTCGACACAAGGCTGCGCGATGACGTAGGTCACGCTGTCGTTCCTCCTCGATACGGGCGCTGGCGGCCACCTCGGGCTCCGCCGCCTGGCGCGCGGAAGCGCGGCGTCGTCGATGCCCGCACCTAGTATCTCCGTTCTTGGGCTTGATCCGAACAGGAGGGGTGGATTGACCTGTGGAAATCTCGGCGAGCGGGCGCCTCGTGGTCCGAATCAACGCGGCTGACGTGGGCAAACGGGTCTCCGTCCGGCGGCGTCTCGATCCCCGGGACACCCGGGGTGAATTCACCGACACGGTGGGTGTTCTCACATCCTGGGACGACGGTGTGCTCGTGATCACACGCCGGGACGGCGAACGGGTCCGGATCGTGGAGTCCACGCTGGTCGCGGGCAAGGTGGTCCCGGCCGCGCCGGCCCGTCGCCGGGGGCCCTCGGCGACGTACGGGGAACTGGCCCGGGTCTCCTCGCGTGCGTGGCGTCCGCTGGAGAGCGAGCGGCTCGGCGACTGGGAGCTGCGGGCCGCCGCCGGGTTCACCCGCCGCGCCAACTCGGTGCTGCCGCTGGGCGATCCCGGTCGTCCGCTGGACGCCGCGCTGGACGCCGTGCGCGACTGGTACGGCGCGCGGGGGCTGCCCGCCTACATCCAGACCGCGACCGGCGCCGAGGGCACCCAGGAACTGCTGTGCGCGCGGCTCGCCGAGCAGGGCTGGGTGCGGGAGGTGAGCGCCGAGCTGTGGATCGGCGCGCTCGCGCCGGTCGCCGACCGGGCGGAGGGCGCGGGGGTCACGCTGGCGCGCGCGGCGGATGCCGGGTGGCTGGCGCGGTATCAGCGCAAGGGGGTGAGCGAGGTGGCGCTACGGGTGCTCGGGAGCGGGCCCTCGGTGTGGTTCGCCAGTGTGCCCGGGGAGGGGGCGGCGCCCGCCGCGATCGGGCGGTGTGTGGTGGACGGGCGGTGGGCCGGGTTCGCCGCCGTGGAGGTGGATCCGGCGCTGCGGCGCCGGGGCCTGGCCACCGAGGTCATGGCCGCGCTCGCCCGGCGGGCACTCACCGAGGGCGCCTCGGCCGGCTGGCTCCAGGTCGAAACGGACAACACGGAGGCCCGGGCGCTGTACGGCAGGCTGGGATTCGGCGCGCATCACACGTACCACCACTTCCGGGACGAGCACTGAGCCTGACCCGGGCGGACGCCGGGTGCCCTTCGGGCTGGGGCGCCGAGTGCCTTCTGGGCTGGACGCCGAGTCCCGTCCGGGCTTGGGCGCCGAGTACCGGCGGGCGGGCGCCGAGTCCCGTCCGGGGCCAGCGCCGAACCCCCTCCGGGCGGACGCCGGGTGCCCCTCCGGGCGGACGCCGAGTCCCCTCCGGGCTGGGGCGCCGAGTACCGTCCCGGCCGGGCGCCGAAGCCCCTCACGGTCTGGCGCCGAGTCCCATCCGGGCTTGGGCGCCGAGTACCGGCGGGCGGGTGCCGAGTCCCGTCCGGGGCCAGCGCCGAACCCCCTCCGGGCGGACGCCGAGTCCCCTCCGGGCC
>NZ_JBHTZD010000033.1:29334-53345 GCF_042790455.1 Streptomyces sp. NPDC056734
GCCCGTCCGGGGCCAGCGCCGAACCCCCTCCGGGCGGACGCCGAGTCCCCTCCGGGCTTGGACGCCGAGTACCGTCCGGGCTGGGCGCCGAGTGCCTTTCAGGCTGGACGCCGAGTCCCATCTGGGTTTGGACGTCGAGTGCGGGCGGGCGGGCGCCGAGCCCCCTACGGGGCCAGCCGAACCTCCGCCGGGTGGGCGTCGAGTCCCAACCGGGGCGGGCGACGAGTACCGTCCAGGCTGGGCGTCGAGTCCCAACCGGGGCGGGCGACGAGTACCGTCCGGGGCGGGTGCCGGGGCTCCTCACGGTCCGGGGTCGGGTTCCGGCACGGTTCGTGCGGGTGCATCCGGTGTCTTCGGGGTTTTCGCCGTGCGCGGGCCGGGGCTGTGTGGCCCGCGGTCGGTCCGGGGCCGTGTCGCCCCGTCCGGGGTCGGGTCGTCCGCCGCGCGGGGGCTCCCCGCGTATCGTCCGATTCTTCCTTTTCGTCGAAAGGGTACGAGGCCGTCATGCCGTCTCCCTTGCCCCCATCGCCCGAGCGGTCCGCCGAACTGCGGCGGCGGTTCGCCGAGGAGGCGCGCTCCGGGGCGCCCGATCTGTCCGCGCTGTGCCTGCTGATCGGGGCGCAGGCGGACGGGACGCTCGACGACGCCGGGATCGACGCCGCGCAGGTGGAGCTGGACGAGCTGGCCGGGCGGCTGCCGTTCCGGCCGGGCGGGCCGCACGACTGGGCGGTGGCGCTGCGGGAACTGCTCGGGGAGCGGCTCGGGTTCCGTGGCTCCGCCGCGGAGTACCGGCGGCTCGACGCCTCGCTGCTGCACCTGGTGCTCCGGCGGCGGCGCGGGCTGCCGATCCTGCTGTCGGTGGTGTGGCTGGAGGTCGCGCGGCGCGCGGGGGCGCCGGTGCACGGGGTCGCGCTGCCGGGGCACTTCGTGGTCGGGTTCGGTCCGGCCGGACGGCAGGTGCTCGCTGATCCGTTCGACGGGGGACGGGTGCTGACCGGGGCGGATACGGAGCTGCTGGTCGCGGGGGCCACGGGGGGCGGGGTGGACGCGGCGATGCTCGCACCGGCCGACCCCCTGGACGTGGTGCTGCGGATGCTGAACAACGTACGGGTGTGGGCGCGGGTGCGGCCGGAGCGGTCGGATGTGGCGCTGTGGGCCGTGGAGTTGTCGTTGCTGCTGCCCTCGCATCCGGCCCGGTTGCGGTACGACCGGGCGCAATTGCTGGTACTGCGAGGGGATTTCGTCGGCGGGGCCGTCGAGTTGGAGGCGTACGCGGAGGTCGTGGAGGGGGTGGACGGGAGTGCCGCGGAGGCTGTCCGGAGGGAGGCCCGGGCCGCTCGGGCGCTGCTGAACTAGCCGTTCGGGCGCGGAAGCGGAAGTGGGGGAAACGGGGGCGGGGCACCCGGCCGTCACCGGGTGCCCCGCTCTTCGGTGTCTACGATCCCGTCAGCTCGGGTTCGTCTCGATGGTCGCGACCCGGTCCGTCGTGCTCATCAGGGCCGGGCGCAGGGCGCTGATCACGTCCTGGACGGTGACCGGGGTCTGGTCGCCGGTACCGCGGGTGATCAGGACATCGGCGAAGGTGCTGCCGTACAGCTCCTGGAGCGCCGCCTCGTCGTAGGAGTCGACCAGCTTGCCGTCGACGGCCTTGACCTGGAGGAACTTCCACAGGCTGTTCTCGGGGCTGAAGTCGATGGAATGGCCGGCGTCGGTCTGGACGGTGACCAGGCCGGACATCGCCGGTTCCGCGAACTCCTTCATCATGCGGTCGACCTCGGCATCGGAGACCGTCGGCTGCTGTTCGGTGGTCGGCAGCGCGACCGGGCCGCCGGTGCCGGTCTCGACCTGGGTGCGGTACGCCTCCTCGACCGCCGCGCTCGCCTGCTCGGCGTCGATGCCCTTGCCCGCCTTGCCGTAGACGGCGACCGCCTTGCCGGACTCGAACTCGATGGTGCCCTCGCCGGCGCTGGTCGCGCCGCCCGCCGCGTCCGCCAGGGCGGAGTGCAGCTTCTCCACGTCGACCGGCATGACCGGCTCCACGATCCGCTTCTCGCCGAAGAGGGAGCCGATGACCGACACCGGGTTGTAGTCGCTCTGCGCGGCGACGGCGACCGTGGCGTCCGCGTCGAACTGGAGGCCCGCCTGGTCCGGCGGGAGCGAGACGGCCTCGCCGTCGACGGACAGCTCCAGCGGGGCCGCCGTGCGTTCACCGAGCGCCTCGTCCAGCTTCTTCACGGCGTCGTCGCGGGTGCCGCCGCCGATGTCGACGCCGAGCACGGTGGTGCCCTTGGGCACGTCGGAGTGGTTCATCAGCAGTCCGGCGCCGTAGGCGACACCGCCGATGAACACGACCGCGACGACGAGCAGCATCAGCTTGCTGCGGCCCTTCTTCTTGCGGGGCGCGGCGGCGGGCGCGCTCTGCTGTGCCGGTTCGGGGCGCTGCGGCGCGGTCCGCGGGCCGCCGTCCGGACCGCTGCCGCCCGGGGCCGGGGACGGGCCGGGGGTGCGGTCGGCGGGCGGGACGACGGGGATGCCGCTGGTGAGGGTGTCGCCGGAGACATTCCCCGGCGTGGGGTAACGGGCGCCCGGGGGGCCGGGGGCCTGTACCTGCGGGGTGAGGATCGCGGTGTCGTCGCTCAGGCCACCGCCGGGGGCACCGTGGACGCCGGGGGCCATGGTCGCGCCGGAGGCCATGGAGGCGTTGATCGCGCCCGGGACACCCGGCACACCCGGGCCGCTGGAGACGCCGCCGGGGCCTGGGCGCGCGGCAAGGGGGCCGTCGCCGGTGACCGGGCCTGTGGTGGGGCCCGCGGGGCCCTGGGGGCCGCCGTAGCCGTGCGGGCCGCCCTGGCCGTTCTGGCCGCCCGGACCGCCGGGGGCGCCGGGCAGTCCCGAACCCGGGGCGGCACCGGGCCCGTTGTGGGCGGCGGGCCCGTTGTGGCCCGTATGGCCAGTGTGGCCATTGTGTCCGTTCGCCCCGGGCTGCCCGGCATGTCCCTGACCGGCGAAGCCGTTGGCCGAGTGGCCGTTGGCGGCGTGGCCGCCGTCCCCGTAGCCGTTCTCCGGGGCGTACGGCCGGTCCTCGCGCCGGGCGGCGCCGTTGCCGCTCGGGCGCTGTCCGGCCGTCAGGGCCTCGGTCACGTCGAAGGAACCGGTGCCGCCGCCGTGGCCGGGGGCCACCGGGCCGCCGGTGGCCCCGGTGGCACCGGTACCGCCGGACAGGGCACCGCCGAGCGCCGGGCGGGCCCCCGGTGTCGTACCGCCCGGGGCGCCCAGGGACGTACCGCCCGCCGGAGTGGCGGTGGCACCCGAACCGATGCTCCGACCGGCCCCGTTGGCGGCGATGCCGCCCTGGGAAGGCTTCGGCGGCTGGCCGGCCCTGCGCGGTGCGAACCAGTCGCTGGTCTTGTCCTCACCCGGGACACCCGGGGCACCCGGGGCACCCGGGGCACCCGGGCCGCCCGGCGCACCCGGTGCTCCGGGGGCTCCCGGTGCGCTCGCCGCGCCCGGTGCTCCCGGCGTCCCCGGTGCGGCGTCCGGCCGGCCGGGGGCCGGGGGCGGCGCGGGCTCGGGGGTCCGGTCGTCGGAGTTGTCGCCGTCGGCGACGGGGGTGCGCACCACGACCGGGGGGATCGGCCGGGACCCGGGGATGTTGATACGCACCCGGGTCGTCAGTGTGGTCTCGGTCTTGCGTTCCTCCGGCTGCGCGGCCGAACGGCCCGCGTCCGCACCGCCGTCGGGGGCGGCCGGCGTACCGTACGGCGGCGTGCCCGAGGGGTATGCGGCTCCGCCGCGCCCTTGGGGCCCGGAGGACGGACTGTCAGTTTCACGACTCAAGGCAGGTTCTCCCGGTTGGCTCCGCCGCCCGTTGCGACCTCACTCTGCTTGGGGGTCCCCCCTGGCCCGAACCGAGTCGAGCGGATGGGGAGGATCGGCGGCGCGCACCACCATACTGGCCACTTCACACGCGCATCCCATGACCACTGGGGAAACCCACACGGGACGCACACGTGCCGGGGGCGCAGAAGTGGTACGTCACTTGCCAAGTCGGACGGAAGGGCCACCCGGTTGCCGCCCCAGACCGAGCGTGGCGCAGATCACAGCCACGGCCATCCCGCCGAGCAGGAAGAGGTACGAGCCCGCGCCCGCCGCGAACGCGAAGTCCCCTTCCGGGCGGGTCGTGGTGAGCAGGATGACGGAGAGCATCCAGCCGGCCGCCGACGCCACCGCCCCGCCGCGCCCGCCGGTGGCGAGCGCACCGCCGAGGAACGTCCCGGCCGCCCCGGCCAGCGCCAGCAGCAGCCCGCCGGGGAACCAGGCGGCCTCCACCAGCGTGCCCGCGACGCCGATGACCAGCCCGAGCACGAACAGGGCGAGATGGGCGGCGATCCGGCGCGTGGAGGGCCGGCGCAGCGGCTGGGCGAGCAGCGGTTCCCGGTCGCTCATGACGGTTCCCCGATCCCGGCGAAGAGATCCCGCTGCACGCCCGGCGCGCGCTCCCCGTGCACCAACTCGTAGTACTCGGTGGTGAAAAGCGGCTGGACAAGGTCGTTGGAGAGCACGAAGTACGGCTCGTGGACCGTGATCTGGGTGGCGTGCGCGGCCATCGCGGCGACCTTCGCGGAAGCGAACGCGGTGCCGTCGATCGCGGTGGTGATCAGGGCGTCGTCGACCACACCGGGGAGGTCGCCGAGGCTCGCGGCGCGCTCGTACGGCAGGGTGGGCAGGTCGGCGGCGAGGCGGGCGAAGGCGGTCTCGGCGGCGGTGCGCGGGACGCGGTGGTAGAAGATCCGGTCGACGCCGATGCCCTCGGCCGCGGCCAGTTCGGCGGCGCGCAGGGCGACGCGGTGGGCCTGGATGTGGTCGGGGTGGCCGTAGCCGCCGTCGGGGTCGTAGGTGACCAGGACCTGGGGGCGGACCTCGCGGATCACGTCGAGGAGAAGGGCTGCGGCCGAGTCGACGTCGGCCTGCCAGAAGCAGGCGGGGTCGTCGTTGTCGGGCAGGCCCATCATGCCGGAGTCGGTGTAGCGGCCCGCGCCGCCGAGCTGACGGAAGTCGGACACGCCGAGGGCGCTCAGGGCGGTGGTCAGCTCGCCCAGCCGGTGGGCGCCCAGGGCGGCGCCCGTGAGATGGGCGAGCTGCGGCGGGATGACCTCGCCGCGTTCGCCGAGCGTGCAGGTGACCAGAGTCACCCGCGCGCCCTGAGCGGCGTACGCGGCCATGGTCGCGCCGTTGTTGATCGACTCGTCGTCCGGGTGTGCGTGCACGAGCAGCAGACGACGGCCGGCATGGTCCGTCATGACCCCCAGCGTACGGGGGTCAGAAGTTGATGCTGCCGATCATCCCCGCGATGTTGCTCGTCAGCTCGCTGATCGTCGGGGCGATCGTCGAGGACGAGAGATAGAAGCCCAGCAACATACAGACCACCGCATGTCCCGCTTTTAGCCCGGACTTCTTGATCAGCAGGAAGACGATGATCGCCAGCAGCACCACCGCCGAAATCGAGAGTGCCATGGCGGCTCACCTCCAAGCAGAGCGGGCGGACTTGCCCATCCGTACAGACCTGTCATCCATCAGACGCGTAAATCCATTGCAGGAGCCAGCAGGTGCATACCCACGCAGCGCTAGTGATCATAACTATCTGTGCGCGCGCATCTGTCGGCGCACAGCCGCACAAGGGGGCGCATGGCCAATATCGTCGGGGTATGACGACCGAGCCTGTCTCCTTCCCCCGCCGGCACGCCCGCACCCAGCGATTCACGCTCGGCGCGCCGCGTTCGTTCACCGTCGCCCCGGACGGATCGCGGGTCGTGTTCCTGCGCTCGCGATCCGGGGCGGACCGCACGGGCGCCCTGTGGGTGCTCGATCTCCCCGGCGGCGGGGAGCGGGTCGCGGCCGACCCCCTGACGCTGCTGGGCGGCGCCGGAGAGCGCCTCTCGGCCGAGGAGCGGGCGCGCCGCGAGCGCAGCCGTGAGGGGGGTGCCGGGATCGTCGGCTACGCGGTGGACGCGGCCCTTGAGCTGGCCGCGTTCGCGTTGTCGGGGCGGCTGTTCACGGCCGAGCTGCGGGCCGGCACCGCCCGGGAACTGCCCGTCCCGGGGCCGGTGATCGACCCGCGCCCCTCCCCCGACGGCCGCCAGGTCGCGTACGTCGCCGCAGGTGGGCTGCGGGTGGTGGGCGCGGAGGGCGAGGGTGACCGGGCGCTGGCGGAGCCCGAGGCGCCGGAAGTGACCTATGGGCTGGCGGAGTTCATCGCGGCCGAGGAGATGGACCGTACGCGCGGCTTCTGGTGGGCGCCGGAGTCCGACCGGATGCTGGTGGCGCGGGCGGACGACACGCCGGTGCGGCGGTGGTGGATCGCCGATCCCGCGCAGCCGGAACGTGATCCACAACACGTCGCGTATCCGGCTGCCGGGACGCCCGACGCGGAGGTCCGGCTGTTCGTGATGGACCTCGACGGGGCCCGCACGGAGGTGGTCTGGGACCGGGCGCGGTATCCGTATCTGGCGCGAGTGCACTGGTCAGACGCGGGTGCGCCGCTGATCCTGGTGCAGGCGCGCGACCAGCGCGGCCAGTTGTGTCTGGCGGTGGACCCGGACACCGGGGTGACCCGGATGGTGCATGCTGATCAAGATCCGATTTGGCTTGATCTTTTCGCCGGGGTGCCGTGCTGGTCGCCGTCGGGGCAATTGGTGCGGATCGCCGACGAGGGCGGCGCGCGGGTGCTGACGGTGGGTGAACGGCCGCTGACGGGACCGCAGTTGCATGTGCGGGCGGTGCTGGACGTCGGGGCCTCGGACGTGCTGGTGACGGCGTCGGCGGGCGCGGAGGCGGACGCCCCGGAGATCGGCGAGGTACATGTCTACCGGGTGAACGAACTCGGCGTGGCGCGGGTGTCCGAGGAGCCCGGGGTGCACTCGGCGGTGCGCCGGGGCGAGGTGACGGTGCTGGCGTCGGCGACCCTGGAGCGGCCCGGGGCGCGGGTGCGGGTGCTGCGCGAGGGCGGGCCGGTGACGGTTGTCACGTCGTACGCCGAGCGTCCCGGTTTCTCCCCTCGGGTGCGTCTGGTCGAGGGGGGCGCACGACGGATCCCGTGCGCCGTGCTTATGCCGCAGGACTACCCCGGTGACACTCCCCTGCCGGTTTTGCTGGACCCCTACGCGGGTCCCCATGCCTCGCGGGTCCTCGCGGCGCACAACTCCCATCTGACCTCGCAGTGGTTCGCCGACCAGGGGTTCGCGGTGGTCGTCGCGGACGGCCGGGGCACCCCGGGGCGCTCGCCCGCCTGGGAGAAGGCGATCCACCAGGACTTCACGGTCACCCTGGACGACCAGATCGAAGCCCTCCGGGAGCTGGCGAAGAGCCACCCCCTGGACCTCGGCCGGGTCGCCGTCCGCGGCTGGTCCTTCGGCGGCTATCTGGCCGCCCTGGCGGTGCTGCGCCGCCCCGATGTCTTCCACGCGGCGATCGCGGGCGCCCCGGTGACGGACTGGCGGCTGTACGACACCCACTACACCGAGCGGTATCTGGGCGACCCGGCCGCCTCCCCGGCGGCGTACGCGCACAGCTCGCTGATCACCGACGAGGGGCTGTCCGAAGCCGTGGGGCCGCACCGGCCGCTGATGATCGTGCACGGCCTCGCGGACGACAACGTGGTGGTCGCCCACTCCCTGCGGCTCTCCTCGGCGCTGCTGGCCGCCGGGCGCCCGCACGAGGTGCTGCCGCTGTCCGGGGTCACGCACATGACCCCGCAGGAACAGGTCGCGGAGAATCTGCTGCTGCTCCAGGTGGACTTCCTGAAGCGGGCGCTGGGCCTGCGCTGACGTCCCCGGACGGGAAACAGGCCGAGGCGACATGGCTCGCCTCGGCCTGTTCACGGCACCCGCACGGCCGTACGTTCCTCAGGATCGCGCGTCCGTATATCGGAGGCGGGTCGGGCGAGTTGCCGGTCTGTTACCGGGGTGGCGGCTCGGGCGGGACGACCTGCTTCTCTTCCGCGAAGTGGCAGGCGGAGTCGTGGGCCGCCGGTCCGGGGACGCCCCGCAGGTGCGGCGGGACGGCGAGCGGGGGCACCTCGTCGGCGCAGCGCCGCTGGGCCTTCCAGCAGCGGGTGCGGAAGCGGCAGCCGGAGGGGACGTTGGTCGGGGAGGGGACGTCACCGGCCAGGATGATGCGCTCGCGGTGTTCCCGGGCGTCGGGGTCGGGCACGGGGACGGCGGAGAGCAGCGCCTGGGTGTAGGGGTGGGTGGGATGGTCGTAGATCTCGGCGTCGCGGCCGGTCTCCACGATCCGGCCGAGGTACATCACCGCGATCCGGTCCGAGATGTGGCGGACGATCGACAGGTCATGGGCGATGAAGACGTAGGAGAGGTCGAACTCCTGCTGAAGGCGGTCCATCAGATTGATGACCTGGGCCTGGACCGAGACATCGAGGGCGGAGACCGGCTCGTCGGCGACGATCACCTCGGGGCGCAGGGCGAGTCCGCGGGCGATGCCGATGCGCTGGCGCTGGCCGCCGGAGAACTGGTGGGGGTAGCGGTTGATGTACTCCGGGTTGAGGCCGACCACGTCCAGCAGATCCTGCACCCGGCGGCGGCGGTCCCCCTTGGGAGCCACCTCGGGGTGGATGTCGTAGGGCTCGCCGATGATGTCGCCGACCGTCATCCGGGGGTTGAGGGAGGTGTACGGGTCCTGGAAGACCATCTGGATGTTGCGGCGTACGGTTCTCAGCGCGCGGCCCGACAGACGGGTGATGTCCTCGCCCTTGTACCGGATCGTGCCGGCCGTCGGGCGTTCCAGGTTGACCAGCATCTTCGCGACCGTGGATTTGCCGCAGCCGGACTCGCCGACGATACCGAGGGTCTCACCGCGGGCGAGGGTGAAGTCCACGCCGTCGACGGCCTTCACCGCGCCGACCTGCTTCCTGAAGAGGATGCCGGTGGTCAGCGGGTAGTGCTTGACCAGCCCCGCCACCTCCAGGATCGGTTCGGTGACCGGGGCCGGGGCGGGACCCGGGACGGGCTCAGCCGTCGTGGCCATCGAGGCACTCCCTCCAGAAGTGGCAGGCGCTCACGCGGTCCGCGGCGACCTGGTACAGGGGCGGTACGTCGGTGCGGCACACGTCCTGGGCGAGCGGGCAGCGCGGGTGGAAGGCGCAGCCGGGCGGGATGTCCAGCAGGTTCGGCGGCAGGCCCTTGATGGCGTACAGCTCCTGGCCCTTCTGGTCCAGGCGGGGGATGGAGTCGAGCAGACCGCGGGTGTAGGGGTGGGCCGGGGCCTGGTAGATGTCGTGGACGGGGGCCTGTTCGACGATCCGGCCCGCGTACATGACCGCGATCCGGTCGGCGACGTCGGCGACCACGCCGAGGTCGTGGGTGATGAGGATCAGGCCCATGTCCAGCTCGCGGCGGAGGTCGGCGAGGAGTTCCATGACCTGGGCCTGGACGGTGACGTCGAGGGCGGTGGTGGGCTCGTCGGCGATGATCAGGGCGGGTTCCAGGGCGAGCGCCATCGCGATCATGATGCGCTGGCGCATGCCGCCGGAGAACTGGTGGGGGTACTGCTTGACCCGCTCCGCCGCGCCCGGGATACGGACCCGGTCCATCAGCTCGACGGCTCTGGCGCGGGCGTCCTTGCGGGACATGCCCCGGTGGACGATGAACATCTCGCCGAGCTGGTCGCCCACGCAGAGCACGGGGTTGAGGGCGGACAGGGCGTCCTGGAAGATCATCGCCAGCTGGGCGCCGCGCACCCGGCGCCGCTCGCTCTCCTTCAGCCTCAGCAGGTCGCGGCCCTGGAAGCGGATCTCGCCGCCGGTGATCCGGCCCGGCGGCATGTCGAGGATGCCCATCACGGCCTGGGCGGTGACCGACTTGCCGGAGCCGGACTCGCCGAGCACGGCGAGGGTCTCGCCGGCGTCGACGCCGTAGCTGACGCCGTTGACGGCCTTGGCGACGCCCTCGCGGGTCTTGAACTCCACGTGCAGATCACGCACTTCGAGCAGCATGGCGGGTCACCTCAGCTTCGGGTCGAGGGCGTCGCGCACCGCGTCGCCGAGCATGATGAACGCCAGGACGGTGAGCGCGAGGGCGCCGGAGGGCCAGAGCAGGGCGTGCGGGGCGTTGCGTACGTAGGGGGAGGCGGCGGAGATGTCGATGCCCCAGGAGACGGTGGGCGGCTTCAGGCCGACGCCGAGGTAGGACAGGGTGGCCTCCAGGGCGATGTACGTACCGAGCGCGATGGTGGCGACCACGATCACGGGGGCGACGGCGTTGGGGGTGATGTGCCGCAGCAGAAGGCGGGAGTTGGAGGCGCCGAGCGCGCGGGCGGCCTGGACGTAGTCGTGCTGTTTGGCGGTGATGACCGAGCCGCGGGCGATCCGGGAGATCTGCGGCCAGCCGAGCAGCACCATGAAGCCGATGACGGGCCAGATGGTGTTACTGGTGATGACGGACAGCAGCACCAGGCCGCCGAGGACGACCGGGATCGCGAAGAAGATGTCGGTGATCCGGGACAGGACCGCGTCGCCCGTCCCGCCGAAGAACCCGGCGAGGCCGCCGAGCACCGAGCCGAGGAGGGCCACCCCGAGGGTGGCGAGGACGCCCACGGACAGGGAGGTGCGGGCGCCGTAGACGGTCCGGGTGTAGACGTCGCAGCCCTGGCCGTCGAAGCCGAAGGGGTAGCCGGGCTGGGAGCCCTCCTGGGCCTTGGCGAGGTTGCAGGTCAGGGGGTTGCCGGAGGCGATCAGGCCGGGCCACAGGGAGATGACGACCAGGAAGAGGATCACCAGGCCGGAGAGGAGGAAGACCGGGTTGCGGCGCAGATCGTGCCAGGCGTCGGACCACAGGCTGCGGGCCCGGTCCCGGTCCCGGGGGGTGGGCGGGCCGCCGGGGGGTGTCTCCAGGGTCGCGCCCTCGCTGGTGGCGAGGTCCATGGCGCCGCCCGCCCCGGTCGCCGCGATGGCCCCGTTCCCGGGGGCTCCGCCGCCGGGGAGAAACGGCTGGGGCGGCTGGGGCTCAGGCATAGCGGATCCTCGGGTCGAGTACGGCGTACAGGAGGTCGACCAGCAGGTTCGCGACGAGGAAGACCAGGACCAGCACGGTCACGAAGCCGACGACGGTCTGCGTGTTCTGGCGCAGGATGCCCTGGTAGAGCTGGTAGCCGACGCCGTGGATGTTGAAGATCCGCTCGGTGACGATGGCGCCGCCCATCAGGGCGCCGATGTCGGTGCCGATGAAGGTGACCACGGGGATCAGGGAGTTGCGCAGCAGATGCCGGGTGATCACCCGGTGGCGGGGCAGGCCCTTGGCGATCGCCGTGCGGACGTAGTCGGAGCGCCGGTTCTCGGCGATGGAGGTGCGGGTGAGGCGGGTGACGTAGGCGAGGGAGACGGAGGCGAGGACCAGGCCGGGCACGATCAGCTCGCCGAAGGAGGCCGCCGGGGAGACGGAGGGTTTGATCCAGCCCCACTCGACGCCGAGCAGGAGCTGGAGGAGCAGCCCGGTGACGAAGGTGGGTACGGAGATCACGACCAGGGTGAGCAGCAGGACCCCGGTGTCGACGGGCCGTCCGCGCCGCAGCCCGGTGAGGACCCCGAGGGTGATGCCGATGACGACCTCGAAGAGGATCGCGACGACGGTGAGGCGGATGGTGACCGGGAAGGCGGAGGCCATCAGTTCGGTGACGGGCTGTCCGTTGAAGGCGGTGCCGAAGTCACCGGTGAAGACATTGCCCATGTAGGTCAGATATTGCTGCCATACGGGCTTGTCGAGGCCGAACTCCGTGCGGAGCTGGGCGGCGGTCGCGGGGTCGCACTCGCGGTCGCCGCACAGTCCGGCGATGGGGTCGCCCATCACGTTCACCATCAGGAAGATGAGCAGGGTCGCCCCGAAGAAGACGGGGATCATCTGGAGCAGGCGCCGGACGACGTACCGTCCCATGCCGGGTCAGCTCACCTTGATCTCGTCGTACACCGGCACGCTGAACGGATTGAGTGTGACGTCGGACAGCCGGTCCGAGTAGCCGGCGCTGCCGTTCTGATACCAGAGGGGGATGGCGGCCATGTTGTCCCGGACGACTCCCTCGGCCTGCTGGAACAGGCCGATGGCCTTGGCGGGGTCGGTCTCGGCGTTGGCCTGGTCGACGAGGCCGTCGAACTGCTGGTTGGACCATTTGCCGTCGTTGGAGGAGGCGTTGGTGTAGTAGAGCGGCTGGAGGAAGTTCTGGATCAGCGGGTAGTCCATCTGCCAGCCGGCCCGGAAGGGGCCGCTCATCTTGCGGCCGGTGATCTGGTTGCGGAAGTCGGCGAAGGTGCCGACCGGGTTGGCTACGCAGGCGCGGTCGTTGCCGAGGGCGTTGTTGATGGAGTTGCAGACGGCGTCCACCCATTGTTTGTGGGAGCCGGTGTCGGCGTTGTAGGTGAGGGTCACCTGTCCGCCGGGGAGTCCGCCGCCCTCGTCGATCAGCTTCTTCGCCGCGGCGGCGTCGTACTGGCACCACTCGCCGCACAGCCCCTCCTTGTAGCCTCCGTCGGCGCCGAGGACGGGTGAGGTCCAGTCGGTGGCGGGGGTGCGGGTCTGCTGGAAGATGGTCTTGGTGATCTGGTCCCGGTCGATCGCGCGGGACAGGCCCTTTCTGACCTTGTCGGAGTCGGGCTTGTTCCAGGCGCTGTCGTAGTACGGGAAGGCGAGGGTCTGGATGATGCCGGCCGGGGTGTTGAGATAGCGGTCGCCCAGGTCGCTCTTGACGTTCTTCAGCTGCGCGGCGGGGACGTCGTCCACGAGGTCGAGATTGCCGGCCATCAGGTCGGTGTAGGCGGTGTTGTTGTCGGTGTAGACCTTGAGGTCGACGCCGCCGTTGCGGGCCTTGTCGTCGCCGGGGTAGGCGTCCCAGGTGCGCAGCGACATCTGGGAGCCCTTGGTGTAGGAGTCGACGGCGTACGGGCCGTTGCCGACCGGCTTGTCGAGCCAGCCCGCGTGGTCGTCGAAGAACGACTGGGGCAGCGGGGCGTAGGCGGCGTAGCCGAGGGTGTCGGGGAAGGTGGAGAACTTCTGGCCGAGCTTGACGGTGAAGGTGCGGTCGCCGGTGACCTTGAGGCCGGAGAGGGTGTCCGCGCTCTGGCTCCCGCCGTTCTCGGGGTGGACCTTGTCGTAGCCCTCGATGTATCCGAAGAAGTAGGCGTTGCGCTGGTTGTTCTTCAGGCTCGCGCCGTAGTTCCAGGCGTCGACGAAGGACTTGGCGGTGACCGGCTGGCCGTTGCTGAAGGTCCAGCCGTCCTTGACGGTGATGGTGAAGTTCTGCGAGTCGGTGGTCTCGATGCTCTGGGCGAGCATGTCCTTGGCCTCGCCGGTGTCGGGGTCGTACCGCTTCAGTCCGCGGAAGATCATGTCGAGGACCTTGCCGCCCTGCACCTCATTGGTGTTGGCCGGCTCCAGCGGGTTCGCGGGGTCGCCCCAGGAGGCGCTGAGCACGGTGTCGCTGCCGCTGTTGCTTCCCCCGCCGCCCCCGCAGGCCGTCGCCAGCAGCGCGACGGCGGCGGCGGTTGCGATCCGCTTGGCGTGCGTGGCTCCACCCATGGAGTGCCCTCCTCGTCCGTACGCCGGCCCTGGCGCCGGGGCGCAGGGCTGTTACCGGATCATATTCCGGCATATCTGACATACTGCCCATTTATTTCGGGCATCCGTGTGGTGGGGTGGGGGTGGGTGCCGAGGGTGGGTTGGGATGGGGGTGGGGGTGAGTGGGGGTGAGTGGGGTGAGTGGGGTGGGGGTGCGTGA
This sequence comes from Streptomyces sp. NPDC056734, assembly GCF_042790455.1. NCBI lineage: Bacteria > Bacillati > Actinomycetota > Actinomycetes > Kitasatosporales > Streptomycetaceae > Streptomyces > Streptomyces sp. NPDC056734. Next base: position 43,108 of record NZ_JBHTZD010000033.1, read on the forward strand.
GGTGGTGGGGCGGGTGCGGCTTTCGTCGTGGCTGGTCGCGCAGTTCCCCGCGCCCCTAAAAGATTGCGCAGTTCCCCGCGCCCCCGAATCGGCGTCCCTGGGTGGGCACGTGCCGCCCTCCGCCGGACTCGGGCCCGCAGGCTGCACCCAGGTCACCCCACCCGGCGCGAGCCAACCCCCGCCGCGCAGGCAGCACCCGGGTCGGCCACACCCCTCGCTCGGCGCGAGTCCCTCCCCCGCTGCCCAGGCACGCCCCGCCCCGCCCCGGCAGCACCCCGGGTCGGCCACAGGCACCCCGGGGCAGGCACAGCCCCCGCCCGGCGCGAGCCCCCGCCCCACAGGCATACCCCGGGCCGGTCGCACTCCGTCCCACAGGCATACCCCGGGCCGGCCGCACTCCGCCCCACAGGCAGCACCCCATGCCGGCCGCAGGCCATCCGGCGTCAGCCGCGTCCCGTCGCGCAGGCAGCACCCCAGGCCGGCCACACGCCACCCGGCGTCAGCCGGCCCCGGGCGTGTGGGTAGTGCCCCGGAGGAGGACCCGACCGGCGGCCAGCCACCCCCTCCGGTGACCCCGTGTCAGGAGTTGTGGGGCGGGAATTGCCGATCGCTGTACTGATCGGTCGTGCAGGAGGCACACTGCGCGGGTGGTTGATCGTTTTTACGGTGACCTCTCGCTTGCCGAGATGTATGACTCGCTCGTGCCCTGGGGGCCGACCGACGCGTTCTGCCTGGAGTGGGTGCGGGGGGCCGGGGCGGTGCTCGATGTCGGGTGTGGGACCGGGCGGCTGCTGGGGCGGGCCCGGGACACCGGGCATCGTGGGCGGCTGACCGGGCTGGACCCGGCCGCGGCGATGCTCGTCCAGGCCCGGCGGCGGGCTCCCGGCGTTCAGTGGGTGCTCGGTGATCTCGCCTGCGTCCGCTGGGCGGCGGCGTTCGAGCTGGTGGTGATGAGCGGGCGGGTCGTTCAGCTGCTCCTCGACGATCACCGGCTGCGCGCGTCGTTCGCCGCCGTTCACCGGGCCCTGCTGCCGGGCGGACGCCTCGTCCTGGACGCGCTGAACCCCGCCGCCCGCCCCTGGGAGACCTGGACCCCGGACCGGGTGCGCGAGATCACCGGCCCGGACGGGACCACCGTACGGACCTGGCGCGAGGCCGATACGCCGGTGCGGGGTGCGCGGGTGACGTACGCCGATGTCTTCGCGGGCGGGCGGTGGGAGCGGGCCCGGGAGAGCCGGGGGGAGCTGCGGTTCCTCGATGCCGGGGGGCTGGACCGGTTCCTGGCGGAGGCGGGGTTCGCCGTGGAGGAGCGGTACGGCGGCGGGGCCCGGGAGCCGTACGGCCCCACGAGCCCCGAGATGGTGACGGTGGCGCGGCGGAGGTGAGGGCCGCCGCGACCCCTACTTCGGGCCGGCCCCGTCCTCCAGCGCCTTCAGCGCCGGGTCCAGGACCACGTCCTGCTCGCGCGCCTCCGTGGTCGGGTCCTCCGGGAAGTGGCAGGCCGTGAGGTGGCCGGCCCCGTTGCCGGAGAGCTGGACCAGCGGGGGCTCCTCCGAGGCGCACTTGTCCTGCGCCTTCCAGCAGCGGGTGCGGAAGCGGCAGCCGGACGGCGGGTGGATCGGGGACGGGACGTCACCGGCGAGGCGGATGCGCTCGCGGGGCTCGGCCTCGTCCGTCATCTCCACCTCGGGCACGGCGGACAGCAGGGCGTGGGTGTACGGGTGACGGGGGCGGTTGTAGATGGAGTCCCGGTCGCCGACCTCGACCACCTTGCCGAGGTACATCACGGCCACACGCTGCGAGAAGTGCCGCACGATCGCCAGGTCGTGCGCGATGAACACGAACGCGATGCCCAGCTCGTCCTGGACCTTCTGGAGCAGGTTCACCACCTGCGCCTGGATGGACACATCCAGCGCGGAGACCGGCTCGTCGGCCACGATCAGCCTGGGGTTCAGGGACAGTGCCCTGGCCACCCCGATGCGCTGGCGCTGCCCGCCGGAGAACTCGTGCGGGAAGCGGTTGTAGTGCTCGGGGTTGAGACCGACCAGCTCCAGGAGCTCCCGGACCCGGGTCTCCCGGCCGCCCTTCGGGTTGATCCCGTTGACCTCCATCGGCGACTTGATGATCGTGCCGACGGTCTGCCGCGGGTTCAGGGAGGAGTACGGGTCCTGGAAGATCATCTGGATCTCGGAGCGGACCGGGGCGAGCTGGCGGCGGGAGGCGGCGGTGATGTCCTGCCCCGCGTAGGTGATCCGGCCGCCCGTCGGCTCGAGGAGGCGGGTGATCAGCCGGCCCGTGGTCGACTTGCCGCAGCCCGACTCGCCCACCAGACCCACGCTCTCGGCGACACCGACCGTCAGGTCGACGCCGTCCACGGCCTGGACCGCGCCGACCCTGCGTTTGATCGGGAAGCCGCCGTAGATGGGGAAGTGTTTGGTCAGCCCTTTGACCTCCAGAAGGGCTTCCCGGTCGGTGCCGGTGGCGCCCTGCTGTGCGGGGAGCGTGAGGTTCTCGCTCATGATTCTCGAATCTCCCTAGCGCAGCCGGGGCTGGATCTCGTCGATGAAGATGGTCTGCTTCTGCTCGGCCGTCAGATGGCAGGCGGCGGCCCGGCCCTCGCCGAGCAGCGGGCGGGTGGTGGTGCACAGTCCGCCCGCGACCTTCTCGGGGTAGGCACAGCGCGGGTGGAAGGGGCAGCCCGACGGCGGGTTGAGCAGCGAGGGCGGGGAGCCCGGGATCGGCGTCAGCGCCTGGCTGATGTCGCCGTCCAGGCGCGGCATCGAACTGAGCAGACCCCAGGTGTACGGGTGCTTCGGCGTCCGCAGCACCTCCTTGACGCTGCCGCGCTCCACGGCCCGCCCCGCGTACATCACCAGCAGGTCGTCGGCCACGCTGGAGATCACGCCGAGGTCATGGGTGATGAAGATGATCGCGGAGCCGAACTCCTGCTGGAGATCCTTCAGCAGATCGAGGATCTGTGCCTGCACGGTCACATCGAGCGCGGTGGTCGGCTCGTCGGCGATCAGCAGATCGGGGTCGCAGATCAGCGCCATGGCGATCATCGCGCGCTGGCGCATACCGCCGGAGAACTGGTGGGGGTAGTCGTCGAAGCGCACCTTGGGCTGCGGGATGCCGACCTTCTCCAGCATCTGCACCACCCGGTCCCTGGCCTCCTTCTTGGAGGCGCCGGTGTGCTTCATGAACGGCTCGGACAGCTGCCGGCCCACCGTGTAGTACGGCGACAGCGCGGTCAGCGGGTCCTGGAAGATCATCGCCATCTTGTTGCCGCGGAGCTTCTCCAGCTCCTTGTCGGTGGCGGTGACCAGTTCCTTGCCGTCGAGGACTATCTCGCCGTCGACGGTGGTGGACTGCGGGTTGTGCAGGCCCAGGACCGTCAGGTTGGTGACGGACTTGCCGGAGCCGGACTCGCCGACGATGCCCAGGGTCTTGCCGCGCTCGACATCGAAGGACAGCCCGTCGACCGCCTTGACGATGCCGTCCTCGGTGGAGAACTGCACCCGCAGGTCACGGACCGAGAGGAAGCTCTCGGGCCCGGTCGGGGCCGGGGCGTCCTCGGTCTTGGTCAGTGTGGTCACGGTGGTGGGGTTCTTCCTAGGAGAGCCGGACGCGCGGGTCGATCCAGGCGTACACGATGTCGACGAGGATGTTCAGAAGCAGGATGAAGAAGGCGCCGAACAGCATGACGCCCATCGTCAGCGGAAGATCCTTCGTGGTCGCTCCGTCGACGGCGAGCCGGCCGATGCCCTGGAGCGAGAAGGTGAGTTCGGTGACCACGCCGCCGCCGAGCAGGGCGCTGATGTCGATACCGAGGACGGTGACGATGGGGATGAGCGAGCCGCGCCAGGCATAGCGGAAGAAGACATAGCGCTTCGGCATGCCCTTGGCCTTGGCGGTGCGCACGTGCTCCTCGGAGAGCTGCTCGATGAGGGAGGCGCGTGCCATACGCGTGTACTGCGCGGTGAAGATGGTGGCCATCACGACCATGGGGATCCACAGTCCGGCCAGCCAGCTGAACGGGTTCTCCGTGAACGGGACGTACTTGGGGTCCTCCACCCAGCCGGTGCTGTACACGAAGATCAGCAGCACGATCGGGCCGAGGAAGTAGATCTGGAACGAGCTGAGCACCATCGACGAGCCGGTGGCGATCTTGTCGACCAGGGTGCCGCGCCGGTACGCGGCCAGCATGCCGGTCCCCACCCCGATGGTGAGGAAGACCACGATGGCGCCGAGGGTCAGCGACAGCGTGAGCGGGAAGCGGTCCATGATCGTGGCCCAGACCATGTCACCGGAGTAGAAGGACTGGCCGAGGCAGGGCGCGGCGCAGTGACCCTGCGGGAAGTCGCGGCCGGTCACGATGCCGGACATGAAGTCCCAGAACTGCTGGGCGATCGGGAGGTTCAGCCCGAGGGCCGTGCGGATCTCCTCCAGTCTCTGCGGGGAGCAGTCCTTGCCACAGGCCAGCGAGGCGTAGTCGGACGGCGCGGCGACGAACAGGAAGAAGGTCGCGGCACCGATGAGGAACAGGGTGACGACGGCACCGACCAAGCGCCGGAGGATGAACTGAAGCATGGCGGGGAGGCTGCTCTCTACGGAGACGGTGGGAGGTGTGCGGGGAACCGCGGGAGTGCGCTCCGCCTGGTGCGCACTCCCGCGGTCAGCCGTAGAGGGCTACGACTTCAGGAACAGCTGGGTGACGTCGATGTAGCTGGACTCGGTGCTGTAGCGGGCACCGCCGACGTTCGAGCCGTAGAGCTGGAACTGCTTGGTGTACCAGAGCGGCGCGGCCGGGTTGACCTCTTCGAGGATGTAGTGCTGCGCCTCCTGCCAGGTCGCCAGCGCCTCGGTCGGCTCCTGGGTCAGGGCCTTCTCGATCAGCTCCTGGACCTTCGGGTCGTCGATGTGCGAGTAGTTCGGCGAACCGTCGGCGATCAGCGAACCGTCGTAGACCGGGGTGACGACGGTGGCCGGGGACGGCCAGTCCTGGCCCCAGCCGGAGATGTAGATGTCGTACGTGTTGTCGATCTTGCCGATCTGCTCGTAGTAGCTCGCCGAGTCGACCTCCTTGGCGACCACATCGAAGCCGACCTTGGTCAGCGCGTCCTCGATGGCGACCTTGCGCTTCTGGCCGGCCTCACTGTTGGAGTAGGCGAAGACGAGCGTCTTCTCCTCCGCCGGGACGTCGGCGAGCAGCTCTTCGGCCTTCTCGATGTTGCCCTGCGGCGTCTTCAGACGGCCGTAGGGGTCGTAGTCCGCCTCGTAGCCCGGCAGGGTCGGGGCGAACAGGTTCGGGGCGACCTCGCCACCGTAGGCGCCACCCTCACCGGCGATCAGCGAGTTGGAGTTCACCGCGTAGGTGATGGCGTCCCGGACGTCCTTGTTCTTGACCCGGTCCAGGTTGAAGTTCAGGACCTGCACGTAGGGCTGGTAGCCCTGGATCGTGCGCTTGTTGACCTCGGCGTCGCTGACGACCGTCTGGATCTGGGTGGACTCGACGCCGCCGGTGAGCTGGATGGCGTTCTTGGCGTCGCCCTGGTCGGCGATCAGACGCTGGGTCTGGGTCGACTCGGTGATGCCGAACTGGATGTCGAAGCCGTCGAGGTACTGGTGGCGCACGGCGTCGGTGGCCGGGTCCCACTGGTCGTTCTTGACCAGCGTGAGGGACTTGCCGATCGAGTAGTCCTCGATCTTGTACGGGCCGAGGGAGACCGGGGCCTTGTCGTACTGCTCCTTGGTGTCGGTCTCCTCCGGGACGACGCCGTAGCCCGGCATGGCGAGCGTCTGCGGCAGGTCGGGACGCGCCGTGTCGAAGTGGAAGACGACGGTCTTGTCGTCCGGCGTCTCCAGGACGCTGTCCGGCAGGTGCTTGTCGCCGTAGCCGCCGTCGGGCAGGTCTTCCTTGTAGTCGGCGCCGCTCAGCCAGGTCTGGACGTAGTTCGGGCCGTCGAAGATGAAGTCGGCGTAGGTGCGCTCGATGGTGTGGCGGATGTCGGCCGAGGTGATCTCGTTGCCGTTCTCGTCCTTGATGCCGTCCTTGAGCGTGAACGTCCAGGTCTTGCCGCCGTCGGACGAGGTGCCCGAGTCGGTGGCGAGGTCGCCGACGACCGAGACACCGCCCTTGCCGTCCTCCTGGAAGTTGGTCAGCCCGCGGAAGAGCAGGTTGGCGACCTGGCCGGCGTCCGAGACATAGATCTGGCCCGGGTCCAGGTGGGACAGGCCCGCCTCCTGGTAGACGATGAGCGTGCCGCCGGACTGGGCACCGGCGACCTCCTCGGCGGGGCCGGTGGAGGCGGCGGCGTCGGCGTAGGTGACCGCCGACGACTGGGCCGCGGCGTCTTCCTGGTCCTGGTCGGAGGCCGCGCCGTCGGAGCCCGTGTTCTCCGAGCAGCCCGTGAGCGCGAGCGAGCCGACCGCGAGCGCGACGACTATCGCGCGTGCTCTGCGCGAGGTGAACGTCTTCATAGCGGTGAATGCACCTACTTGTCGGTTGTTATCCATGAGTACTGCCTGACGCGGCCGGTAGGCCGACGCGGGGGCGGCAGCCACCCCCCACCAACGGACGCTTCACCGACCGGACTTGGGGTCGAAGGCATCCCGTACGGAGTCCCCGAGGAGGTTGAAGCACAGGATGAAGATCACCAGTGCCACACCGGGGAAGAACATGAACGCCGGATCCGTCTCCGCGTACTTCGCGCCGGCCGCGAACAGCCGGCCCCAGTCCGGGGTCGGCTCCACGAAGCCCACACCGGCGAAGGAGAGGAAGGCGATGGTGAGGATCGTGCTCGGCAGCTGGTACGTGAACTGCACCAGGATCGGCGAGACGATGTTCGGCAGGATCTCCTTGCGGACGATCCGCCAGGGCGAGGCGCCGGAGACCTTGGCGGCCTCCACGAACTCCCGCTCGCGCAGTGACAGCACGGTCGAGCGGACCAGCCGGGCCATGCCCATCCAGCCGAGCAGCCACAGCACGATCAGGATGGCCAGCGCCCGGAAGTAGGTGGGGGTCTCCTCCTGGGGGTCCACGAAGAACGCGGTCACCACCGGCATGAAGGCGATGAAGAACAGCTGGCTCGGGAACGAGAGGAAGAAGTCGGTGACGCGGCCGATCCAGTAGTCGGTACGGCCGCCGAAGTAGCCGCCGATCAGGCCGAGGGTGATACCGGTGATCATCAGCAGGGTGGTCACACCCAGCGCCATGAACAGCGAGGTGCGCATGCCGTACACGAGCATGGCGAACAGGTCACGGCCGTACTGCGGCTCGACACCGAACCAGTGGGCCCCCGAGACTCCGCCGAAGTAGCCGAGCGGCAGACCGAAGGCATCCAGCACCGGCTGGTCGGCGTAGGTGGGGTCCTGCCCGTAGAGCGTGTACGGGTTGGTGCCGCTGATGCTGGTGAGGACCGGCGCGAGCAGCGCGATCACGAAGTAGAAAATAACTACGCCTGCGCACAGCATCCCGGTACGGTCACGCTTGAAGCGCTGCCACATCAACTGCCCGGGGGAACGGCCCTCAAGCTTCTTCTCGCCCGGGGCGACCGGGGAGGTCGTTTCGAGCTCAGGGTCCAAGGCGACCGCGGACCCCGAGCCCTCGGCCTTGGTTGGACTGGTCATGTGTGTTCTTCCCCCGGGGGGTTGGAGAGCTGAGCGCAGCACAGATACCGGCAGGTTCTGTGGTTTGGGGGAACTTTCGCCAAGTGCATCAACGCGCGTCAAGGGCGGAAGGCATAGGGATCTCCCTACCGTGCATATTTTGAGCAAAAATTGCGAGGATCGACACCTGCGCGCGCTTGACATGTGAGACGACAAACCGACTAAATGGACATCTAGGGACAACTTTTTGGTTTACATGTCCGAAACTTGATCGCTGGCTCACCGATATCCGAACAGCGCTTTAAGGGTCCTGGTGGGCGATCCGGGGCGCCCGGAAACAGGGGCCGCGTTCGGCATCCGAAGCATCCCCCGGCGAGCGTACGGGCTCGGCTCCGGGCCTCGCGGGGGAACGCCGAATGACCCGGCCCCCCGTGGACGGAGGACCGGGTTGTCGTCCCGGTACGGGGCGCTATGGGTGGGGTCAGCCGTGCTTGGCCCGGCTCGCGGCGCGGGCCCGCCCCCTCTGGTCCAGGTTCACCTTGCGAATGCGAACGGACTCCGGGGTCACCTCGACGCACTCGTCGTCGCGGCAGAACTCCAGCGACTGCTCCAGCGACAGCCTGCGCGGCGGGACGATCGACTCGGTCACATCGGCCGTGGACGACCGCATGTTGGTGAGCTTTTTCTCCTTGGTGATGTTGACGTCCATGTCGTCGGAGCGCGAGTTCTCACCGACGATCATGCCCTCGTACACCTCGGTGCCGGGGTCCACGAAGAGCACCCCGCGCTCCTGGAGGTTCGTCATCGCGAACGCGGTGACCGCCCCGGACCTGTCGGCCACCAGTGAGCCGTTGTTACGGGTCTGGAGCGGGCCGAACCAGGGCTCGAAGCCCTCGTGGATGGAGTGCCCGATGCCTGTGCCCCGGGTCTGGGTCAGGAATTCTGTCCGAAAACCGATCAGCCCGCGCGAGGGCACCACGAACTCCATCCGGACCCAACCCGACCCATGGTTGGACATATTGTCCATCCGGCCCTTGCGGACGCCCATCAGCTGGGTGACCGCGCCCATGTGCTCCTCGGGCACATCGACGGTCATCCGCTCGACCGGCTCGTACACCTTGCCGTCGACGTCCTTGGTGACCACCTGGGGCTTGCCGACGGTCAGCTCGTAGCCCTCCCGGCGCATGGTCTCCACCAGGATGGCCAGCGCCAGCTCGCCGCGGCCCTGCACCTCCCAGGCGTCCGGCCGCTCGGAGTCCAGCACCCGCAGGCTGACATTGCCGATCAGCTCGCGGTCGAGGCGGTCCTTGACCTGGCGGGCGGTCACCTTGCGGTCCTTGACCACCGCCTTGTTCTCGGCGCCCTTGCCGGTGCCGCCCCGGCCGACCATCGGCGAGGTGTTGGTGCCGATCACCATCGAGATGGCGGGCTCGTCCACCGTGATCAGCGGCAGCGGGATCGGGTTCTCGGTGTCCGCGAGGGTCTCGCCGATCATGATGTCCGGGATACCGGCGACCGCGCAGATGTCACCCGGGCCGGCCTTCTCGGCGGGCTTGCGGGTGAGCGCCTCGGTCATCATCAGCTCGGAGATACGGACGTTGGCGACCGTGCCGTCCCGCTTGATCCAGGCCACGGTCTGGCCCTTGCGCAGCTCGCCCTGCTCGACCCGCAGCAGCGCGATCCGGCCGAGGAAGTTGTCCGCGTCCAGGTTGGTCACATGGGCCTGGAGCGGGGCCGCCTCGTCGAAGACCGGCGCCGGGATGTGGTCCAGGATGGTGGAGAAGAACGGCTCCAGGCTGTCGCTGTCGGCCGGGACCGTGCCGTTGTCCGGCTTGGTCAGCGAGGCGATGCCGTCCCGGCCGCAGGCGTAGACGATCGGGAACTCGATCTGCTCCTCGTCGGCGTCCAGGTCGAGGAAGAGGTCGTACGTCTCGTTGACCACCTCGTCGATACGGGCGTCGGGGCGGTCCGTCTTGTTGATACAGAGGATCACCGGCAGCCGGGCCTGGAGCGCCTTGCGGAGCACGAAGCGGGTCTGCGGCAGCGGGCCCTCGGAGGCGTCGACGAGGAGCACCACACCGTCGACCATCGACAGCCCGCGCTCGACCTCGCCGCCGAAGTCGGCGTGGCCGGGGGTGTCGATGATGTTGATCGTGATGACGTCGCCGCCGGCCTTCGGGTGGTACTTGACCGCCGTGTTCTTGGCGAGGATCGTGATGCCCTTCTCACGCTCCAGGTCGTTCGAGTCCATGACCCGGTCGTCGACCGACTCCAGCTGGTGCGCGGCGAAGGCGCCGGCCTGCTTGAGCATGGCGTCGACGATGGTCGTCTTGCCGTGGTCGACGTGGGCGACGATGGCGACGTTGCGGATGTCGTGGCGCGTGGCCATATTGCGGCGTACTCCCGGAGTGTGAGGATGGCCCGCCTCTACGTCTGTGTCACGCGGGCCATGCCGGGCTTGACATGCCACGGCCTCACCCCATGGTACGGGCCCGCTGCCGCGGGGGCTCACCGGGCGGGTCGGCGCAGGTGGGAGACGCCTTGGGGGGCCGAGGTGCTTTTTTGGGGGGCCTAGGTGCCCTTGGGGGCCCGAGATGCCTTCGGAAGGCCGAAGTGCCTTTGGGAGGCCG
>NZ_JBHTZD010000033.1:53445-81245 GCF_042790455.1 Streptomyces sp. NPDC056734
AGGTGTCTCTGGGGGGGCCGAAGTGTCTCCGGGAGGCCGAGGTGTCTCTGGGGGGGCCGAAGTGTCTCCGGGAGGCCGAGGTGTCTCTGGGGGGCCTGTGAAGTCGTGGGGCGGCCCGGCCGACGTGAAGGGGCGCGGGGAACTGCGCGACCAGCCACAGTCCACCCGCGCCCGAACGACTTCGCCGGCCACCCCGAACCTAGTCCCCCTTACCCGCGGCCTTCTTCTCCTTCTTCAGGAACCCCATGTCCTGATACACCGGCGTCTCGAACCCGAAGGCCCCGACGTTCGCCAGATTCTTCCGCGCCGCCACCAGCTGGGGCCGCTGGTACAGCGGGATCGACCCCGCCGCCGCCCAGATCCGCGCGTCCGCCTTGCGGATGAGGGACCGGGTCTCGCCCTCGTTCAGCGTCGAGATCGCCTGGTCGAACAGCTGATCCACCTGGTCCGTGCCGACCCGCGTGTAGTTCTGCTCGACGTTCAGCGACCCGTCGGCGGCCGGCACCGGCTTGGCGTAGATCGGCCGGGCGTCGGTCGCGGGGTAGGCGGAGGCGGGCCAGGAGTAGAGCGCGAGGTCGTAGTCGCCGGCGGCGATGTGGTCCTTGAAGTAGCTCTCGTCGTCGACCTTCTTCGTCTCGGTGGGGATGCCGACCTCGTCCAGCATCTTGGAGATACGTTCCGCCACCGCCCGCAGCGTCTCCGAGCCCTTGCCCGACGGCACCACGAACCGCAGCTTCATCGGCTTGCCGTCCTTGGCCACCGGCCCGGCCGGGACCTCCGCCGGAGCCGCGGTGCCCTTGGGCGCGTACGCCCCCGGTGCCCCGCCCTGCTGCAGCTGGTCGCCGACGTACTGCTTGCCGTCCTGCGCCAGATGCGCGGCGCCGTCCGTGCGGTGCCGCGCGGCGTCCTCGACGTCCTGCCCGGAGTCGCTGCGCGCCTTGCCGTCCTCGCCGACGATGTACGTACCGTCGTCCCCGCCCGGCGACTCGTCCTCGGCGTCGCTCCCCGAGCCGTCCGAGGAGCCGTCCTTCGAGTCCTTGGACTCCTCGCCCCTGGCCCCGGCCGCCTTGTCGCCCTTGCCCTTCGGCGCTCCCGGCACCCACCCGGCGTCCGCGAGCAGCGCCCGCGCCTCCTTGGTGTCCTGGTCGCCCAGGGCCCCGCTGTTGTCGGCGTAGGCGGCCTGGCCGGACAGCGCCAGATGGCTGCCGACCGGCTTGGTGGGCAGGCCCAGCGGCTTGAGGACCAGCTTCGCCAGCTTCTCGCGGTCCAGCGCGCGGGCCACCGCCCGGCGCACCCGTTCGTCGGCCAGCGGGCCCTCCTCGCCGTTCAGCGCGAGCTGGGTGTACGCGGGCTCCAGCGAGCGGCGGACCTCGAAGCCGCTGAGCGCCCGCTCCTCGGCGGTCAGTGCCCGCACCGGCGTCCTGCCGCCGTCGGCGCCGTCCTTGCCGGACCCGTCCTTCTCGCCCTCGGCCCCCGCCGCGCCCTTCGGCGCCGCCGGCTCGATCTTGCGGGCCCCCGGCGCGTCGACCTCCGCGAGGTCGACCCTGCCCTCGGCCAGCGCGGTCGTCCGCTCGTCGCGCGGGACCGCCCGCAGCACGATCTGGGAGAGCTTGGTCGGCTCGCCCCACCAGCGCGGATTGCGCGCCAGCGTGATCTCGTCGGCCTTGCGGTCGATCTTCTTGACGGCGAACGGCCCGGCGGTGACCTTGAGCTTGGTCCGCGCCCCGTCGTTGAAGGAGTCCGGGGTGCCCATGACCTCCTTCGGGTACAGCGGGGAGAACAGCGAGCGCCAGTCGGCGTAGGGCTTGGCGAAGGTGACCCGGACCTCCAGGTCGTTCTTGCCCCGCTCGATCCGCGCGATCCGGTCGTACCCGGCGTTGCGGGCGGTCCAGTAGGAGCTGTTCTTGCCGTTCAGGGCCCGCCACTGGGCGGCGAAGTCGGCGGCGCCGATCTCCCGGCCGTCGCTCCAGACCGCCTGCTGGTGGAGCTTGTAGAGCACGACCTGGCGCGGTTCGGTCTTGACGACCTTGGCGGACTCCAGGAAGTCGGCGTTGACCTCCGGGCGGCCGTTGGCGTCCAGCCGGAACATCGAGGGCAGCACGGCCTGCGCGACCTTGGTGGTGGTGGCGTCGGCGTCGGACTGGAAGGCGTTGAGCGTCTCCGGCACGGCGTCCACCGCCCAGCGCAGGGTGCCGGTGTCGGCGACCTGGTCCCGGGCGGCCGGGGCGATGTCCTGACCGGCCAGCGGCTTGCCGGAGGGGTCGTCCGAGCCGCAGCCGGACAGGGCCGTCACCGCGAGGGCTCCCGCGGTGAGAAAGACGACCGAGCGCAGCACCGCGCGCGGACCGACGGGGTGGGACATCTCTGCTTACCTCCGGGGAACCGCGGGAGTTATGGTCATGAGTGGCCGGTAATTTACGTATATGGAGTTGATCGGATGATTTCTCCATATACGGCCACTGAAGAGGAAAGGGTTCGGCAACGCGGGGCGACACGGCGCCGACGCGGGGAATGTCACCCGGGCGGCCCAGCCGCCGGGGCTGCACACCCGTACGCCTCGGCCAATCGGTGCACGTCCCTTCCCAGCGGCCGGTGTGACGCGCGACACTCGCAGGCGCATGAACGTCGCCGTCCACGCCGGCCCGGAGCCGCGTTCCGACGGAGATTCCGACGGAAATGAGGTCACGTGATGTCCGTGCACGACGAACTGGCGTCGATCCAGAAGAGCCTCGACGACCTGGCCCGGTCGGTCCGGCGCCTGGAGCAGCAGCTGGGCGACGGGCTCGATGTCCGCCGGGTCCGTACCGACTGCGAGCACCTGCGCGAGAGCGTCGCGCTGCTGCGGGCGGCGGCGGCCACGCCCGCCGCGCCGCGCCGCCCGGAGCTGGTCACCATCCCCGACACGCCCTACGACAACAGCCTGTGGGTGGACACGGACGACGAGGGCCTCGGCGCTCGCGACCGGCGTGCGCCCTGAGACCGCCGGGCGGCCGGGGAACCGGCCGCCCGCTCGGCGGCCCAGCCCCCGAACCCCGACCGGAGTCATCCGTTGGCAACTGGTACGGAACGCCCAGCCACCCGACCCGATCCGCGAGGCGGCGTCCGCGGTGCCTCCCGCGCCGCGATCGCCGCCTCCCATCTGCGCACCGACCGCTGGTGGCTCGCGCCGGCCGCCACCGCCGCCGGACTGCTCGCCTTCATCGCGTACTCCACCTGGCGGGCCTTCTCCAACGCCCACTACTACGCGGCCCCGTACGTCTCGCCCTTCTACTCCCCCTGTCTGGCACAGAACTGCGAGCCCATGCGCGGCGGGCCCAACTGGGAGATCTTCGGGAGCTGGTGGGGCCTGTCCCCGGCCCTGCTGATCCTGATCTTCCCGCTCGGCTTCCGGCTGACCTGCTACTACTACCGCAAGGCGTACTACCGCGGCTTCTGGGCCTCCCCGCCCGCCTGCGCGGTCGCCGAGCCGCACCGGACGTACACCGGTGAGACCCGCTTCCCGCTGATCCTCCAGAACATCCACCGGTACTTCTTCTACGCCGCCCTGCTGGTCGCCGGGATCCTCACCTGGGACACCGCGCTGAGCTTCCGCAACGAGCACTACGAGTGGGGCCACATGGGTGTGGGCACCCTGGTGTTCCTCGTCAACATCGTGCTGATCTGGGCGTACACCCTCTCCTGCCACTCCTGCCGGCACATCGTCGGCGGCAAGCTCAAGCACTTCTCCCGGCATCCGGTGCGCTACCGCATGTGGCAGTGGGTCGGGAAGCTGAACGCCCGCCACATGCAGCTCGCCTGGGCCTCGCTGGTGAGCGTGGCGCTCGCCGACTTCTACGTGTATCTGGTCGCGTCCGGCGCCTTCGACGATCCGGCCCTCTTCTAGCAGCTAGCAAAGGTGTTTCTGATGTCCGTGGTCGATCGGCAGGAGTGGGACGTCGTCGTGGTCGGGGCCGGGGGTGCCGGGCTGCGGGCCGCGATCGAGGCGCGCGAGCGCGGCGCCCGTACGGCCGTGATCTGCAAGTCGCTGTTCGGCAAGGCGCACACCGTGATGGCGGAGGGCGGGATCGCCGCCGCGATGGCCAACGCCAATGAGCACGACACCTGGCAGACGCACTTCCGCGACACCCTGCGCGGCGGGAAGTTCCTCAACCAGTGGCGGATGGCCGAGCTGCACGCCCAGGAGGCCCCGGACCGGGTGTGGGAGCTGGAGACCTGGGGCGCGCTGTTCGACCGGACGAAGGACGGCCGGATCTCGCAGCGCAACTTCGGCGGCCACGAGTATCCGCGGCTCGCGCACGTCGGCGACCGCACCGGCCTGGAGCTGATCCGCACCCTCCAGCAGCGGACGGTCGCCCTCCAGCAGGAGGATTTCCGTGAGAGCGGCGACTACGAGTCCGGGCTGAAGGTGTTCCAGGAGTGCACGGTCACCCGCATCCTCAAGGACGAGGACGGCCGGGTCGCGGGGGTCTTCGCCTACGACCGCGAGAGCGGCCGTTTCTTCGTCCTTGAGGCACCGGCCGTGGTGATCGCGACCGGCGGCATCGGCAAGTCCTTCAAGGTGACGTCGAACTCGTGGGAGTACACCGGCGACGGCCACGCGCTCGCGCTGCTGGCCGGGGCGCCGCTGCTGAACATGGAGTTCGTGCAGTTCCATCCCACCGGCATGGTCTGGCCGCCGTCCGTGAAGGGCATCCTGGTCACCGAGTCGGTGCGCGGCGACGGCGGGGTGCTGCGCAACTCCGAGGGCAGACGGTTCATGTTCGACTACATCCCGGACGTCTTCAAGGAGAAGTACGCCGAGACCGAGTCCGAGGCCGACCGCTGGTACGACGACCCGGAGAAGAACCGGCGCCCGCCCGAACTGCTCCCCCGCGACGAGGTCGCCCGCGCGATCAACTCCGAGGTCAAGGAGGGCCGGGGCTCCCCGCACGGCGGGGTCTTCCTCGATGTCTCCACCCGGATGCCCGCCGAGGTGATCAAACGCCGGCTGCCGTCGATGTACCACCAGTTCAAGGAGCTGGCGGACGTGGACATCACAGCCGAGGCCATGGAGGTCGGCCCCACCTGTCACTACGTGATGGGCGGCATCGCCGTCGAGTCCGACACGGCGGCGGCGCGCGGGGTGCCGGGGCTGTACGCGGCCGGTGAGGTCGCGGGCGGTATGCACGGCTCCAACCGCCTGGGCGGCAATTCCCTCTCCGACCTGCTGGTCTTCGGCCGCCGGGCGGGCTGGCACGCCGCCGAGTACGCGGCCGGGGCGGGGGCGCGTCCCCGGGCGCCGGAGAGCGCGGTGGACGCGGCGGCGGCCGAGGCGCTGCGCCCGTTCTCCGCCGAGGAGGCCGGGGGTGCGGGGCCGCCGGAGAACCCGTACACCCTGCATCAGCAGCTCCAGCAGACCATGAACGACCTGGTGGGCATCATCCGCCGCGAGGGCGAGATGGAGCAGGCCCTGGCGAAACTGGCCGAGCTGCGGGTACGGGCCCGCCGGGCCGGGGTCGAGGGGCACCGCCAGTTCAATCCGGGCTGGCACCTCGCCCTGGACCTGCGGAACATGCTGCTGGTCAGCGAGTGCGTGGCGCGGGCCGCGCTGGAGCGCACCGAGTCGCGCGGCGGCCACACCCGCGAGGACCACCCGGAGATGGACCGCCGCTGGCGCGACGTCAATCTGCTCTGCGCGCTCGGCGACCCCGCGGCCGCGCTCGCCGCCACCGGCCCCGAGCGCGGCCAGATCGCGCTCACCCGGGAGAACACCGACCCCATCCGCCCGGACCTGCTCGCCCTGTTCGACAAGGAGGAGCTGGTCAAGTACCTGCCCGAAGAGGAGCTGTACGAGTGAGCGGCTACGAGGCCCGTTTCAAGGTGTGGCGCGGCGACACCGGGGGCGGCGGCCTGGAGGACTTCGAGGTCGAGGTCAACGACGGCGAGGTGGTGCTCGACATCATCCACCGCCTCCAGGCCACCCAGGCCCCCGATCTGGCGGTGCGCTGGAACTGCAAGGCGGGCAAATGCGGCTCGTGCTCGGCGGAGATCAACGGCCGCCCCCGGCTGCTGTGCATGACCCGGATGTCGGTCTTCGCACGCGACGAGACCATCACCGTCACCCCGCTGCGCGCCTTCCCCGTCATCCGTGACCTGGTCACCGACGTCGGCTTCAACTACACCAAGGCCCGCGAGGTCCCCGCGTTCGTCCCGCCGGAGGATCTCGGGCCGGGCGAGTACCGGATGTTCCAGGAGGACGTGGACCGCTCGCAGGAGTTCCGCAAGTGCATCGAGTGCTTCCTGTGCCAGGACACCTGCCATGTGGTGCGCGACCACGAGGAGAACAAGCAGGCGTTCGCGGGCCCGCGCTTCCTGATGCGGGTCGCCGAGCTGGACATGCATCCGCTGGACGCGGCCGCGGAGACCGGCCTGGACCGCAAGACCTCCGCCCAGGACGAGCACGGCCTGGGCTACTGCAACATCACCAAGTGCTGCACCGAGGTCTGCCCCGAAGGCATCAAGATCACCGACAACGCGCTGATCCCGCTGAAGGAACGAGCGGTCGACCGCAAGTACGACCCGCTGGTGTGGCTGGGCTCGAAGATCAGGAGGCGCTCCACGTCGTAGCCGGGTGACAGGGCGACCGGGCGACCGGGTATCCAGGTGCCACACCCCGCTCGCGGAGCCGTATTCCTCCCCCTACGCTCCGAAATGTGACGCGCTCCCTGATCCGGGGCAGGCCCAGGCGGGCCAAGGCCCACATATCCGCGCGCCTGGCCCAGTCGGTGGTCGGCGTCGTGATAGCGGTGCTGTGGCTGGGCCTGGCGCTCCACGGAACGCGCGACCAGGCCCCGGCCACCCCCGGCGCGGGCCCGGCCGCCCAGCAGGACGGCACATCGGCGGCCGATCTCGCCCTGCCGCTGGTGGTGGCGGTGGGCGCGGTGGTCGCGGGCACGTACGGCTACCTCCGCCGCACCCACCGCCGGACCGGCCGTACGACACCGGCGGCGCCCGCGTCCGCCACGCCCCTCCTCCCTCCACTGGACGACCGTGCGAGGGCGTTGCTGGTGGCGGCCGACGACAGCGTCCGCGCCAGCCGCGAGGAACTGGACTTCGCCGCCGCCGGCTGGGACGAGCGGACCGCCGCCCCCTTCCGGCACGCCCTGCGCCACGCCGAGACGGAACTGTCGGCGGCCTTCGCGATCCGCGAGCGGTACGACGACGGCGTACCGCAGGAGGACGGCGCCCGGCGTCAGGCGCTCACCGGGATCGCCGGGCGCTGCGAGGAGGCGGGCCGGGTGCTGGACGCGCAGGCGCCCGCCCTCGACGCGGCCCGCCGCCTGGAGAGCGACCTCGCCCCGGCGCTGGAGCGGGCGGAGACCCGTTTCCGCGACCTGACGGCCCGGGTCATCCCGGCGGAGCGGACCCTCACGGACCTCGCCCACCGCCACGGACCCGGGGCGCTCGCGCCCGTCGCGGGATTCGTCGAGCAGGCCAGGGACCGGCTGGTCTTCGCCGCCCTGCGCCTCAACCAGTCCCACCAGCGCTCCGACCTTGGCGAACCCGACCCGGCGGCGGCCGAGCTACGGGCCGCCGAGGGGGCGGTGGCCCAGGCGGCGGTCCTGCTGGACGCGGTGACCGGCCTCGCGCGGGACCTCACCGCCGCCGACGCCCTCCTGCCGACCGCGCTGACCGAGGCGGAGACGGAGTCCGAGGCGGCCGTAACTCCCGTACGAAGAGACCTGGTGGCGAAGACTCCGCACGACCCACTGGCCCTCCTGCGCCGGGCGCTCCTCTCCACGAACGACCGCTCCGCAGCCCTGACGGCAGCGGCCTCCCTGCTGGCCCGCAGCACGACGGCGACGACGGACGCGTACATCACCACCCACCGCGCGGCCATCTCGGCCACCCCCCGCACCCATCTGGCAACGGCCTTCCGCCTCCTCACCACCAACCCCGCCGAAGCCGACACCAAGGCCCGCCTGTCCCGCGACCTCGCCGAACAGGACGTCCGCACCCACGGCAACCCCTACGCGGACGAATCCGTCCACGCGGCGGGGGTGGCGGGGGCAGTCCTGGGCGGCATCCTCCTGGACCAGGAGGAGACCGGCGGCCCACCATCGAGCTACGGCGGCCCAGGAACGAGGGCACGAAGGGTTTCTTAGGCGGGAGGGAAACACCGCCGTCGGTCTGGCGGGCAAGGCGAACGCCGCGGCTTTGGAACGCGGGCACGCCACATCTCCCAGGGGCGCGGGGAACTGCGCAGTCTTTTGGGCGAGGGCAACGCCGGGACTATGGGGGCGCGGGGAACTGCGCAATCTTCTGGGGGCGCGGGGAACTGCGCGACCAGCCACGACGAAAGCCGCGCCCGGCACACGACCGAACCGCCCGCCCCTAGAACAGACTCAGCAACGCCTCCGCCGGATCCGTCAGCCCACCCTCCCCGTCCGGCAAGGGCAACTCGAACCACACCGTCTTCCCCCGAGGCGTCCGGCGCGAGCCCCACGCCGCGGAGAGCAGCCCGACCAGCTGAAGCCCCCGCCCCCCCTCGTCCGTGTCCCGCGCCCGCCGCCGCCGAGGCTGCACCAGCCCGGAGTCCCACACCTCACACACCAGCGTGCGATCGAGCAGCAACCGGAGCCGGATCTCCCCCTCCCCGTACCGCAGCGCGTTCGTCACCAGCTCGCTCACCAGCAACTCGGTGGTGTCGACCAGCGGTTCCAGATCCCAGCTCAGCAACTGCCCGCGCGCGTACTCCCGCGCCCGCCCCACACTGCGCGGCTCACGCGGCAGCGTCCAGTCGCCGACGGACTCGGCGGGCAGCCCCTGGACCCGGGCCATGAGCAGGGCGATGTCGTCCTCGCCGTGATGCGTGTCGAGGGTCGTCAGGACGTGATCGCAGACGTCCTCCAGGGGACGCGAGGGATCGGTGAGCGCGCCGACGAACGCTTGCAGCCCCTCGTCCAGCGGATGGTGCCGGGACTCGACCAGCCCGTCCGTGTAGAGCGCGAGCAGCGCACCCTCGGGGAGTTCGACCTCGACCTCCTCGAAGGGTTCACCGCCGACGCCGAGCGGCATGCCGGGCGGCACGTCGAGCATGAGCGCGCTCTCGCCGGGTTCGACGAGGACCGGCGGCAGATGCCCCGCGTTGGCGAAGGTGCAGCGCCGGGTGACGGAGTCGTAGACGGCGTAGACGCAGGTCGCGAGGTACACCTCGGACAGGTCGGCCTCGCGGGGGCGGCGGGCCGCGCGGGTGGCCTGCTGGATGCCGCCGGGGGTGCCGAGGCCGCGGGCGATCTCGTCCAGCTGGGAGAGCACCTCGGCGGGTTCGAGATCGAGCTGGGCAAGCGTGCGTACCGCGGTGCGCAGTTCGCCCATGGCGACGGCGGCGCGCAGACCGCGGCCCATGACATCGCCGACGACCAGCGCGGTGCGGTGGCCGGGCAGTTCGATGACGTCGAACCAGTCGCCGCCGACCTCGCTGGGGCGGCCGGTGGAGGCGTTGCCGGGGCGGTAGCGGCAGGCGATGTCGAGGCCGGAGGCGACCGGGTCGCCGGGCGGCAGCAGGGACCGTTGCAGTATCAGCGCGCGCTCGTGCTCACGGCGGTACAGGCGCGCGTTGTCGATACAGACCGCGGCGCGCGCGGCGAGTTCGACGGCGAGGTCCCGGTCCCGGTCACCGAACGGCTCGCTGCCCTTCGTACGGGAGAACTGGGCGAGTCCCACGACGGTGTCGTGGGCGACCATCGGCACGGCGAGGGTGCACTGCACCAGGCCGCCCTCCTCCGCCGGGACGTACCGGGTGCGGGCGGCGCGCAGGGCGTCGGCGTGCGGCGAGTTGAAGGCGAAGTGGTGGACCGCGCCGACCTGGACGGGAGCGGTCGTACCGGCGAAGGGCAGGTCGGCGACGGCGCTGGCGTAGGCGACGCGGCGCAGTTCGGCGCTGCCGTCGGCGAGGCCGGGCGGGGTCTCGTCGCCGGCCAGGAGGCCCTGGTAGAGGTCGACGCTGGCGAGGTCGCAGAAGCCGGGGACGGCGACGTCGAGGAGTTCGCGGGCGGTGGTCTCCAGGTCGAGGGAGTTGCCGATACGGGCACCGGCCTCATTGAGCAGGGCGAGATTGCGGCGGGCGGCGGCGGCCTCGCGGGCGGCGGCGCGGCGGGCGGTGATGTCGATGCCGAGCCAGGCGATGCCGATGGGACGGCCGGTGCCGCTGTGCACCCGGTAGAGATTGACGGACCAGTGGCGGCGGTCCTCGGAGCCGGGGACGTACCCGGTGATGTGCATGTCGGTGATGGACTCGCCGCTCTCCAGCACCCGGCGCAGGGTGGCCAGCACCCGGTCGGCCTCGGAGCGGGGCAGATAGTCGTGCACGCTCCGGCCGCGGTGGTCGTCGGGGACGCCGCCGAAGACGGAGGCGAAGCGGGCGTTGGCGCGGCGCACCTTGAGGTCGGTGTCGATCAGCACGAACCCGAACGGAGATTGGCCGAAAATCGACTGCGAGGCGGCGAGGTCGGTCTCGATCCGGCGCAGTACGCGGACGTCGACGACGATGCACACGGCGGCCTTCTCGCCGCTCTCGGCCCGGGTCGGCATCACGTACACCTCGGCCAGCCCGTCCTCGCCCGGGGTGCCGTCCAGGTGCCGGGGTGTCCGGAACGGCACGACCCCGGTCCACTCCCGGCCGTCGAGGATCTCGGCCATCTTGTGCTGGCCGCGCTCGCGCAGATCGGGGTCGAGGAAGGCGTCGATGGGGTCCATGCCGATGGCCCGTTCGGCGGGGATGCCGAAGAGCTGCTCGGCGCGCAGGCTCCACTGCTCGACCAGTCCGTCGGGGCCGACGGAGAAGGAGGCCACCTTGATGTAGTCGTAGAGCGATCCGGGCGGGCTGCTCTGCCACAGGGCGTCGCCGGGCCGCGACCCGCCCAGGGCGAGAACGCCGTCCGCCGAGCGGGCCGATGCCGGTACGGCAACGCGCCTCGCTCGGCCCGACGGGTCCTCGGACTCCGTGGCCTTCGCTGGTATCTCGCTCACGCGAACCGTCCCCTCCAGCTCACCGCGCCCGGCACCGGTCACCGGGTGGCGGCTGCCCGCAGTATCCAGCACTACGGGGCCGTACAACACGGTGTTCACGATCACAGCACGGGCCAGGTGCATTTCGGCCCGCGCTGCGAGAACACCATCAGTCTTCTAACCAGCGGACACGGCGTCGAACCACGCACGGGGGGAACCGCCGGTGGCCTGAACCGCGGAGGGGACAGCGGCACCCCGCCTGTACACCCGATTCACCCCGGTACCGCCAGTTCGAACCACACCGTCTTACCGCTGTCGTCGGGCCGTGTGCCCCATCGGTGGGCCGAGGAGGCGACCAGAAGCAGACCCCGTCCGCTCTCGTCCTCGGGCTCGGGAGCGCGCTCGGTCGGCAGGTCCGGGAGCGGGTCGGAGACCTCCACGAGGAGCAGCTCGGGCGCCCCCGGACGCCGCCGCAGCCGTAGTCCCACGGGGCCGTCGGCGTGCCGCAGCGCGTTGGTCACCAGCTCGCTGACCAGCAGCGCGGCGATATCGCTGAGGCTCTCCAGGGACCAGCCGCTGAGTTGCTCACGGACCCGGGCCCGCGCTGCGCGCACGGCTCCCGGGTCCGCGGGAAAGGTCCACTCCGCACGCTCACCTTCGGTGTCGATCACACCGATCACTTCCCAGACCCCGAGCCCACGGTTGTCCGATTTCGTGGGGTTAATAGGCACATACCCGGCATTTAGGTGGGTGTATCGCCGTCGACTCTGAGACTCGGGTAAGGAAACGCTCAGGCGCACCGAGGCACCCAGGGCGTACACAGCGCGTGACCCGGGGGGCGGCATGGGAATTGTGCGCCGGGGGGTGCGCCGGGAACCGGCCATTTACGCGCGGGCGGCGCGGGTTGGGGGGTGGCGGGGGTGTGGGCGGGGTGGGCTGCGGGCGCGGCGCGGGCGCAGCCGGGGCGACGGTGGCGCTGCGGGCGCGGCGCGGATGGGGTGGGCGCGCGGGTGGACTGCGGTGGCGTCGGGGGTGAGCGCGGATGGGGCACGCGGCGAGTGCGGCACGAGCCCGGGTACGGGTGCGGCACGAGCCCGGGTACAGGTGCGGCACGAGCCCGGGTACAGGTGCGGCACGAGCCCGGGTACGGCGCGGGCGGGTGCAGGTGCGGCACCCGTCCGGGTACGGGTGCGGCACGAGTCCGGGTGCGGGTGCGGGCGGGTGCAGGTGCGGCACCCGTCCGGGTGCGGGTGCGGGTGCGGGTGCGGGTGCGGGTACGGCGGCGGACCCGGGTGGGGTCAGCCGTGGTGTACGTCGGCCACTCCCCCGGCGACAGCCTCGCGGACCGCCGGGACGTCCTGGTCCAGCCAGTCGACGTCCCAGATCTCGCCGGGCTCCAGCCAGCGCAGGGCGTCATGGTCCTGGAGGGGACGCGGGGCCGGGGAGTCCGGCAGCAGACGGGCCGTCCAGACCTGGAGGACGTACGGGGGTCTCAGGGGCCACTCGCCGGGGACCCGGGTCACCGGCAGGGCGATCACGCCGAGTTCCTCGCGCAGTTCGCGAACCAGGGCCGCCTCGGGGCGCTCGCCGGGCTCGACCTTGCCGCCGGGCAGTTCCCATCGGCCGGCCAGTTCGGGCGGGGCGCTGCGGCGGGCGGCGAGCAGCCGGGCGCCGTCGAACAGGGCGGCTCCCACCACCACGATGCGTTCGGTCATGCGCCGGAGCCTAGCCGGAGCGCGTGCGACGCCCACTGGACGCGCTTCGCCGGCGGGTGTGCTCAGCCGACCCGGCGCTACGTCAGGCGGCGCGCTTCGCAGGACGGGTGCCGCGCCGGTCAGGCCCTTCGCCTCTCGGGCGCCCCACCAATCGGCGCCCCGACAGCCGGGCCGGTCGGCGACCGGGCGCCTCACCGGCCGGGCGGGTCACCGGCCGGGCGCCTCACCGGCCGGGCGGGTCACCGAACAGGCGGGTCACCGAACAGGCGGGTCACCGAACAGGGACCCCACCCCTCGGACGCCTCGCCCATCAGGCGCCTCACCCGACAGGTCACTCACCAGCCGGACACCTCGTCAGCCGAGCCCCTGCCAGTCAGGCGCTCCGTCCTTGGGCGCATCGCCAGCCGGGCGCTTCGCCGGACAGCTGCCCCACCGGACGGGCACCTCGCCGGTCAGGCGCTCGGCACCCGGGGCCCTCGACCGCCGACAGAGGGTCAATCCGGTGGGCCGTCCGTGCCGTTCGGGCCGTCGATGCGCTCCACGAAATAGAGCTGCTTGTGGCCCCGGCTGTCGAGGCTGTCGGCTATGTCCTGGGCCTCGGCGCGGGTGGCGTATCTCCCCACGCGGTAGCGGTTGCCGTTGTCGTCCTGCCGTATCACGTGCCAGGGAAGTATGACCGTGCTGTCGTTCATCGCGCCCCACCGCCCCTTTGTGCCCCGACGCGTATGGTCCCCACCCGCGTCCTCGGCCGAGCCCCACCCGATAAGGAAACCGCATTCCGCATATGCCCGAGCCTACGCCTTACCTTCACGCAGCGAATACGGCTTTTCACAAAGAGGCACGTAACCAGCCAGGACACAGGGGGCGCACGCCGCCGAACGCGCCGTCCGCGCACTCCCGCGCATCCCCCTGCGCGCCGCCCCTCGAACCGCCCCGGCCACCTGCGCAAACGGCGGGTCACCATAACCCGTGAGACGCCTCCGGCGAGCGGGTCACCGCACGCGGGCTTGCGCGACGGCGCGCGCTGGGTCATGAGGAGCGCACTCCGACATGGGGAGCGCTCCACCCGGGCCCGCTAACGCACCGGCAAGTGGTACGCCACCCGGTAGCGGTCCGCCGGGATCACCACGTCCGCCGTCTCCACCGGCAGCCCGGAGGCGTAGAACGTGCGCTGGACGACGATCACCACATGGCCGGGAACACCCCCGAGGGCGAGCAGTTCCTCCGCCAGTCCGGGACGGGCGCCGACCTCCTCCGTCACGTTGTCCACGACGACGTCGATCGCGGCCATCCGCTCCACCACGCCCATCCCCCCCAGCGGGCCCTCCTCGGGCAGCATCACGGGCGTCCGGCCGGTGACGGAGAGGGGTTCCCAGGAGGTGGAGAGCATCATCGGCTCACCGGCCTCCCGGAACACATATCTGGTGCGCATCACCCGCTCCCCGGCCGGGATCCCGAGCCGCTCGGCGATGGCCCCGCCCGCCTCGGTCTGCGCGCTGCCCGACTCCCAGGTGCCGCGCGCCCCGGCGTCGGCCTGCTCCTGGCGGAAGGGTGTGGCCCCGCTGCCGCTGCGGTACCCGGAGCGGGCGATACGGCGGGGCACCGGCCGCTCCCGGACATACGTCCCGGACCCGGAGCGGCCCTCGACCAGGCCCTCGGCCATCAGCACCTTGCGCGCCTCCAGCGCGACCGTGTCCGAGACGCCGTACTCCTCGCGGATGCGGGCCTGGGACGGAAGGCGGGTGTGCGGCGGCAGCTGACCGTCGACGATCTTCTTGCGGAGATCACCCGCGACGCGCAGGTACGCCGGCTGCTCACCGAATGTCACTGGCCGCTCCCATCAGGTCGTACAGACAGCAACAGCGTCGCAACCGTGGGTTGTGCGGTGCAAGCAAAGGCCAGAGAATCACTCGATGTGATGACGCCGGGCCGGGGCCTGCTTTACGCAGGCACTTTCTCCCCGTTCTCGTCGCGCTCACACGTCGAGTTCACCCGTGTCCGCGCCGCTGCCCCCGGTGCCGCCCGAGTCCGAGTCGTCCAGGTCGTACGACGGCGGGGTCGTGGCCAGCCCCAGAGCCTCGCGCGCGGTGACCGTGCGCTCGGGGTCGGTCAGCTCGAAGCCCTTGTCCATGTGCACGTAGAAGGTGTCGACGTCGTCCGTCCCGGCGGCCGTCGCCCATGCCTCCCGGGCCTCGCGCAGCTCCGCCACCAGGTCCGCGACCGGCTGCTCGGCATCGGCGGACCAGGTGTGCCCTTCGAGGGCCGCGATCTGCTCGCCGAGCGCCGAGTCGAGCCGCCCCGCCCACTGCTGATGCCCCGGCAGATCGTCCTCGACGTACTCCTCGGGGACCGTGTCCATGGCCTCGTTCTGGAGCCGCTCGGCCGTGAGGTAGGTCACCTGGTCCTCATCCAGGGTGGTCTCGTCGGCGCGCAGTGAGCCGGTGAGCGTGCCGCCGGTCTCGACATGGCCGAAGAAGCAGGTGATCTCCCGGTCGCCGAGGGCCCAGCTGCTGCTGATCGGGACGAGGTAGTACAGGTCCACATGCTCCGGCAGGGCCCAGGTGTCCATGGCGTAGTCGCCCTCCAGCGCGTAGCAGCGCTCGTCGGCCAGCTCCGCGATCCGGGTGTCGCCGGGGAACGCGCCGTCGGGCAGGGTGACCGTGGCGAACACCTCGGCCTCGTGCTCCGCCGCGCAGGGCACCTCCTCGACGTCGTACATCACGCCCTCGGAGGTGCCGTTCGGGGTGTTGAAGCACGTGCCCTTGTCGACGTACAGCCCGCTGCTCTCGCGCACGTTGTCCTGGACGTCGTCCCACAGGTCGGAGGACGCGCCCGTGGTGAAGAACAGCGTGATCAGCACCAGGCCCACCGTCGAGAGGGCCGCGCCGGTGATCGCCATGCCCTTGCCGCGCTCGCCCGTGCGGCGGATCTGGGCCAGCGCCACCAGACCGAGCACCAGGCCGACGGCGGGCGCCAGGCACAGGACGCCGAGCACCAGCGCGACGACGGCCAGCGCGTTGACGGACGGGCGCTGGGGCGGGTACGGCATCCACGGCTGCTGGGGATACGGGCCCGGGTGCGGATACGGGCCCGGCGGCGGATAGGAGCCGGGCGGCGGCTGCGGGCCTGAGGGCGGCGGGGGTATGGACACAGGTGCCGTGCTCCTGGCTGGGACGACTCGGGGGGTTCCGCGACGGGACGCGCGGGTCCGGGCATCGTATGCGGCGGGAACACACGAACGGAATGTGGTTACGGGGAGGGCGAGAAGAGGGCGAGAAGGGGGTAATTCGGGCGGCGGGGGCGGAAGTCGCGGAAGTCAGGGGGCCGCGGGGAACCGGACGTGCCTCGTCCTCGCGGCGGGCCGGGCGACCGGCGCCGTCCGCGAGGACGAGGGTGTCAGGTAGGTCGGGCGAACCGGGTCAGGGCTTCATGGCCTCAGAACTGGAGCGCCCACGCGTCGATGCGCCCGATGTCGACGGCCGCGTTGTCGCTGACCCGCAGCCGCCAGGTGCCATTGGCGACTTCGGCGGAGGCGTTGACGGCGTACGTGGTGTCGATGTTGTCCGCGCTGCCGCCGGTGCCGTACGCCTTGAGGGTGTACGCGGTGCCGTCCGGGGCGATCAACTGGACCTGAAGGTCACCGATGTAGGTGTGCACGATGTGCACCTCGACGGCCAGTGCGGCGGGCGCGTTGCCGCTGACGCCGGAGACGGTCACCGGGGAGTCGACGGTGGTGTTGTCGGCGATCGCGTAGTCACCGGTGTTCTCGAACCGCGGTCCGGGCGGGTTCGGGGTGTCGCTGCCGACGTACAGCAGCCGGTTCGGGGAGCCGGTGCCGGGGCTGGTGACGACGTTGGGCGTGGCCGCGGTGGTCAGGGCCGTGGAGACCTGGGCCGGGGTGGCCGTCGGGTTGGCGGCCAGATGGAGTGCCGCCGCTCCGGCCACGTGCGGGCTCGCCATCGAGGTGCCGTTGATGGTGCTGGTGGCGGTGTCGCTGGTGTTCCAGGCCGAGGTGATCGTCGAGCCCGGGGCGAACAGGTCCAGGATCGTGCCGTAGTTGGAGTAGCTGGCCTTGGCGTCGGTGGAGGTGGTGGCGCCGACGGTGAGGGCCTCGGCGACCCGGGCGGGCGAGCGGGTGGAGGCGTCGGTCGCCTCGTTGCCCGCCGCCACGGCGAAGGTGACGCCGGAGGCGATGGCGTTGCGGACGGCCGTGTCGAGCACGGTGTCGGCGGCGCCGCCGAGGGACAGGTTGGCCACGGCGGGCTTGACCGCGTTCTGGGCGACCCAGTCGATACCGGCGACGACCTGGGCGGTCGTACCCGATCCGGCGTTGTTCAGGACGCGCACGCCGACGATGTTCGCCTGCTTGGCGACGCCGTGGGCGGTGCCCGCGGCGGTGCCGGCGACATGGGTGCCGTGGCCGTTGCCGTCCTGGGCGATGTAGTCGTTGTCGATGGCGTCGTAGCCGTAGCTGGCCCGGCCGCCGAAGTCGCTGTGGGTGATGCGCACGCCGGTGTCGATGACGTAGACGGTGACGCCCGCTCCGGCCGTGTCCGGGTAGGTGTAGGAGCTGTTCAGCGGGAGATTGCGCTGGTCGATGCGGTCCAGGCCCCAGGAGGGCGGGTTGGGCTGGGTCGCCTCGATGCTGAAGGTGCGGTCCTGGACCACGGAGGCGACGGCCGGGTCGGCGGCGAGGCGCTTGGCCTCGGCCTCGGTGGCCTCGATCGCGTAGCCGTTGAGCGCCTTCGTGTAGGTGCGCTCGATGCTCGCGCCGTACTTGTCGGTGATGGCCTTGCCCGCGGCGGTGCCCGCGCGGGCGTGGTCGGCCTTGAGGGTGACGATGAAACTGTCGGCGACGGCGTTCGCCGCGCCCTCGTACTGGATGTGCCCTTCAGCGGCGGGGGCCGCGCCCGCGGGGAGGGCGGAGACGAGGCCGGCGGCCAGGGCCGCCGAGGCGAACGCGCTGATCGCCGTCAGTCTTCGCCGGGTGGAGCCGGTCGCGCGGTGGGCCGTGCCGGGTGCCGTGCCAGGTGCTGTGCCGGGTGCTGTGCCATGGGCCGTGCTGTGGGGAGTACGCATCACTGCCATCCGAGGGGTCCTCCTCATCGGTGGTGCGCCGGTATGTGGGGGTGCCGGGGCACGCGAACCCGTGAAGGGGCGATCCGAATGACAGGTCCATGTCAATTCAGATTGCGTGCCGGTGTGTCAGCCGAAACATTGCTGCCTCCACAGAAAATGCACAAGGGGCCCCGCACGGACGTAACACCCGTGCCACGCGCCCGACATGACACTCCACAGCACGGCGCGCGGCCGGGAATCGCTCTCCCCCGCCCGCGCGCCGTGCTGTGGTGCGGTCCCGCCACCGACCCCCGTACGGGCGGGTCTCAGCCGTCCAGGGCCGTGTTCCGCGTCCGTTTCTCCCAGGCCGTGACGTCGGCCCGGACCCGCTCCGCGTGATCGAGCACGGCGCTCACCGCGTCGTCGCCGGGCGGCAGCCGCAGCGGGGCGTCCCGCGCGCCCAGCGCCGCGAGCACCAGGGCCGCCGCCTTCGCCGGGTCGCCGGGCTGGTTCCCATCGCCACCGGCGACGCGCTGCCGGAGCCTCGGACGGTCCGTGTCGACTCCCGGTTGATCACCCGGGAGTCGACGGCCCGGCCGCGCACCGCGCCGCTGCCGCCGGGCCTGCTCACGCCATGACCCTCGCGACCGACGCACGGGGCAACGAGCTGACGGCGTTCCTGCGCACGCCGGAGACCGAACCCCTGGCCGAGCGCCCCTGCCCCTGGCGCTGGTCGCCCTCTGGCACACCGGCCGGGTCCTGCTGGTCCACCACCGCGTCCGCGACGCCTGGGAACTGCCCGGCGGCCTGATCGACCCCGGCGAGACCCCCCGGGAGGCCGCCGTGCGGGAACTACGGGAGGAGTCCGGCCAGCTGCCCGCCGGAGAGCTACGGTTCACCGGCTACGCCCGCTTCGCCCTGGCCCCGGACCGACGGGCCGAGTACGGCGCCGTGTTCACCGGCCGGGCACGGGATCCGTCCCTTCCCTTCCAACCGAACGACGAGATCAGCGCCGTACGGTGGTGGGATCTGCGGGGGGACTTGGCGGGGCCTGCTCAGGAGCCGACGGGAACTGTCCGGACGGTGGCGGAGCCTGTTCAGGCGCTGGATGTGTATCTGGCGGGGCTTACGCGGACGGCGGTCGACGGGGTGTGAGGGCGGGCATCGTCGGCGAGGGGCTGGCCGCCCGATGCCCATGGGATGAGTCGGGGTGAGCGACCGCTGACCCGCGTCCGGGCCCTGGTCGCCACCCGCAGCCCCGTCACCGTCAGGGGCGTGAACGCCGAGGCCAGTTCCGGGTGAGACGGTGAGTGTGCCGCCGGGGACATCGGCCTCCAGGCCCAGGGCCGACTGGAGCACGGACACCGAGCCCGCCGCCGCCCACGCCTGCGGACGGCAGGACGCCGGGTACGGGGCCGGGTGAGCGGACTCCCCCGTACCTTGGCCCGCGAAGGTCCGGGCAAGCGAGCCTCGAAGCCCGCCGAGACGGTCAGCAGCCCCGTGCCGAGCAGATGCCGGAAGCCGGAGGTCACCGCGTCCGCCTGAGCGCCGTCGCGGTCCAGGGCGACCGCCGGGTAGGGCCCGCGCGCGTCCTTCACCCAGAGGCGGGCCGGACGCCGTCGCCGTGACCGTGTGTGAAGAGCCGTCTCCCGTGCCGTTATCGATCACTTTGCTCCGGTAACGGGCAGCCCCGTTCGCAGCAAAGGAACAGACGGACGAGAACGGAGAAGAACGGAGAAGAGAAGAGGCAACGGGCAACCCCGTCGAACCCCGATTCTTGAGGCGCTCCTCGTGCCAAACTCACTCTCGGATGCCAAGCGCGACGACTCCGTCACGCCGGGTGTTCATCGTCGGCCTTGGTGTCGATTAGTGGACGTTGAACAAGAGTTCCCCGTGAGGCGCATGGCTCTCACGTTCGCTGTTCAAGGGGAGGTCAATGATGAGCACAACTTCGCCTTTTGGCCCGGAACTTCGTCGCTTACGACAGGAAGCGGGGCTGACTCTGACCGAATTCTCCGTGGCACTCAACTACGACAAGGGACACCTCAGCAAGGTCGAGCGCGGTGAGCGTTCCGCATCCCCCGAACTGGCTCGGCGGTGCGACGCCTTCCTCGGCGCGAAGGGCGAGCTACAGCGCCTGGCCGTCCGTCCCGAGACCGACTCGGAGACCGACTCGGATCCCACCGAAACCCCGGCCACACCGAGCCCCTGGCGCGTCGGGCGCCGAGCCGTTCTCGGGGCGGGTACAGGGGCGCTGATCGACCTCGGCCTGAAACTCGGCGGTCAGGCGTCCTCTGCCGCCGACCCCCTCCTTGCCTCCTTCCGCACACAGTTCGAGCAGCTACGAAGGCTCGGCCAGTCCACCGCGCCGAAGGTCCTGCTTCCCCTGCTGGAGACACAGACGCACACGGTCACCGGGCTGGCCGCCGACACCCCCTCCGCGACTCGGGCCCCAGCGCTCCTGCTCGCGTCGCGGTTCGCGGAGTTCACCGGCTGGATGGCCCAGGAGGCCGGGAACAGCGGCGCGGCGCTCGGCTGGACCGGTGAGGCCGCCGAACTGGCGCGCGCCGGAGGCGATCCGTACCTCGGTTCCTACGCGCTCGTGCGACGCGCCCTGGTCACGCTCTACGACGGGGACGCGACAGGCACGGTCACCCTGGCCCGCCGGGCCCAGAGCGACGAACTCCCGCCGCGCATCCGGGGACTCGCCGCCCAGCGGGAGGCGCAGGGACACGCGCTCGTCGGCGACGAACGCGACTGCCTCCGCAGCCTCGACAGGGCGCGGGAACTCCTCGGCCGTGACGATGCCCGCAGCGGCACCGAGCCCGTGATCGGCACCACCCACGTCGGCGATCCGGCGGCGATGACGACCGGCTGGTGCCTGTATGACCTCGGTCGCCCCAAGGCAGCGGCCGAAGTCCTCGACCGGGAGTGCCGCCACCTCCCGCCGCACGCATTGCGCACCCGCGCCCGGTACGGCTTCCGCAGGTCCTTGGCCCACGCCGCCTCCGGAGAGGTCGAGCACGCGTGCACGATCGCCGGGGAACTCCTAGCGGTGATGCCGGCCGTACCCTCGGCGACGGTGAACAGCGACATCCGGCGTCTCGCGCGCGAACTCTCCCGGTTCCGGAGCAGCCGTGCCGTACGCGATCTGCAACCGGCGCTGGCACGGGTACTCGCCCCCACGCACAGCTGACCCGGTTCCACGACCGACACCGGCTTGAGCCGCCCGGCTCGCCGGACTTCCCGGCCCCTCCGGCCCCGGATCCCACGATCCTCGGCGGGCCCCTCTGATCCCGTCCGGCGCGTAGCACCACGCCCGTTTCCTCCGGGCTGCCCGTGACGCGCGGGCAACGGCGCACTTCCCTCCGTACACCCACCCGTGGACGCGCCATGCCGTCACACGGCCGGAATTTCATGGCCCGGGACTGACCGGGGCCTCGGAGACCCGATCGGCAGCCCCCGCGCTCGTACCCATTCATCCCGTCTTCCTCTCACGAAGGGAACCTTCATGCCCGACGTCTTCGTCAACTACCGCACAGGCGACGAGGAATCCGCGGCCACCATGATCGCCCGGGAGCTTGCCCGGCGGTTCGGCGGCGAGCGGATCTTCTTCGCCAGCGATTCGATCGAGCCCGGACACCGCTTTCCGGTGGAGCTGGTCAAGGCCGTGGAGGAGTGCGAAGCGCTCCTCGCCGTGATGGGCTTGCGCTGGGCGGAGGTGCGAGGCGCCGACGGCCGCCCCGCCCTCGAAGCCGAGCAGGACTGGACCCGTCGGGAGATCCAGACCGCGCTCGACCGCGGGACCCTGGTGATTCCCGTGCTCGTCGGCAAGGCCACCCGCATCGACCGCGCCGTCCTCCCGGAGGGCTTGCGGGAGCTGGCGGACTGCCAGTACAAGCGGTTCGACCACCGCAACGCCGAGTCGGATCTGACGGCGCTCGGCGACGCCCTCGCCAGGCTGCTGCCCGAGCTGGGCGCGGTGGACCGCGACTCCCGCGCGGCCCGGGAGCGGGCGGAGGCGAAGTCCGGCAAGAAGTCGGCCCAGGGGCGCGGACGCACCAGGATGCGCACGCGCGACGTCGAGCAGCGCGTACGTGGCGGCATCGGAAACCTGAACGGAGACCTGTCCGGCACCTTCGTCAACGAGCCGCAAGGGCCCGTGAACACCGGTCGGGGACACCAGTACAACGCGCCCCACTTCCAGGGTGACAACACCGGGGTCCAGTTCACGGCGGGCGACAACAGCGGCACGGTCCACCAGCGCTTCGAGCACGAGAACCGGCACTCGGACGACGAACGATGACCGACCGGGATCGCGTCACCGTCAGCGATCCGCGCGGCCCGGTGAACAACGGTGCGGGGGACCAGAACGTCTTCTACGGCGTCGGCCCGGACTGGATGATCCGTAAGGGGGTCGAGTCCCTCCGGATCACCCGCGAGGACCGGGCGCGACTGGCCGACCGGTTCGTCTCGCCAACAGGCTTCCGCGTCGCCGCCGACCGCCTGGAGAAGCCCGGATCGGTGGTGCTGCTGGATGCTCCGCCCGGCAGTGGCCGCCGCGCCGCGGCGATCATGCTGCTGCACGGGCTCGGCGAGGACGGGGGCGCGGACGAGGAGGAGGCCCGGTTCGAGGAGCTGACCGCCACGGACGAAAACGAGAGCCCTCTCACCCCCGGCGAGGGGGACCGTTTCCTCCTCGATCTCTCCGGGATCGCCGACGAGGGAGCGTACGTCAAGGCCCAGCGCCGCCTGGCTGTTCGCCGGTCACAGGTCCAGGAGGCGGGCGCCCATATGGTCGTCGTCCTGCCGTCGGGCCTGGAGCACGCCCAAGCGCCGGATCTCGACCCGCACAAGGTGACGCTGGGGCGCCCCCGGGGCCTCGCCGTCGTCACCCGGTACCTCCGCATGGACCGGATGGCCTTCCACTCCGAGGATCTGCAAAGCGCCGACCTCCAGCACCTGTGCGACCGCTCCCCCATGCGGGAACTGGCGCAGCTCGCGGGGCTGGTGAGAGCCGCTCGCGACAGTGGCCGGTTCGGCGCCGAATTCGCGGGATGGCTCGACCAGGCGATGCACGCCGTGACCGACCGTGCCGGTGAGGTCGGCCGGCAGGTGGCCGCGGTCCGCACCGCGCCCGAACGGACCCTGCTTCTCGCGACGGCGGTGTTCGAGGAGGCCCGCGCCGACACCGTGTACGAGGCATGGCACGGGCTGATGAGAACGGTGGGGCACGAGGAAGAGGCGACGACCGAGCTGGCGCGGACGGACTTCGGGGAGCGGTTGGCGGCGCTCGGGATCGAGCGGGACCCGGACGGACGGCTCCACTTCGGGCGGCTGGCCTACGCCGACGCCGTACGGACGTACTTCTGGGCGAACTTCCCCGGGGTGCGCGACGACCTCAGGGACTGGATCGGTCAGGCCGCCGGGCTGCGTGGTCTGACCACAGACGACCGGGTGAACATCGTCGTCCGCTTCGGCGAGCGGTCGCTGGCCGTGGGGCGGCCCGACCACCTCTTCGACCTCGTGGTGCGCTGGTCGGACCGCGCGACCGGGGCGTCCTACGACCCGCGAGCCGTGGCGGCCCTCGAACTCGGCCTCAGCCACGAGAGGTTCGGGGGATGGTTCCGCAGGCGGATGTACGAGTGCGCGAGGTCCGGCCCCCTGTCGGACGGTCTCGTCCGCACCCTGACCACCGCCTGCCTCCAGAGCCTCGGCGCGACCCACCCGGATCAGGCGATGGTGCGGCTCCACTACCTCGCCGTACGCAAGGGGGAGGCGGCGCGCGAGGCCCAGGAGGCACTTCTCGACCTCGCCGGTCGCGACCGTCGGCTCTACCGGCTGCTGATCGACCGGGTGCGGGACCGGACGCGCCGGGAGCCGCGCGGGGCGGAGCCGCACTTCCGGCTGCTCATGGGGCTGTTGAGAAGCGACCGGGCACCGGGCCCGCCCCCATGGCCGGACCTGTTCCTGGGCTGGGAAGCGATTTTCGCCCAGCCGCCGACGGAGCTCTGGAATCCCCTGGTGAGCAGCTGGCTGGACGCCGTGGCGGGTGACAGCACGCGGGAGATGGCACTGGAAGTGATGGTCGGGGCGACGCACGGCCGCGCACCGGCTCTCCACCGCCTCTATGCCATCGCCCACAACTGGGCGGGGCCCGCGCGCCATCCGTCCCGGGCGGCCGTCGCCGCCCTCTTCTGGCAGCACATCGACACCGCGCAGTACGTCCGTACGGAGAGTACGGAGAGTACGGGCGTCAGGCCACCGACCACGGAAGAGGCACGATGAAACACCGCTTTCCCAGCCTGCTGTTCGTCGCTCTCTGCGGCCTCGCACCGGCCATGCTCGGAAGCCTCCTGCACTGGTCGGCATTGCTGTGGGGCTTCATGTCCATGGTCACGGCCTCGGGTTCCCTGCTGCTCGTGATGACGGTTCTCAGTGGTGGCCACGCGTCGGCCGATCCGTATGAGCCCGGGGAACCCGAGCCGCCCGCGGCGCCGACCGAGCAGCCGTACCAGGAGACGCGGCTGGTCGACGCGGCACTGCCGAGCGCGGCCGACGGCTACGACTTCCTCTTCTCCGCCACCGTGTGGTGGAGGCCGGTCCCCGACCACGCCCACCGGTCCGACGAGGCCGGCCCGGCTCTCGCCGTGTCCTCGATCGTCAGCCGGGCCCTGGAGATCGTCCGCCGCGAGGTGCCCGGCCGGGCGAACTTCGCACGGTATCTCCTGGAGGGGGAACTGGGCGTCCCGCTCCCGGACCGGAGCGGCCGGGTGACGGCCCTGGCGGCCGATGTGACGCTGACCCTCACCCCCGCCGACCGCGAGCGCCTGCGGAAGTTGAACGACCTTCGCAAGGATGAGGAGCTCTGGGAGTACGAGCGTCAGCACGAGCGCAACAAACGGCGCTACCTCGGTGACGACGTGCTCAAGAGCACGGGCAGCGCGGTGGTGTGGTGGCTGGCCCGCCACGAGAACGAGATCGAGAAGGCGGTCGACATGATCGGCCCGCTCGCCCAGATCTCGGCAGCGGCCAACGACGAGGAGGTGCCCGAGCTCTTCCGCCACCTGCTCGTCCCGCCCGTGGACGCGCGGAGCGTGCAGACCGTCGGGGGCCCGCTGTGGGGCGGGGACGGCCAGAGCGGAGGCCCATTCGACCGCGAGGAGGAAGTGAGTGTTTCGGATCGGCTGCTCCTGTTGCTGGCGGCGGTGGGTCTGAAGCCGGACATGGACGAGTACACGGTGTTCGTGCACCGTGTGGTGCGCAGCCTGGAGGCGGCGGGGCTGGACGAGGCCGCCGAGGACATTAGGCGGACCCTTCTCTCCACACCCGATGAGGGCGAGGGCGAGGAACCGGCGGGTGGGGGTGGGTCTCCGGGCGATGGGGGTACCACGGGGCCCTGGTCGCCAGGCTTCCCGGCCCCCGAGGGCTCGCCGTTCCCCGACGCGGACCCGGACGCGGGCACGGACCCGGACGCGGGCACGTTCACGCCAAGGGCGCCGGAGAGCGGCGCAGGCGAACGGAACGAAGGCTGGTGGGAGACCAGCGAGGACGACGTGACACCTCCGTACCTCGGGGACACCTCGCAGAGCACGCACCGGCCCGCCGCACCTCCCCCACGGGACGAGGACGACGAAGACGGAAGCTGACCCGAGCGTGAGCCCGTCAAAACCTCCCGCACGCCCCTGCGTGGATGGGGCCCGCGATCCAGCACTGGGACCTCACCGGGTCTCAGCACGGCAGGGATGAGCAGGGATGAGCAGGGATGATGACAGGTGACGAGGGGTCAGGGTCCCCAGCCCCATCCCCATCCCACCCATCCCGTCCAGTCCAGTCCAGGAAAGACCAGCGACTCGATTCCACAAGGCCGAACTCTCCGCGACCTGCACGTTTGCTAGATCAGCGACGTGTCGGTACGAGCCCGCTGCACATTGAACCGGAATGTCGGGCCTCGATTTTTGACCTGGGGAAACGGCCGAGAATCTGGGCGGATCCAACCAGGATCCAGCCGCCGGATGCGACCGGTCGGCGACCAAATGGGCACGCTGAGTACCTGGGTGTTGGCAGGGTTCCCCGACGCTTCGTCCGACAGCGGGCGTTGCGGTTCCCGCCCCTACCCCTTCATGACGATCGTGGCGGAGATCCAAAGATCGCCGCGCAGCGCATATCGATTTGTCAGGGCCCCGCGATACCGGCATCTCCCGCGCTCGTGTTCGAGGGGCTTCATGGACATGCGCGGGCAGCCCTTACCGGTAGGACGGGAGGGCCGTATGGACGACGAAGCCATGCGGACCCGACGGCTCGCGGCGCAGCACCACGTGCCCCGCGCGGACGCCGACGGGCCCGTGCCCCGCCGACAGGTCGCCCTCCAACTGGACCCGGCCCACGAACTCCTCACGGGAGGGCCGGGCGGCGTCGATGGTGAGGCGGACCCGGGTGCCTTGGGCGAGCCGGGGGTGGATGACCTGGTCAGAGCTATGTTCGAAAGGGGATCAGCAGCCGGGTCACAGGTCGTTGAAGTTCCAGAACAGGCCGACCTCGGTGGCGGAGACGACAACAAGGCCGCAGTCCTCCGTGAAGACGCTCATGGGGTTGTACCCCAGACCCTCCAGCGTGAAGTCGAGTGTGCCGGGCGCGCTGCCGGTCTTGCTGACGTTGGTGCGATAGGCGGCCGCGTCCCCGTAACGGTCCAGGATCGTGCGGGCCATCGCCCTCAGCCCGTCTGCGGACTCCTCGAAGTACCGGAGGTTGGACAGGGTGCAGCCGCCCTCGGTGAGGGCCAGGAGCAGGTTCTCGGAACTGTCCCGGTCGATCTCCCGGAGGCGCGGCGTGAGGCACTCCGGGGGATGGACGGCGAAGGGCCACCGGGGGTTCCCCAGGCGCTCGGGGTCCTCCGCCGCGTCATCGACGCGGGCCCATCCCCGGGGGTCCGGCACGGACCGGGCCATCAGCTCCGTGACATCGAGCGTCCAGTCGTCATGGCGACGGGGCCAGTGGCGATGTACGCGTACGCGTCCCTGTACAGGTGGCGTACCGCGGCGTCCCAGGATGTCTGGTCGGCGGGCATGTGACGCGGGCCTTTCTCGGTGGGCCGCCGGGGTTTGACCACCTCGGAACAGAGATCAAGCGGCGATGGTCTTCCGTAACCAACCATCTTGTCCGACGGCGGCCGGATCACCCTGAGCGGCCGCGCTCTGCTCGTCACGGAAGCGACGAGCGGAGCGCGGAGCGAGGACGGGGCTGCGTGAACCGCGCCGCCCGAGCGACGCTCCCCGTTCCCATCTGCCTGGCGCCCCGCAGGGGGCTGGGTACGGGTCAGTTCATCCAGCCGAACCTGCCCGGGACCTCTAGCAATCATGAGCCGTTGTGTACACCTGGGACACTCAGTACACTTGGGCGCATGACACAGCCACTGCCCATAGAGTCCATCCGCGACGTCCGGGCGCATCTGGCCGAGGTCGTGGAGCGAGCCGACCGAGACGACGTGCCCACCGTCATCACCAGGCGCGGCAAGCAGGTCGCCGCCGTGGTATCGATCGAGGTGCTGCGCAAGTACCAGGAGTGGGAAGAGCGCGAGATC
Source organism: Streptomyces sp. NPDC056734 (assembly GCF_042790455.1). Lineage (NCBI taxonomy): Bacteria > Bacillati > Actinomycetota > Actinomycetes > Kitasatosporales > Streptomycetaceae > Streptomyces > Streptomyces sp. NPDC056734. The sequence continues at coordinate 80,788 of NZ_JBHTZD010000033.1, forward strand.
AACCGGATCATCGACGAGCGCATGGCCAATCCGGCACCCGGTATCCCGATCGAGGATGTCATGAGGGAGACGCTGGCTCGCGGTGAGTGAGTACCGAACCGTCTTCCGGCCCGAGGCGCAGGCCGAGCTGAGGAAGATCCCTCGCGAAATGGCGCTGCGCATCCTGGCCAAGCTGACCGAGCTGGAGACCGACCCTCTCGGCTTCAACACCACCGCGCTCGTGTCTCAGCCCGAACGTCGCCGCCTGCGCGTGGGCGACTACCGCGTCGTCTACACGATCGACAACGGAGAACTGGTGGTCTGGGTCGTTCACGTGGGACATCGGTCCACCGTCTACGAGACCTGATTACCTGACATCACGTCAGAAAAACCACCAGCATCCATCCAGCACGGCAACGACGAAGGGGGCGGACTCAATGGAGTCCGCCCCCTTCCGACCTGCATATTTGATGAATCAA
>NZ_JBHTZD010000034.1:0-78914 GCF_042790455.1 Streptomyces sp. NPDC056734
CAGGTCTCGAAGGCCGACGTCACGCACACGCCCGAATTAACCAACAGCATCCCCGAAGGGAACCGGGCCTCACGCGAACCGGTTGTCCTACAGCCCCACGGCCGTGCGCAGCGCGTCCACGCGGTCCGTGCGCTCCCACGTGAAGTCGGGCAGCTCGCGGCCGAAGTGGCCGTACGCGGCGGTCTGGGCGTAGATCGGGCGCAGCAGATTCAGGTCGCGGATGATGGCGGCCGGGCGGAGGTCGAAGACCTCGTCGATGGCCTTCTCGATCTTCTCCGGTTCGACCTTGTGGGTGCCGAAGGTCTCCACGAACAGACCGACCGGCTCGGCCTTGCCGATCGCGTAGGCGACCTGAACCTCGCAACGGGAGGCCAGGCCGGCCGCCACGACGTTCTTCGCGACCCAGCGCATCGCGTACGCGGCCGAGCGGTCGACCTTGGACGGGTCCTTGCCGGAGAAGGCACCGCCGCCGTGCCGGGCCATGCCGCCGTACGTGTCGATGATGATCTTCCGGCCGGTCAGTCCGGCGTCGCCCATCGGGCCGCCGATCTCGAAGCGGCCGGTCGGGTTGACCAGCAGTCGGTAGCCGTCGGTGTCCAGCTTGATGCCCTCGTCCAGGAGCGCCTTCAGCTCGACCTCCACCACGAACTCGCGGATGTCCGGCGCGAGCAGCGACTCCAGGTCGATGTCCGACGCGTGCTGCGAGGAGACGACGACGGTGTCCAGGCGGACCGCCTTGTCGCCGTCGTACTCGATGGTGACCTGCGTCTTGCCGTCGGGGCGCAGGTAGGGGATCGTGCCGTTCTTGCGGACCTCGGAGAGGCGCTTCGACAGACGGTGCGCCAGGAAGATCGGCAGCGGCATCAGCGTCGGCGTCTCGTCCGACGCGTAGCCGAACATCAGGCCCTGGTCGCCGGCGCCCTGCTTGTCCAGCTCGTCGTCATCGCCCTCGACCCGGTTCTCGTACGCCGTGTCGACGCCCTGCGCGATGTCCGGGGACTGCGCGCCGATCGACACCGACACACCACAGGAGGCGCCGTCGAAGCCCTTCTTGGACGAGTCGTAGCCGATCTCCAGGATCTTCTCCCGGACCAGCTGCGGGATCGGCGCGTAAGCCTTGGTCGTGACCTCTCCGGCCACATGCACCAGACCGGTCGTGATCAGGGTCTCGACCGCGACCCGGGAGGTCGGGTCCTCGCGCAGAAGCGCGTCGAGAATGGTGTCGCTGATCTGGTCAGCGATCTTGTCGGGGTGACCCTCGGTCACGGACTCCGAGGTGAAAAGGCGACGGGACACAACGCTCCCTGAGGTTGCAGCGGCTGCTGGCTGATCATTGGCGGACGGGTCGGGAGCTGCGCCCGGCCGCGTCCGAGAACAGTTTATCGGTCGCGCTCCGCCGCGGGCCCATCTGTCTCGCCTCTCGGATCCCCTGTGACCTGCGGCACGGGCATTCTGCCCAATGCCGGGCGGCATTGGCCAGGGGCGCCACGCGCCAATGTGACCGGTGGGGTGGGCGAGGGGGTGAGGGGTGGGCGCCTCAGCGCAGTCTCGCCGCCACCAGGTCCCACACGGTTTCGGCCAGGGCCTCCTTCGGCCCGTACGGTACGGGGGTCTCGGAGCCGTCGGTGCCCAGCACAACCGCCTCGTTCTCCTCGGAACCGAAGGTCTTGCGCTCCCCCACCTCGTTCACCACCAGCAGGTCGCAGCCCTTGCGCGCCAGCTTGGCGCGGCCGTTGGCGAGCACCTCGTCGGTCTCGGCGGCGAAGCCCACGATCACCTGTCCGGGCCGGGCCCGTTCGGTGGAGATCTCCGCGAGGATGTCCGGATTCCGTACCAGCGCGATGGGGTCGGGCCCGTGGTCGTCCCGCTTCTTGATCTTCCCCTGGGCGTACACGGCGGGCCGGAAGTCGGCGACGGCGGCGGCCATGACCACCGCGTCGGCGTCGGCGGCGGCCTTGAGGACGGCCTCGCGCAGTTGGACGGCCGTGCCGACCCGGACCACGTCCACGCCCGCCGGGTCGGGCAGCGCGGCGTTGGCGGAGATCAGGGTCACCCGGGCGCCCCGCGCGGCGGCGGTGCGGGCGAGGGCGTAGCCCTGCTTGCCGGAGGAGCGGTTGCCGAGGAAGCGCACCGGGTCGAGCGGCTCCCGGGTGCCGCCGGCGCTGACCACCAGATGGCGCCCGGCGAGATCGGGCTCGCGCACGCCCCGGGCGAGCACCCGGCGGCAGACCTCGAAGATCTCGGCGGGGTCGGGGAGCCGGCCCTTGCCGGTGTCGACGCCGGTGAGCCGGCCGACGGCGGGTTCGATGACGAGGGCGCCGCGGCGGCGCAGTGTCGCCACATTCTCCTGGGTCGCCGGGTGTTCCCACATCTCCGTGTGCATCGCGGGTGCGAAGACCACCGGGCAGCGGGCGGTGAGCAGGGTGTTGGTGAGCAGGTCGTCGGCGAGGCCGTGGGCGGCCCTGGCGAGGGTGTCGGCGGTGGCGGGGGCGACCACGACCAGGTCGGCGCTCTGTCCGATGCGCACGTGCGGCACCTCGTGGACGTCGTCCCAGACCTCCGTGGAGACGGGGTGGCCGGAGAGCGCGGACCAGGTGGCGGCGCCCACGAAATGCAGCGCCGACGCGGTCGGCACGACCCGGACGTCATGGCCGGACTCGGTCAGTCGGCGCAGCAGCTCGCACGCCTTGTAGGCGGCGATGCCACCGCTGACCCCCAGCACGACCTTGGGCTTGTCCACCGTCTCTCCCCGGGTTCGCGATCACGTACGGGTTCTATGACACACCACAGGCCCGGCGAAATGTCGCCGGGCCTGTGGAAAAGTCTGCCGCGAGCAGTAAATCGTATGAATTACCGCCTATCGCGTTACTGCCTATCGCGTCACTGTATGCCGCATCACTGTCGGACGCGTCACTGTCCGTCGCGCGGACCGCTCACTGCGCCGGGCCGTCGACGGCCTCGGACGTCAGCAGCCCCGCGTTGATCTCGCGAAGGGCGATCGACAGCGGCTTCTCGTGGACGTGGGTGTCCACCAGCGGACCGACGTACTCAAGGAGACCCTCGCCGAGCTGCGAATAGTACGCGTTGATCTGGCGGGCACGCTTGGCCGCATAGATCACGAGGCTGTACTTCGAGTCGGTGGCCTCAAGAAGCTCGTCGATCGGCGGGTTGATGATGCCCTCGGGCGCGGAGATGGAAGAGGACACGCTCTAACCTTCCGATGGGTGGGTGGAGCTTTCAAGGAGTGGAAGCACTGGCCGTGATCACATCACGATCGCTCACACAACATCCATCAAGGCTAGCAGCTCACGCGCCACATCCTCGACGGAGGTATTGACCAGGGTGGTGTCGAACTCCGGCTCGGCCGCCAGCTCGATCTTCGCGGCCTCCAGCCGGCGCTCGATCACCTCGGGGGGCTCGGTGCCCCGCCCGGTGAGTCTGCGCACCAGCTCCTCCCAGCTGGGCGGCGCCAGGAACACCAGCTGGGCCTCCGGCATGGAGTCACGGACCTGCCGGGCGCCCTGGAGATCGATCTCCAGCAGGACGGGCTCGCCCGCCGCCAGCCGCTCATGGACGGCCGCGCGCGGAGTGCCGTAGCGGTTCCCGGCGAACTCGGCCCACTCCAGCAGTTCGCCGTTGGCGATCAGCTTGTCCATCTCCTCGTCGGTGACGAAGAAGTAGTGGACGCCGTGCTGCTCGCCGGGGCGCGGCCTGCGGGTCGTCGCCGACACCGAGAGCCAGACCTCGGGGTGTGCCTTGCGCAGATGAGCGACGACCGTGCTCTTGCCGACCCCTGAGGGGCCGGAGAGCACGGTCAGCCGCGGACGTGCGTCCGGGGGCTCGGGGGTCGTCCCCCGGAATGTTGCAGCCATGCTGCGATTATTCCAGCAAAGCCGGAGTGGTCCGGACTCAGCTGCCGGTGCTGCCGAACTCACGCTCCAGCGAGGCGATCTGATTGGACCCGAGACCGCGCACACGACGGCTCTCGGAGATGCCGAGGCGCTCCATGATCTGCTTGGCGCGGACCTTGCCCACGCCGGGGAGCGACTCCAGGAGCGCGGAGACCTTCATCTTGCCGATGACGTCGTTCTCCTGGCCCTGCTTGATGACCTCGTGCAGGGAGGCGCCGGAGTGCTTGAGTCGATTCTTGACCTCGGCCCGCTCCCGGCGAGCCGCGGCGGCCTTTTCGAGCGCGGCTGCGCGCTGTTCGGGGGTAAGGGGCGGAAGAGCCACGCCTACGTCACCTCGGATGTCGAACTGTCGGATACGGACCGGTGAGGAACCTAGTCGCCCCACACCTGGGGAGCCACGAGCAACACGCTTTGCCCGTTCACTCTCGTCGGAGACTAGCGGTCAAGTCCGCCAGAGTCAGCGAGAACAGCGGAAAAGTCCTGGTCAGCCTCTGGCAGGACGGTACATTGCAGACATATTGCCCCGGATTTGAGGATGTATCCAGCCTCAGGAGCCCTCCCGGCCAGTCATCGGACGTTTATCCAGCACTCCACCGGGACGTCGATCCCGTCCCTCGGGCACCCCCTCCCACGCCCTGGGCCGGGTCCCCGCCCGCCCCTCCACCCGGCCCCTACCCCGTCCCCTCCAGCGCTTCCCGGACCTCCCCCGCGAACCGCTCGGCGGCGGCGCGCAGCGCCCCCGCGTCGGGCCCGTGCCGCAGCACTCCCCGGCTGACGTTCGGCACCACCGCGCGGACCGCCGCCCCGAACAGCCTCGGAAGATCGGCGACGGCCGCGCCCTGGGCCCCGATGCCGGGCGCGAGCAGCGGACCGCCGATGGCGAGGTCGTACGACGACAGATCGCCCAGCGTGGCCCCGACGACCGCGCCGAAGGAGCCGAGCGGCTCCTCCCCCGCGTTCTCGGCCGCGTTGTCAGCAGCGTTCTCGACCGCGTTCTCCGCCGCCAGGTGGGCCAGCATCGTGGCGGCCACGTCCCGGCCGTCCGCGCGCAGGGCGCGCTGCACCTCGCCGCCCTCCGGGTTGGAGGTCAGCGCCAGCACGAACAGGCCGGAGCCGCTCTCGCGCGCGAGCGCCACGGCCGGGGCGAGCGAGCCGTAGCCGAGGAACGGCGAGACGGTCAGCGCGTCCGAGAACAGCGGGGAGTCCTTGTGCAGGAAGGTCTCGGCGTAGGCGGCCATGGTGGAGCCGATGTCGCCGCGCTTGGCGTCCATCAGCACCAGGGCGCCCGCCGCGCGGGCGTCAGCCACCGTCCGCTCCAGCACGGCGATCCCGCGCGAGCCGAACCGCTCGAAGAACGCGCTCTGCGGCTTCAGCACGGCGACCCGGTCCGCGGTGGCCTCCACGACCGTCCGGCTGAACCGCTCCAGACCGGCCACGTCGTCGTTCAGGCCCCACTCGGTGAGCAGCGAGGCGTGCGGGTCGATGCCGACGCACAGCGGCCCGCGCGCGTCCATCGCGCGCCGCAGCCGGGCGCCGAAAGGCTCCTGGATCATGCCGCGGCCTTCCTGACGTCGGCGCCGACCGCGTCGGCGAGGGTGGCGTACGGGCTGGTCCGCAGGCGCGCGGCCAGGCCCTTGTGGATCGCGCGGGCGTAGAAGGGGCCCTCGTAGATGAAGGCGCTGTAGCCCTGGACCAGCGTGGCGCCGGCCAGGATGCGCTGCCAGGCGTCCTCGGCGTTCTCGACGCCGCCGACGCCCACCAGGGTGATCCGGTCGCCCACGCGCGCGTAGAGGCGGCGCAGCACCTCCAGGGAGCGGTTCTTGAGCGGGGCGCCGGACAGGCCGCCGGTCTCCTCGGTCAGGGAGGGGGCGGAGCGCAGGCCCAGCCCTTCGCGCGCGATGGTGGTGTTGGTGGCGATGATCCCGTCCAGGCCCAGTTCCACGGCCAGGTCGGCGACGGCGTCGACGTCCTCGTCGGCGAGGTCGGGGGCGATCTTCACCAGCAGGGGGACCCGCCGGGCGGTGACGGTCCGGTCGGCGGCCTCGCGCACGGCGGTCAGCAGCGGGCGCAGCGCCTCGGTGGCCTGGAGGCTGCGCAGTCCGGGCGTGTTGGGCGAGGAGACGTTCACGACCAGGTAGTCCGCGTACGGGGCCAGGCGTTCGGCCGACTTCACGTAGTCGCTCACCGCCTCGGCCTCCGGCACCGCCTTGGTCTTGCCGATGTTCACCCCGACGACCGTCCGGAAGACGGGCTCACGGGAGGCCAGGCGCGCGGCGACGGTGAGCGAGCCGTCGTTGTTGAAGCCCATCCGGTTGATCAGCGCCCGGTCCGGCGCCAGCCGGAACAGCCGCTTCCTGGGGTTGCCGGGCTGTGCCTCGCCGGTGACCGTGCCGATCTCGACATGGTCGAAGCCCAGCATGGACATGCCGTCGACGGCGTTGGCGTTCTTGTCGAACCCGGCGGCGAGCCCGAACGGCCCGTGCATCCGCAGCCCGAGCGCCTCGGTCCGCAGTTCCTCGTGGCGCGGGGCCAGCGCGGCGGCGACGAACGTCCGCAGCACGGGGACGCGCGCGACGAGCCGGATCCAGCGGAAGGCCAGGTGATGGGCCTGCTCGGGGTCCATCCGCCGGAAGAGAAGATTGAAGAAGATCTTGTACATGGAGTCCTTCACCACACCTGGTGTCCTGAACGGGTCCTCAGCGAGAGGAGCGGGTCCTCAGCAAGGGGCCTCAGCAAGCAAGGGTCCTCAGCAAGAGGGGGACACCGTTTCCGGTGTCCCCTCGGGGCTGCTAGTCGCGGGCCGCCGTCAGATGCTCGGCGTGTTCCTGGAGGGACCGGACCCCCACGTCGCCGTGGTGCAGGGCGTCGATGCCCTGGACGGCCGCGGCGAGTGCCTGGACGGTGGTCAGACAGGGCACGGAGCGGGCGACGGCCGCCGTCCGGATCTCGTAGCCGTCGAGGCGCCCGCCGGTGCCGTACGGCGTGTTGACGATGAGGTCGACCTCGCCGGCGTGGATGAGCTGGACGATGGTCGGCTCGCCGTCCGGCCCGGGGCCCTCGGACTGCTTGCGCACGACCGTGGCGTTGATGCCGTTGCGCTTGAGGACCTCGGCGGTGCCGGAGGTGGCCAGCAGCTCGAAGCCGTGGGCGACCAGCTCGCGCGCCGGGAAGATCATCGAGCGCTTGTCGCGGTTGGCGACGGAGATGAAGGCGCGGCCCTTGGTGGGCAGCGGGCCGTAGGCACCGGCCTGCGACTTGGCGTACGCCGTGCCGAAGGCGGAGTCGATGCCCATGACCTCGCCGGTGGAGCGCATCTCCGGGCCGAGGACCGTGTCGACACCGCGGCCGTGGATGTCCCGGAAGCGGGACCACGGCATGACGGCCTCCTTGACGGAGATCGGCGCATCCAGCGGCAGCTCACCGCCGTCACCGGCGGCCGGGAGCAGGCCCTCGGCGCGCAGTTCGGCGACGGTCGCGCCCAGCGAGATCCGCGCGGCGGCCTTGGCCAGCGGCACGGCGGTCGCCTTGGAGGTGAAGGGGACCGTGCGGGACGCGCGCGGGTTGGCCTCCAGGACGTAGAGGATGTCGCCCGCCATGGCGAACTGGATGTTGATCAGGCCCCGGACGCCCACCCCGCGCGCGATGGCCTCGGTGGAGGCGCGCAGCCGCTTGATGTCGAAGCCGCCCAGGGTGATCGGGGGCAGGGCGCACGCCGAGTCGCCGGAGTGGATGCCGGCCTCCTCGATGTGCTCCATGACGCCGCCGAGGTACAGCTCCTCGCCGTCGTACAGGGCGTCGACGTCGATCTCGATGGCGTCGTCCAGGAAGCGGTCGACCAGCACCGGCCGGGAGGGGCTGATCTCGGTCGACTCGGCGATGTAGGAGGCGAGGCGGGTCTCGTCGTAGACGATCTCCATGCCGCGTCCGCCGAGCACGTAGGAGGGGCGGACCAGGACCGGGTAGCCGATCTCGTCGGCGATGGCCTTGGCGCCGGCGAAGGTGGTGGCCGTGCCGTGCTTGGGTGCCGGGAGGCCGGCCTCGGCGAGGACCTGGCCGAAGGCGCCGCGGTCCTCGGCGGCGTGGATGGCCTCCGGGGAGGTGCCGACGATCGGTACGCCGTTGTCCTTGAGCGCCTGGGACAGGCCGAGCGGGGTCTGGCCGCCGAGCTGGACGATCACGCCCGCGATCGGCCCGGCCTGCGCCTCCGCGTGGACGATCTCCAGGACGTCCTCCAGGGTGAGCGGCTCGAAGTAGAGCCGGTCGGAGGTGTCGTAGTCGGTGGAGACGGTCTCGGGGTTGCAGTTGACCATCACCGTCTCGTACCCGGCGTCGCTCAGCGCGAAGGAGGCGTGGACGCAGGAGTAGTCGAACTCGATGCCCTGGCCGATGCGGTTGGGCCCGGAGCCCAGGATGATCACGGCGGGCTTCTCGCGCGGCGCGACCTCGGTCTCCTCGTCGTAGGAGGAGTAGAAGTACGGCGTGCGCGCGGCGAACTCGGCGGCGCAGGTGTCGACCGTCTTGTAGACCGGGCGGATGCCCAGCGCGTGCCGCACCTCGCGGACCACGTCCTCGCGCAGGCCGCGGATCTCGCCGATCTGCTGGTCGGAGAAGCCGTGCCGCTTGGCCTCGGCGAGCAGCTCGGCGGTCAGCTCGGGCGCGTCCGTCAGTTCGTCGGCGATCTCCTTGATGAGGAAGAGCTGGTCGACGAACCAGGGGTCGATCCGGGTCGCCTCGAAGACCTCCTCGGGCGTGGCGCCCGCGCGGATGGCCTCCATGACGGTGTTGATCCGGCCGTCCGTGGGCCGTACGGCCTCCGCCAGCAGGGACGCCTTGTCGCCGGTGGCGCCGGTGAAGGTGAACTGGCTGCCCTTCTTCTCCAGCGAGCGCAGGGCCTTCTGGAACGCCTCGGTGAAGTTGCGGCCGATGGCCATGGCCTCGCCGACCGACTTCATGGTGGTCGTGAGCGTGGAGTCGGCCTGCGGGAACTTCTCGAAGGCGAAGCGGGGGGCCTTGACCACCACGTAGTCGAGCGTGGGCTCGAAGGACGCGGGGGTCTCCTGGGTGATGTCGTTGGGGATCTCGTCCAGGGTGTAGCCGACGGCGAGCTTCGCGGCGATCTTCGCGATGGGGAAGCCGGTGGCCTTGGAGGCGAGCGCCGAGGACCGCGACACGCGCGGGTTCATCTCGATGACGATGACCCGGCCGTCCTCGGGGTCCACCGCGAACTGGATGTTGCAGCCGCCGGTGTCGACGCCGACCTCGCGGATCACGGCGATGCCGATGTCCCGCAGGGTCTGGTACTCGCGGTCGGTGAGGGTCATCGCGGGGGCGACGGTGATGGAGTCGCCGGTGTGCACGCCCATGGGGTCGAAGTTCTCGATGGAGCAGACCACCACGACGTTGTCGTGCTTGTCGCGCATCAGCTCCAGCTCGTACTCCTTCCAGCCGAGGATGGACTCCTCCAGGAGCACCTCGGTGGTCGGGGAGAGGGTCAGGCCCTGGCCGGCGATGCGGCGCAGCTCGTCCTCGTCGTGCGCGAAGCCGGAGCCGGCGCCGCCCATGGTGAAGGACGGGCGGACCACGACCGGGTAGCCGCCGAGGGTGTCCACGCCCGCGAGGACGTCGTCCATGGTGTGGCAGATCACCGAGCGGGCGGACTCGCCGTGCCCGATCTTGGCGTGGACGGCCTCCACGACCACCTTGAACTGCTCGCGGTCCTCGCCCTTGTGGATCGCCTCGACATTGGCGCCGATCAGCTCGACGCCGTACTTGGTGAGGACCCCGTTCTCGTGCAGCGAGATCGCGGTGTTGAGGGCCGTCTGGCCGCCCAGGGTGGGCAGCAGGGCGTCGGGGCGCTCCTTGGCGATGATCTTCTCGACGAACTCGGGGGTGATCGGCTCGACGTAGGTGGCGTCGGCGATCTCCGGGTCCGTCATGATCGTCGCCGGGTTGGAGTTGACCAGGACGACGCGCAGGCCCTCGGCCTTCAGGACGCGGCACGCCTGCGTGCCGGAGTAGTCGAACTCGGCTGCCTGGCCGATGACGATCGGGCCGGAGCCGATGACCAGGACGGACTGGATATCGGTGCGCTTAGGCACGCTGGCCCTCCATCAGGGATGTGAAGCGGTCGAAGAGATAGGCGGCGTCGTGCGGGCCGGCTGCCGCTTCGGGGTGGTACTGGACGCTGAAGGCCGGGCGGTCCAGGAGCTGGATGCCCTCCACCACGTCGTCGTTGAGGCAGACGTGGGAGACCTCGGCGCGGCCGTAGGGGGTCTCGGAGATCCGGTCGAGCGGGGCGTCCACGGCGAAGCCGTGGTTGTGCGCGGTGACCTCGACCTTGCCGGTCGTACGGTCCTGCACCGGCTGGTTGATGCCGCGGTGGCCGTATTTCAGCTTGTAGGTGCCGAAGCCCAGCGCGCGCCCGAGGATCTGGTTGCCGAAGCAGATGCCGAAGAGCGGGGTGCCGCGCTCCAGCACCGCCCGCATCACGGAGACCGGGTGGTCGGCGGTGGCGGGGTCGCCGGGGCCGTTGGAGAAGAACACGCCGTCGGGCCGGACGGCGTACACGTCCTCGACGCTCGCCGTGGCGGGCAGCACATGCACCTCTATGCCGCGCTCGGCCATCCGGTGCGGGGTCATGCCCTTGATGCCGAGGTCCACGGCGGCGACGGTGAACCGCGCGGTGCCGATCGGGACGGCCGCGCCGTCGGGGCCGATGGCGGGGACGACGTACGCCTGCTCGGTGGCGACCTCGGCGGAGAGGTCGGCGCCGGTCATCTCGGGGGCCTGGCGGACCTCGGCGAGCAGGGTGCCGTCGTCGGGCAGGGCGTTGCCGGAGAAGATCCCGACGCGCATGGCGCCGCGCTCGCGCAGATGCCGGGTGAGGGCGCGGGTGTCGATGCCGGAGATCCCGACGACGCCCTGGGCGGTCAGCTCCTCGTCCAGCGAGCGCCGGGAGCGCCAGTTGGACGGCACGCGCGCGGGGTCGCGCACCACGTACCCGGCGACCCAGATGCGCTGCGACTCGCTGTCCTCGTCGTTGACGCCCGTGTTGCCGACGTGCGGGGCGGTCATGACGACGACCTGGCGGTGGTACGACGGGTCGGTGAGGGTCTCCTGGTAGCCGGTCATGCCGGTGGAGAAGACGGCCTCGCCGAAGGTCACCCCCACGGCCCCGTAGGCACGGCCGCGGAAGATCCGGCCGTCCTCCAGGACGAGTACGGCGGGAACCTTGACGGCTCCCCTGGTGGAGGTTGTCATCGTGCGCCTTCCGTCTTCTTGATCATGTTGTTGAGCGTGTGGACCCATTCCCCGTGCTCGGCGGCCCGGTCGGAGCGGAACCCGGAGTCGATCAGCCGGTCCCCGTGCTCCCAGGTGACGATCAGGAGACCGCCCTCGGTGAGCACCTTGCCCGCGATGCCCTTGTCGAGCCGGGCCTCGCGCAGCCGCTCGGCGGGGACGAAGAAGTCGTTCGCACCGGGGCGTACGACGTCCAGTCCCGCGTCCGTCAGGGTCAGCTCGGCGCGGCTGCGGGAGCCCAGGCCGTGCGCCACGATGCGGTCGAGCCAGTGGCCGGCCGTGGTCGAGCCGTGGTAGCGGCCGGTCATCGTCAGTGTCGCCGGGCCCGGGTCCTCGGGCGCGGCGGGCAGCTCCGGGACGTCGCCCTGGAGGGTGCCGCGCCATTTCCAGCCCTCGCGCATCAGCCAGTACACGAGCGCGACGAACAGGGCGAGGCCCACGATCCAGCCCACGCGGGCGGCCCAGTCGGTCACCTCGGCCGACTTCTGGTCGGCTGCCAGACCGTGCAGGTCGGTGGCCAGTACATGCAGAGTTGTCACGTGAGTTTCCCGTCGACGAGCGTCGCCTTGCCCCGGAGCCAGGTGTGCGTGACACGGCCCGGCAGCTCACGCCCCTGGTACGGGGTGTTGCGGCTGCGCGAGGCGAAGCCCGCGGGGTCCACCCGGCCACGGTATTCCGTGTCGACGAGGGTGAGGTTGGCGGGCTCACCAGCCGAGACGGGACGGCCGTGTCCGGATGCCTGTCCGATCCGGGCGGGCCCGGCGGACATCCGGTCGGCGACGCCGGCCCAGTCCAGCAGGCCCGTGTCCACCATGGTCTCCTGCACCACTGACAACGCGGTCTCCAGGCCGACCATCCCCATGGCGGCGGCGGCCCACTCGCAGTCCTTGTCCTCGTGCGGGTGCGGGGCGTGGTCGGTGGCGACGATGTCGATCGTGCCGTCGGCGAGCGCCTCGCGCAGGGCGAGCACATCGCGCTCGGTGCGCAGCGGCGGGTTGACCTTGTACACCGGGTTGTAGGTGCGGACCAGTTCGTCGGTGAGCAGCAGGTGGTGCGGGGTGACCTCGGCGGTGACGTCGATGCCGCGGGACTTGGCCCAGCGGACGATCTCCACGGAGCCCGCGGTCGACAGATGGCAGATATGGACGCGGGATCCGACATGTTCGGCGAGCAGGACATCCCGGGCGATGATCGATTCTTCGGCCACCGCCGGCCAGCCGCCCAGCCCCAGTTCGGCGGAGACCACGCCCTCGTTCATCTGGGCGCCCTCGGTCAGCCGCGGCTCCTGGGCGTGCTGGGCGACGACCCCGCCGAACGCCTTCACGTACTCCAGCGCGCGGCGCATGATCACCGCGTCGTCGACGCACTTGCCGTCGTCGGAGAAGACGGTGACGCCGGCCGCCGACTCGTGCATGGCGCCCAGCTCGGCGAGCTGCTTGCCCGCCAGGCCGACGGTGACCGCGCCGATCGGCTGGACGTCGCAGTAGCCGTGTTCCCGGCCGAGCCGGTAGACCTGCTCGACCACGCCGGCGGTGTCGGCGACGGGGAAGGTGTTGGCCATGGCGAAGACGGCGGTGAAGCCTCCGGAGGCCGCCGCGCGCGTGCCGGTCAGCACGGTCTCGGAGTCCTCGCGGCCCGGCTCGCGCAGATGGGTGTGCAGGTCGACCAGGCCCGGCAGCAGCACCTTGCCGCCGGCCTCGATGACCTCGGCGAACTCGGCGGGCAGTCCGGCGCCGACCGCCTCGATCGTCCCGCCGTCGATCAGCACGTCCTGCGGCTCGCCGCCGAGCACCTTCGCACCACGGATCAGGATCTTGCTCATGTCGGTTACTTCTCCTTGGTGACGGGGGCGGCGGGGGCGGCGGACTCGGCGGTACGGGAGGGGGTCACGGCGGGTTCGTTGCCGCCGAGCAGCAGATACAGCACGGCCATCCGGATGGACACGCCGTTGGCGACCTGCTCGACGACGGTGCAGCGCGGGGAGTCGGCGACCTCGGCGGAGATCTCCATGCCGCGGACCATCGGGCCGGGGTGCATCACGATGGAGTGCTCGGGCATCCGCGCCATGCGGTCGCCGTCGAGGCCGTAGCGGCGCGAGTACTCCCGCTCGGTGGGGAAGAAGGCCGCGTTCATCCGCTCGCGCTGGACGCGCAGCAGCATCACCGCGTCGGACTTGGGGAGCGTGGCGTCGAGGTCGTAGGACACCTCGCAGGGCCAGTTCTCCATGCCGACCGGGAGCAGGGTGGGCGGGGCGACCAGGGTGACGTGGGCGCCGAGGGTGTGCAGCAGATCGACGTTGGAGCGGGCGACCCGGCTGTGCAGGATGTCGCCGACGAGGGTGATGCGCTTCCCGGCGAGATCCTGGCCGAGTCCGGCGTCCCGGCCGACCAGCCGGCGGCGCATGGTGAAGGCGTCCAGCAGCGCCTGGGTGGGGTGCTGGTGGGTGCCGTCCCCGGCGTTGATCACGGCCGCGTCGATCCAGCCGGAGTTTGCGAGCCGGTACGGGGCCCCGGAGGCGCCGTGCCGGATGACGACGGCGTCGACGCCCATCGCCTCCAGGGTCTGGGCGGTGTCCTTCAGGGACTCGCCCTTGGAGACGCTCGACCCCTTGGCGGTGAAGTTGATGACGTCCGCGGACAGCCGCTTCTCGGCGGCCTCGAAGGAGATCCGGGTCCGGGTCGAGTCCTCGAAGAAGAGATTGACCACGGTGCGGCCGCGCAGGGTCGGCAGCTTCTTGATCGGCCGGTCGGCGACCCGGGCCATCTCCTCGGCGGTGTCGAGGATCAGCACGGCGTCGTCGCGGGTCAGGTCGGCGGCCGAGATGAGATGACGCTGCATCTTTCAGGCTCCGTAAGGCAGTTCAGTTTCGGGAGAATTCGGGCGAGGCGGATCGGGGTGGCGAGGAGCGGGGCACACGGGTGCGGCGTACGGCCCGTGCCGTACGCCGCTCGCTCGCTACCGACGCCCGCCCGGAGCGGCCGGCTTGACGCCGAGCAGCACGGTGTCGCGACCGTCCTCCTCGGCGAGCTGGACCTTGACCGTCTCCCGCAGCGACGTGGGGAGGTTCTTGCCGACGTAGTCCGCGCGGATGGGCAGTTCGCGGTGGCCTCGGTCGACCAGGACGGCGAGCTGCACCGCGCGCGGGCGCCCGATGTCGTTGAGCGCGTCCAGGGCGGCGCGGATGGTGCGGCCGGAGAACAGCACGTCGTCGACGAGGACGACGAGCCGGCCGTCGATGCCGTCACCGGGGATCTCGGTGCGGGCCAGGGCGCGCGGCGGGTGCATGCGCAGGTCGTCGCGGTACATGGTGATGTCCAGCGCGCCGCAGGGGACCTTGCGCTCGGTGATCTCTTCGAGCTTGGCGGCGAGCCGGCGGGCGAGATGGACGCCGCGGGTCGGAATGCCGAGGAGCACCACGTCGTCGGCGCCCTTGGCGCGTTCGACGATCTCGTGGGCGATACGGGTCAGGACCCGCGCGATGTCGGGGCCTTCGAGCACGGGCCGCGCCTCGGACGCGGACGTGTCATGCTCCGCTTCCCGCTGCTCGCCCTGCTGCTGTTGATCTTGCTGGTTGTCCATACGAAACGGACCTCCTTCTCCGCCTCACGGGACGGACCTTAAAGGACGTCGAGATTGCGCCGTCTACGGTAGCAGGCCCGCGCGAAACGTTACGGCACACCCCCAGGTCACCCCGGATCACCCTCCCGAGGACCCCGGATCACCCGCTTGGCGCAATCGGTCGGCACTACCACGGAAGAGTCGGTGCGGACCATTCGGCTTGACGCAGCAGAGTAACGCTGCGTAACCTCACAGTGAGTTACCAGCCGCGCGGCTCGGCACCCGAGCCGGCCGCGTAGACACAGTGCCGGGGAGCTATATGTCCAGCGAATACGCCAAACAGCTCGGGGCCAAGCTCCGGGCCATCCGCACCCAGCAGGGCCTTTCCCTCCACGGTGTCGAGGAGAAGTCCCAGGGCCGCTGGAAGGCCGTGGTGGTCGGTTCGTACGAGCGCGGTGACCGCGCGGTGACCGTGCAGCGCCTCGCCGAGCTGGCGGACTTCTACGGCGTGCCGGTGCAGGAGCTGCTGCCGGGCACCACACCCGGCGGCGCCGCCGAGCCGCCGCCCAAGCTGGTCCTCGACCTGGAGCGGCTGGCCACGGTCCCGGCCGAGAAGGCGGGCCCCCTCCAGCGCTACGCGGCGACGATCCAGTCCCAGCGCGGCGACTACAACGGCAAGGTGCTGTCGATCCGCCAGGACGACCTGCGCACACTCGCCGTGATCTACGACCAGTCGCCCTCGGTCCTCACCGAGCAGCTGATCAGCTGGGGCGTCCTGGACGCGGACGCGCGCCGCGCGGTCTCCCACGCCGACGAGAGCTGAGCGCTCCGCGGGTTCGGCGGAGGCGGTCCGGCGAGGCCGGTCCAGTCCAGCTGGGCCCGTCCCGACGGGCCAGTCCCTTCGGTGCCGGTCCGTCGGGACGGGCCCAGCAGAAACGTGCCGCCACCACGTATCCGGGCGGGAGCCGCTGTCGTACGGGCGGCGTGAACGGCTTTCGTAAGGGCACGAGCCGGGCTCGTGCGGGTGCGAGCCGCCGTCGTACGGGGGCGAGCCGCCCCGCGCGGGCCTGAGCCTCCGCCGCCCTACCGGTGTACGCCTGCGTAGGTACAGGCGATGCCGCCCGGTACGCGTGTGAGCCCCCGGGGACCACCGCCCGCGGACGTGAGAAGGGCCCCCAGTGACCACTGGGGGCCCTTCTGTGTGCCGGGCGGGCGTCGGGACCTGGGGGCGCGGGGAACTGCGCGAGACGCCCCACCGGACCGGCACCCGGCGACGCTACGGCCACCACTCCCCACGAACCCCCTCCGGCGGCACCCGGTCCGCCGCCTACGCACCTTCCCGGCGGAGCGACGGCTTGAGTTCCTTCAGCCGCCCGAGCAGCCCATTGACGAACGACGGGGACTCGTCCGTCGAGAACTCCTTCGCGAGCTGCACCATCTCGTCCAGCACGACCGCGTCCGGCGTCGCGTCCACCCAGATCAGTTCGTACGCGCCCAGGCGCAGCAGGTTGCGGTCGACGACCGGCATACGGTCCAGCGTCCAGCCGACGGCGTACTGCGAGATCAGCTCGTCGATCCGGGTCGCGTGCTCCGCGTACCCCTCCACCAGCTGCATCGTGTACTCGCTCACCGGGGGCTGGCGCGGGTCGGTCCGGGAGTGCCGGATCCAGTCCGCGAGCACCGTCAGGACGCCGGCGTCGCGCTGATCGCCCTCGAAGAGGATCTGGAAGGCACGCTTGCGGGCCGTGTTGCGGGCAGCCACGGTTAGCTGTTCACCCGGCCGAGGTAGTCGCCGGAGCGGGTGTCGACCTTGATCTTCTCGCCGCTGGCGATGAAGAGCGGGACCTGGATCTCGTAGCCCGTCTCCAGCTTGGCGGGCTTGGTGCCGCCGGTGGAGCGGTCGCCCTGGAGGCCCGGCTCGGTCTCGGCGATGTTCAGCTCGACGGCGGTGGGCAGCTCCACGAAGAGCACACTGCCCTCGTTCTGCGCGACCGTGGCCTCGAAGCCCTCGATCAGGAAGTTGGCGGCGTCACCGACGGTCTTGCGGTCGATGTGCAGCTGGTCGTAGGTCTCCATGTCCATGAAGACGAAGTAGTCGCCGTCCATGTAGGAGAACTGCATGTCGCGCTTGTCGACGGTGGCCGTCTCGACCTTGACGCCGGCGTTGAAGGTCTTGTCGACCACCTTGCCGGACAGCACGTTCTTCAGCTTGGTGCGCACGAAAGCGGGGCCCTTGCCGGGCTTGACGTGCTGGAACTCGACAACGGACCACAGCTGGCCGCCGTCGAGCCTGAGCACCATGCCGTTCTTGAGGTCGTTCGTGGAAGCCACGGTTGCTTCAATCTCCTGGACTGACGTGGACGACCCCGGGGCACGCGCCTACAACGCGAGCAGCTCCTTGGTCGTGATGGTAAGTAGCTCGGGTCCGCCGTCCGCCTCGGGGCGGACGACGAGCGTGTCATCGATCCGGACGCCGCCCCGGCCCGGGAGGTGGACCCCGGGTTCGACGGTGACCGGCACGCAAGCGTCCAGTTTACCCATGGCCGCGGGGGCGATCTGCGGGTCCTCGTCGATTTCGAGTCCGACGCCGTGTCCGGTGAGCGCCGGGAGTCCCGCGCCGTACCCGGCCCAGTCCAGCATCTGACGGGCGGCGCGGTCCACGTCACGGCAGGCGGCGCCCGGCGTCAGCGACTCACGTCCGGCCCGCTGCGCCGCGAAGACCAGGTCGTACAGCTCGATCTGCCAGTCCGCGGGGGAGGTCCCGATGACGAAGGTGCGGCCGATCTCGCAGCGGTAGCCGCGGTAGGTCGCGCCCAGGCACACGGAGAGGAAGTCGCCCTCCTCCACCCGGCGGTCGGTGGGGCGGTGGCCGCGGCGCCCGGCGTGCGGGCCGGTGGCGACGGAGGTGGCGAAGGCGGGGCCGTCGGCGCCGTGGTCGACCAGACGGCGCTCCAGTTCGAGGGCGAGGTGGCGTTCCGTGCGGCCCACGAGGATCGACTCCAGCAGTTCACCGAGGGCCTGGTCGGCGATCTCGGCGCCGATGCGCAGACAGGAGATCTCCTCCTCGTCCTTGATCACGCGGAGTTGCTCCACCACCCCGGCGACGTCGGTCAGCCGGAGGCCGGGGGCGGCCGAGCCGATGGCCCGGTGCCGGGCGACGGTGAGGTGGTGCTCCTCCACGGCGAGGGAGTCGGCGCCCTGGGCCACGGCGAGGCCGGCCCCGGCCACGGCGCAGTCGCCGGTTCCTTCCAGCAGGTGCAGGCGGAGGGTGTCGTCGGGGCGGCCGTCGCCCGCCTGCTCGTCCGGTGGGCCGGTGCAGACCAGGAAGTCCTCGCGCCTGCCCAGCAGCAGGGCGGAGCCCTGCGGGGCGGCGCCGGCGAGGTAGCGCACGTTGGCGGGGCGGGTGACCAGCGCGGTGGCGCTGCCGCTGGCGTTGCTGTGTTCCCTCAGCCGGGCTCGGCGGGTCGCGTACACCTCTGACATGTGTCGAGCGTAGGAGGGATGGGGGGTTTGTGCCGGTTGGCGTGCGCCGAAGGGGGTTGGGGGGTGCCGGGGCGTCGCCGGGGGCGGGTCGGTGGGGGGCCGGGTCGTCGCCGGGGGCGGGTCGGCGGGGAGGTGGTGCCGGGTCGTCGCCGGGTGCCGGCCGGTGGGGCGTCCTGCGCAGTTCCCCGCGCCCCTGGTCGGCGGGCGGGGGCCATGATCATCAGTTGACGGAGGCTTGCCGCAGCGTTCGGCCGGTGCGGGTTCGATGTGGCTGGTCGCGCAGTTCCCCGCGCCCCTTTGGGGCGGGGTCGGCGCCCGGGATGGGCAGGTCAGGTCGGAGCTGGGCCCCTCGGCGGCCGGATCAGGTCGCGATCACCACACGTCCCGTGCCCCCTCCCCCCTCCCTCCCTTACCAGTTCGGGGGGCTGGCTATCGAGCGGGCCAGGACTTCGTTGAGGACGTGGGAGGTGGTGGGGACGTCCAGGTGGGAGTTGTCGATGATCGGGAGGCCGGAGCCGTACCAGCCGGCCATGCGGCCGTGGATGCGGGCCACCTCCTCGTCGCTGAGGCGGCGATTGCCGCGGCGTTCCGCGTTGCGCTCCAGGACGATCTCCAGGCCGGGGAGGAGGACGACCGGGAGCAGGCCGGGGCCGACATGGCGTTTCCAGCCGCCGAGGCCGACGACCGGGCGGTCGGGGAAGACGGCGTCGTCGAGGATGCAGGAGATGCCGTTGGCGAGGAAGTTGCGGGCGGCGAAGCCGCAGGTGCGGCGGGCCAGGCGGTACTGGGCCTCGGAGTGGTCGTTCCACCCGGACTGGGGGTCGGCGAAACCGGCGCGGACCCACTCGCGGACGTCGTCGAGGCTGATGTGGGCCGTGGGGACCCGGCGGTGGTCGGCCCAGTACTTGGCGACGCTGGTCTTCCCGGCGCCCGCGGGGCCGATCAGCAGCACGGCGAGGGTGGTGGTCAGCGGGTCGGGGGCGGCCGTCGCCGGGAGGGGGCCGGGCATGCCGACGGGGCCGCCGGGCGGCAGCGTGACATGGCCGGTGCTCTCCGGGGCGGGCGCCGCGTGAGGGGGAGGGGGAGGAGGGGGCGGCGGCGGGACGGGCACGGGGCCGGAACCGCGGGGTGCCTGAGGGCCGCCCATGGGATGGTGCGCGGCGGGTGACCAGCCGGACGACGGGCCCTGCCCCGGCTGGTGGGGCGGCAACGGATACCCCCCTGCGTGCTGCATCCGGTGCCACTCCGTCTCGTCGTTCTCGGCGCGTGCGCCTGCGGGCGGGCTTCGTCGCCCTCCGGGTCACGCGCGACATGGCGATGGGTGCCGGCGGCGGGGCGCGCACCCCGTCGCCACCGAACCGTACCGCCCCCGGCCGTCGTATGGTGAACGGCCGGGAACGGCCCCGAGTGCCCGCCGCCGCAAGGCGGAACGGACGCGAGGAACGCGCGCGGACCTACTCCCCCACCTCGCCGTACGCGGCGAGCAGCACGGCCGGGTCGGGGCCCTCCAGGACGGTCGGCTTGGCGAGACCGTCCAGCACGATGAAGCGGAGCAGGTCGCCGCGGGACTTCTTGTCGACCTTCATGGTCTGAAGCAGCTTGGGCCACTGGTCGTAGCGGTAGTGCAGGGGGAGTCCGACGGCTTCCAGGATGGTGCGGTGCCGGTCGGCCGTGGCGTCGTCGAGGCGGCCCGCGACCCGGCCGAGTTCGGCGGCGAAGTGCATGCCGACGGCCACCGCGGCGCCGTGCCGCCACTGGTAGCGCTCGTTCTTCTCGATGGCGTGCGCGAGGGTGTGACCGTAATTGAGGATCTCGCGCAGGCCGGATTCCTTCAGGTCCGAGGAGACCACCTCGGCCTTGACCTTGATGGACCGCTCGATCAACTCGGCGGTGTGCGGTCCGGCCGGGCTGCGGGCGCCCTCCGGGTCGGCCTCGATGAGCTGGAGGATCACCGGGTCGGCGATGAACCCGGCCTTGATGATCTCGGCGAGCCCGGAGACGAAGTCGTTGACCGGCAGGGTGTCCAGCGCGGCCAGGTCGCACAGCACCCCGGCGGGCGGGTGGAAGGAGCCCACCAGGTTCTTGCCCTCGGCGGTGTTGATGCCGGTCTTGCCGCCGACCGCCGCGTCGACCATGCCGAGCACGGTCGTCGGTACGGCGATCCAGCGCACGCCGCGCAGCCAGGTCGCGGCGACGAACCCGGCCAGGTCGGTGGTGGCGCCGCCGCCCACCCCGATGATCACGTCGGTGCGGGTGAACCCGGACTGGCCGAGCGCCTTCCAGCAGTAGGCGGCGACCTCGGCGGTCTTGGCCTCCTCGGCGTTGGGCACCTGGATGGCGACAGCGTCGTAGCCCTGTCCGGCCAGGTCGGCGCGGAGCGCGTCCCCGGTCTCGGCGAGCGCCTCGGGGTGCAGTACGGCGACCCGCTTGGCCTTCTCGCCGATCAGCCCGCCGAGTTCACCGAGGAGCTGACGGCCCACCAGGACCTCGTACGGCTCGCTGCCCGCCGTACCACCGACCTGGATCCTCGTCACCGACGCTGTCACGACGTCCTCCTGCGGGGTGTCCGGGTGGTCCCCGGCGGTGGCGGTCTTCAGTTCCAGCACGTCCAGCACGTCCTGGGTGACCTCTTCGGGGGTACGGCCGTCGGTGGCCACCACCGAGCGGGCGACCCCCTCGTACAACTGCCGCCGGGCCTCCATCAGTTCCCGCCACTGTTTGCGCGGGTTGATGGCCAGCAGGGGCCGGGGCGCGTTCAGCCCGGTGCGCCGGACCGCTTCCTCGACGTCCATGGACAGATAGACGACCGGGAGGCCCGCGAGGTTCAGCCGGGTGTCCGCGTCGAGGATCGCGCCGCCGCCGAGGGCGAGTACGCCGTCGTGCTCGGTGAGCGCCTGGCGCACGGCCTGCTTCTCCAGCGTCCGGAAGGCGGCCTCGCCCTCCTCGACGAAGATGTCCGCGATCTCCTTGCCCCGGGCGGCCACGATGTCCGCGTCCGTGTCGCGAAAGGCCACGCCCAGCCGCTCGGCGAGCAGTCCGCCCACGGTGGACTTGCCGACCCCCATCGGGCCGACCAGCACGACCAGGGGGCCGCTCACCGGATCGCCAGCTGGTCGAGGTAGGAGGTGACGTTGCGGCGGGTCTCGGGGACGCTGTCGCCGCCGAACTTCTCCGCGACCGCGTCGGCCAGGACCAGCGCGACCATCGCCTCGGCGACGATCCCGGCGGCCGGGACCGCGGAGACATCCGAACGCTGGTGATGGGCCTGCGCCGCCTCACCCGTCGTCACATCCACCGTCCGCAGGGCATTGGGCACCGTCGCGATCGGCTTCATCGCCGCCCGCACCCGCAGCAGCTCACCCGTCGACAGACCACCCTCCGTACCACCCGAACGCCCCGACACCCGCCGGATACCCTCCGGCGTGTTCACCATCTCGTCATGCGCCTGCGAACCCGGCACCCGGGCCAGCTCGAACCCGTCACCCAGCTCCACACCCTTGATCGCCTGGATACCCATCAGCGCGGCCGCCAGCCGGGAATCCAGCCTGCGGTCCCAGTGCACATGCGAGCCCAGCCCCACCGGAACCCCGTACGCCAGAACCTCGACCACCCCGCCCAGCGTGTCACCGTCCTTGTGAGCCCGGTCGATCTCCGCGACCATCGCCTCCGACGCGTCCGCGTCCAGACAGCGCACCGGATCCGCGTCCAGCCGCCCCACATCGGCGGGCACCGGATACACCCCCTGCGGCGCCCTCGCCCCCGCCAGCTCCACCACATGGCTGACGATCTCGATACCGGTGGTCTCCCTCAGATACGAACGGGCCACCGCACCCAGCGCCACCCGCGCCGCCGTCTCCCGCGCGGACGCCCGCTCCAGGACCGGCCGCGCCTCGTCGAAACCGTACTTCTGCATCCCCGCCAGATCGGCATGCCCGGGACGCGGCCGCGTCAGCGGGGCATTACGCGCCAGCCCCGCCAGCACCTGCGGATCCACCGGGTCCGCCGCCATGACCTGCTCCCACTTCGGCCACTCCGAGTTCCCCACCATCACCGCGACCGGAGAACCCAGCGTCAGACCGTGCCGCACCCCGCCCAGGAAAGTGACCACGTCCCGCTCGAACTTCATCCGCGCGCCACGCCCGTAACCGAGCCGCCGCCGCGCCAGATGATCCGCCACCATCTCCGTGGTGACCGGCACGCCCGCGGGCAGCCCCTCCAGCGTCGCGACGAGTGCGGGACCGTGGGACTCCCCCGCGGTCAGCCAGCGCAACCTGCTCAACGGTGCTCCTCAGTGTTCGCGCCTGGTACTGCCCCTGAGTGTCCGCGCGTCCACACGCGCGGTGACGGCGACCGGGTGCGCGGCCCGAGCCCGCCACCCCGATCCTCCCATGTCCCCGTCGCCGACCCGGCGCCCGGTCCATCAGGCGGACGCGAAACGGCCACCATTCCCGCACCGGACCGGCGGGCCACCGCGAGGATCATGCCGGGTCGTCGCGCCGGGCCCACGGCGCGTACGGGCCCAGGGGGTAGGCACGCCGAAGGTGGCGCGGCTGCGCCCGCGGCGCGCGTACTCCCCGAGGTGACCGGCGCCCCTGCCCCGCACAGCGGATCTCAGCGCCCCGCCAGCGCCCGTTCGCCCGCCTCCCGCATCGCGCTCAGGGGGGCCGGGGCATGCCCCGTCATCTGCTCGACCTGGAGGACCGCCTGGTGCACCAGCAGGTCGAGGCCGCTGACGACGGCGCCGCCGTACGCCGACCAGCGGGCGGCGAGGGTGGTGGGCCAGGGGTCGTACAGGACGTCGAAAAGGGCGGCCGGGCGTTCCGGGACGGCCGGGGCGAGGGCGTCGGTGGCGCCCGCGGGGGTGGTCGCGACGACCAGGGGGGCGTGCAGGCCCTGGGCGGCCTCGGCCCAGTCACGCGTCCGGATGCCGACCTGGAGCCGCTCGGCCCACGCGCGCATCTCGGCGGCGCGGGCCGCGCTGCGGACGTAGACGGTGACCTCTCCGGTGCAGATCCGGGAGAGCGCCGCGAGCGCGGAGGACGCGGTGGCGCCCGCGCCGAGGATCGTGGCGGAGTCGACCTTGTCGATGCCGTGCTCCTTGAGCGCGGCGAGGATGCCGGGGATGTCCGTGTTGTCGCCCGTTCGGCGGCCGTCGGGGGTGAGGACGACGGTGTTCACCGCGTCGACGGAGGCCGCGGTCTCGCTGATCTCGTCGAGCAGCGGGATGATCGCCCGCTTCAGCGGCATGGTGAGCGAGAGCCCCGCCCACCCGGCACCGAGCCCCGCCACGAAGGCCGGGAGCGCGGCCTCGTCGATCTCGAAACGGTCGTACGACCATCCCTCCAGGCCCAGTGCCGCGTAGGCGGCGCGGTGCAGCACCGGGGAGAGGGAGTGGGCGATCGGCGAGCCGAGGACGGCGGCCCGGCGGCGTACGGTCATCACTGCTGCCTCATCACTGCTTCCTGCGAGAACACTGCTTGCCACGCAATCACTGCCTGCTGCGAGAACACTGCCTGCTGCCAGAACACTTCTTGCTGCGCGATCACCGCCTGCTGCGCGATCACGGCTCGCAATGAGATCACGACTTGCTGTGAGATCACTGCTCGTTCCGAGATCACCGCCCACTGCGAGATCACTGCTCTTTGCGAGCGGCCACGGAGCCCGCCGGAGGGGTGTCCTCCGGGCGCGCGGGGAGACGTCCGTCGGAGCGCCCAGGAGGCGTCCGTCCGGACGTCCGCGTCAATTGGTCCGCGACTCGTTGAACTTGTCGACCAGTTCCTGGTGCTCGTCGATCGTCCTGGCGAACTCGGTCTTGCTCATGCCGTCCGTGGCGACGAAGTACATCCAGCCGTCGTCCGTCGGGTCGAGCGCCGCCTTGATCGCTTCCTCGCCCGGGTTGCCGATCGGTCCGGGCGGCAGACCCCGGTTGGTGTACGTGTTGTACGGGTCGGGGTTGCTGTTGATCTCCGACTCGGAGATGTCGATCTCGCTCTGGCCCTTGAGGTAGTTGAAGGTCGAGTCGAACTGAAGCTCCTGGTTCGTCTCGGTGTTGTCCGGCTGGAGACGGTTGTAGATGACCTCGGCCATCTTGCGGAAGTCGTCGTGGGTCTTGCCCTCGGCCTGGACCAGGCTCGCGACGGTGACCAGTTCCCAGGCGTTCTCGAGCCCGACGCTCTCCGCCTGCTGCGCCAGGCCGAGTTCCTCGTAGCTGTCGGTGGCGCGGGCCACCATCTGCTTGAGCACGTCCTCGGGCTTCTGGCCCTTGGCGACGGGATAGCTGGAGGGGTAGAGGAAGCCCTCCAGCGGATCCTTGACGTTCGTGTGATTGGTGGCCCAGTCGGGCAGGCCGAGTTCCTTCCAGTCGTTCTTGGCGACCTCGGCCGTGGTGCCGTCCTCGACCTCCAGGCGTTTGTCGATCAGCGTGTAGATCTCGGCGTTGCGCTTGCCCTCGGCGATGATCAGGTTGCTGCGGCTGTCCGGGCTGAGCATGAGATCGACCGCGCTGTCGGCGGACATCTCCTTCTGGAGGGTGTACACACCGTCCTGGATGGTCTTGCCCTCGGGGTTGGCCGTCTGGGCGGCGACGAAGGCGTCGACGCTCTTGACCACGCCGGCCTTCTTCAGCTCCTGCCCGATCACCGAGCCGGTCGCGCCCTGGGGAATGGTGACGGTGACCTGCTCGCCGTTGCCCGCTCCGGCGAAGTCCGGGGCCGCGCCGAAACGGTCCTGGTAGAACTGGTAGCCGAAGTAGCCGACGCCCGAGATGCCGCCGCCGAAGACCAGCGCGACCACCAGGCAGGCGCAGCCGTTGCGGCTCTTCTTGGACTTGCCGCCACGGCCCCGCCGCTCACCACGACCGCCCCGGTCTCTCGGCGTGGACCCGTCGCCGGTGTCTCTCCCGTCGTCCCCGTCCTCCTCGCCGTCGGCGAAGAACGCGTGGTCCTCCTGGCCCGGCTCGGGGTCCCAGTCCGTGCGCGGCTCCGGCTCGGCCCGGCGCCTGCTGGGCGGTTCGGGGGGCGGATAGGCGTCCGGCGTGTTGTAGAAGTCGCCGTGCTCACCGCCGTAGGAGGCGGCGGCCTGCTGCCCGTAGGGATCCACGGGGTCGGCCGTGCCCGGGTACGGCGGCTGCTGCTGGTTGCCGGTGCCCCAGCCGGCGTCGTACGGCTGCTGGCCCTGGTCGCCGTAGTGCTGCTGCTCGTACGGGTGGGGGTACGGCGTCTGCTGCTGGCCGTAGCCCTGCTGGTCGTACTGCTGCTGGTCATGGCCCTGCGGGTCGTGCCCCGGCTGGCCGACGTCCCAGTCGCCGTAACCCTGCTGCGGCTGCGGATACTGCTGCTGGCCGCCGTAGGCAGCCTGCTGGCCCACCGGGGCCTGCTGCTGCCCTCCCCATCCGCCGTCCCCGTACAACGGGTCCTCGGGATGCCACGGTTCGGAGCCTGGGCCCCGGCCATACTCAGTCATCGATCCCCTAAAGCCGCGAGCCGGTGGGGGCGCGGTTCCAAGGCCCCGGTTCCCGTTCCGCCTCTTGTTGTGCGGAGGCTGTTCGAATGCCGCCGCCCGCGCGGAACGTTACCGTATCGCGATCAGATGACCACTTCGACGCCCTCGCCGGGGGCTTTACCTGACACCCGTTCGGATTCCAGGGCCTGCTGGAGAATGATCACGGCCGCGGCCTGGTCGATGACCGCGCGTCCCTTCTTCGCCTTCACCCCCGAAGCCCGCAGTCCCTGACCCGCGGTCACCGTCGTCATCCGTTCGTCGACCAGCCGGACCGGGACCGGCGCGATGCCCTTCGCCAGCTCCTGGGCGAAGCCGCGGACCTTGACGGCGGCCGGGCCCTCGCCCCCTTTCAGGGAGCGGGGCAGGCCGACGACCACCTCGATCGGCTCGTACTCCGCGACCAGCTGCTTCAGCCGGCGGTGCGCCGCGGGGACGTCCCGGCCGGGCACCGTCTCGACCGGCGTGGCGAGGATCCCGTCGGGGTCGCAGGACGCGACCCCGATCCGGGCGTCCCCGACATCGACCGCGAGGCGGCGTCCGTGTCGCATGGTCCGACCGCCTCCGCTCACCTGGCCGACTCCGCTCACCTGGCCGACTCCACTCATCCGGCTGACCTCGGTCACCTGGCTGTCCTGTGTCACCCAGCCGTTCCCCCGCGCCGGGCCGTTCCGGCCGCTCCCGCTCATTCGGCCGTTCCCGCTCACTTGGCCATTCCCGCTCACTTGGCCGTTTCCGCCACGAGCCGTTCCACGGCGTCCACGGCGTCGCCGATGGCGGCCGGGTGCTGGCCGCCGCCCTGGGCGACGTCCGGCTTGCCGCCGCCGCCGCCGCCGAGCGTCTTCGCGGCCGTGCGGACCAGGTCACCGGCCTTGAGACCGCGCTCGCGGGCGGCTTCGTTGGTGGCGATGACCGTCAGCGGCTTGCCGTTCGCCGTGGTGAACAGGGCCACCACCGCGGCCCGGCCGCCCTGGATCCGGCCGCGCACATCGAGGACCAGCTTGCGCAGGTCGTCGGCGGTGGTGCCGTCCGGGACCTGGCCGGTGACCACGGCGACGCCCTGTACGTCCTTGGCGGACCCGGCGAGACCGGCGGCGGCCTGGAGCACCTTCTCGGCGCGGAACTTCTCGATCTCCTTCTCCGCGTCCTTGAGCCGGCCGAGCATCCCGGACACCTTCTCGGGCAGATCCTCGGGGCGGCCCTTGAGGAGTTCGGTGAGCTGGTTGACGACCGTGTGCTCACGGGCCAGGAAGTTGTAGGCGTCCACGCCGACAAGGGCCTCGATCCGGCGTACGCCGGAGCCGATGGAGGACTCGCCGAGCAGCTTGACCAGGCCGAGCTGGGCGGTGTTGTGCACATGCGTGCCGCCGCACAGCTCCTTGGAGAAGTCGCCGATGGTGACGACCCGCACCCGGTCGCCGTACTTCTCGCCGAACTCGGCGATGGCGCCCTGCTTCTTCGCCTCGTCGATGCCCATGACGTCGGCGCGCACATCGAGGTCGCGGGCGAGGACCTCGTTGATCTTCTGCTCGACGTCGGTCATCACGGCCGTCGGGACGGCGGACGGCGAGCCGAAGTCGAAGCGGAAACGGCCGGGCTGGTTCTCGGAACCGGCCTGGGCGGCGGTCGGGCCGAGGGCGTCGCGCAGGGCCTGGTGGGTGAGGTGGGTGGCCGAGTGGGCGCGGGCGATGGCGGTGCGGCGGCGGATGTCGATGACGGCCTCGGCCCTGGCGCCGACGGTGACTTCACCCACCTGGACGACACCCTTGTGGACGTACACGCCCGGCACCGGCTTCTGGCAGTCGCGGATCTCGATGACGGCACCGGTGTCGACCCTGATCCGGCCGGTGTCACCGATCTGCCCGCCGCCCTCGGCGTAGAACGGGGTGCGGTCGAGGACGATCTCGACCTCGTCGCCCTCCGTGGCGGCGGGTGAGGAGACGCCGTCGACCAGGATGCCGACGACGGTGGACTCGCCCTCGGTGTCGGTGTAGCCGATGAACTCGGTGGCCCCGGCGGCGTCGGCGATCTCCCGGTAGGCGCCCATGTCGGCGTGGCCGGTCTTCTTGGCCTTGGCGTCGGCCTTGGCTCGCTCGCGCTGCTCCTTCATCAGGCGCCGGAAGCCGTCCTCGTCCACGGACAGGCCCTGCTCGGCGGCCATCTCCAGGGTGAGGTCGATCGGGAAGCCCCAGGTGTCGTGGAGCAGGAACGCCTTGTCGCCGGCGAGGACGGTGCCGCCGCCGGCCTTGGTCTCGGTGACGGCGGTGTCCAGGATGTTGGTGCCGGCCTTCAGCGTCTTCAGGAAGGCGTTCTCCTCGGCGACGGCGACCTTCTCGATCCGCTCGCGGTCGCTGACCAGCTCGGGGTACTGCTGCCCCATCATCGCGACGACCGTGTCGATCAGGTCCTTGACGACCGGGCCGGTGGCGCCCAGCAGGCGCATGTTGCGGATGGCGCGGCGCATGATCCGGCGCAGCACATAGCCGCGCCCCTCGTTGCCGGGGGTCACTCCGTCGCCGATGAGCATCACGGAGGTGCGCATGTGGTCGGTGACCACGCGCAGGGAGACGTCGGAGCCGTGGTCGGTGCCGTAGGCCACGCCGGTCAGCTCGGTGGCCTTGTCGATCACGGCCATGGACGTGTCGATCTCGTACATGTTCTGCACGCCCTGGAGGATCATGGCGAGCCGTTCGAGACCGAGGCCGGTGTCGATGTTCTTGCTGGGCAGGTCGCCGAGGATCTCGAAGTCCTCCTTCGAGGTGCCCTCGCCGCGCTCGTACTGCATG
The DNA here is from genome assembly GCF_042790455.1 of Streptomyces sp. NPDC056734. Lineage (NCBI taxonomy): Bacteria > Bacillati > Actinomycetota > Actinomycetes > Kitasatosporales > Streptomycetaceae > Streptomyces > Streptomyces sp. NPDC056734. The sequence continues at coordinate 28,535 of NZ_JBHTZD010000034.1, forward strand.
AAGACCAGGTTCCAGATCTCCACGTACCGCTCGTCGTTGACGGCGGGGCCGCCCTCGGCGCCGAACTCGGGGCCGCGGTCGTAGTTGATCTCGGAGCACGGGCCGCAGGGGCCGGGGACGCCCATGGACCAGTAGTTGTCCTTCTTGCCCAGGCGCTGGATGCGCTCGGCGGGCACGCCGACGACCTCGCGCCAGATGCGCTCGGCCTCGTCGTCCTCCAGATAGACGGTGATCCACAGCCGCTCGGGGTCGAGGCCGTAGCCGCCCTTGTCCTGGGGGCTGGTGAGCAGCTCCCAGGCGTAGGTGATGGCGCCTTCCTTGAAGTAGTCGCCGAAGGAGAAGTTGCCGCACATCTGGAAGAACGTGCCGTGCCGGGTGGTCTTGCCGACCTCTTCGATGTCCGGGGTGCGCACACACTTCTGCACGCTGGTGGCGCGCGCGAAGGGCGGCTTGACCTCGCCCAGGAAGTAGGGCTTGAAGGGCACCATGCCGGCCGGGACCAGGAGCAGAGTCGGGTCGTCCGCGATGAGCGACGCCGAAGGGACGACGGTGTGCCCGCGCTCCTCGAAGAAGCTCAGCCAGCGACGACGGATCTCAGCCGACTCCATCAGTGGTCCTCATTCCGGTTGTACGAGCGCATCGGGGATTCGATGTACTTCGGTGTGCTGGGGTGGTGGATGGTGGGGTGCGTGCCGGGGTTCTCGATGGCGGGGCGGCGGCGCGGCGCGGGGAGTTCGGGGTCCTCGGTGATGCCCAGCGCGTCGCCCAGTTCGGCCTCGCGCCGGGCCATGTTGTCGCGGACGTCGAGCGCGAAGCCGACGGCCCGGTCCCTGACCCGCTGACCGGCCTCCAGTGCCTTGTCGGCCGCGGTGGCGGCCAGGCTCTCGGGCGTCAGCTGCTTCAGCTTGCGGTTGACCTTGGTGGTGGCCCAGACACCGGCGGCCACGCCGGTGGTGAACCAGAACGTACGGCGGAACATCGCTCGGTCTCAGTCCTTACTTCCGCTTGCGGCGGCCGGCGGGGACCGTGCGGCCCACGATCACCGTACGCCGGGGGGCCTTCGCGGGTGCGTCGTCCTTGCGGCCGACAAGCGCCCGGCGCACGCCGTAGCCGAAGGCGGCGACCTTCACCAGCGGGCCGCCGAAGGTGGAGGCGACGGTGGTGGACAGCGCGGACGCGTTCGACGTGACCTCCTGGACGTCGGAGGCGATCGCGTCGACCCGCTCGATCTGGGTCTGCGCCGAGCGCACCGCCGCCGAGGCGTCGGCGAGCAGCGGGACGGCCTGGTCGGTCACGTCCGCGACGAGCTTGGTGGTCGCCTTGAGCGTCTGGGCCAGCCTCGCCAGAGCCACCGCGAGGAAGGAGACCAGGATCGCCCAGAAGACGGCCACCAGGATCCCGGCCACCTCTCCACCGGACACTGCGCACCCGCTCCCTGAAACGTCCTGAACATCGAGAAAGTCGTGCACCGAGCCTATCGCGCCGGGGATGCGGGTCCGTACCGGATTTCCGTCCGGCGCGCAGCGGAACGAGCGCAATCGCGGAGAGCGATTGTACGGAGTGTTTACGTTTCAGTACGCTCCGTGTCCTATGCGACCAGATCAGACCACCGGTGACCAAGTGGACAGTGTGCTCGGCAATCTCCCCCTGGAACTCGACGCGTTCGTGGGCCGCTCCGCCGAACTGGCCGGGCTGGCACGGGCGCTCGGGGGCGCCCGGCTGGTCACGGTGACCGGGCCGGGCGGGATCGGCAAGTCCCGGCTGGCGGCCCGCGCGGCGGCGCGTTCGGCGCCGCGGGACGGGGTGTGGCGGGTGGATCTCGCGTCCCTGCGCGACCCGGAGTTCGTGGAGTACGCGGTGGTGGAGGCGCTGGCGCTGACCGATCACACCACCCGGCCGCCGCGCGAGACCCTGCTCACCCAGCTCGTCGGCCGCCAATTCCTGCTGGTGCTGGACGGGTTCGAGCATCTGGTGGACGGGTGCGCCGCGCTGGTGACCGAGCTGCTGCGCCGGCTGCCGGGGCTGCGGGTGCTCGCGGTGGGGCGCAGGCCGCTGGGCGTCGCGGGCGAGCGGATCTTCGCGCTGGCGCCGCCGGCCGAGCACGAGGCGGTGGCACTGCTGCGTGTCCGGGCGGCGCAGCTGGGCCCGCCGCCGGAGGACGACACGGCCCTGCGGGAGCTGTGCCGGCGTCTTGAGGGGATCCCGCTGGCGATCGAGCTGGCGGCGGGGCGGCTGGGCGCGCTGTCGGCCGCGCGGCTGCTGGAGCGGCTGGACGACCGGTTCCGGCTGCTGACCGGCGGCGGGCGGGACGCGCTGCCCCGGCATCAGACGCTGCGCACGGCGATCGGCTGGAGCCATGAGCTGTGCGCGCCGCCCGAGCGGCTGCTCTGGTCGCGGCTGTCGGTGTTCGCGGGCACCTTCGACCTGGAGGCTGTCGAATATGTGTGCAGTGGCGACGGTCTGCACGCCGACGATGTTCTCGATGTGCTGACGCAGTTGCTCGCGCAGTCGGTGGTGAGCCGGGAGGAGACCCCGGCCGGGACCCGCTACCGGATGCTCGACACGATCCGCGCGTACGGCGCCGAGTGGCTTGAGGCCGCGGGCGACGCGGCCCGGATGCGGCGGCGCCACCGTGACTGGTATCTGGGGCTGGCGACCTGGTGCGAGCTGGACTGGTTCTCGGCGCGTCAGGGCGAGGTGGCCGCGCGGGTGGAGGCGGAGCTGCCGAATCTGCGCTGGGCGCTGGAGCACTGCCTGACCGAGCCGGACGACGCGCATCTGGCGCTGTATCTGTCCGGGTCGCTGTGGTTCTACTGGGCCGGCTGCGGGCGGCTGTCGGAGGGGCGGCGCTGGCTGGAGCGGAGCGTGGAGCTGCCGGTGGAGGACGTGGGACATGAGCAGTCCCGGCTGAAGGCGCTGTGGGTGCTCGGCTACGTGGCCGTCCTCCAGGGCGACCGGGTGCCGGCGCTGACCGCGCTCCAGGAGTGCCGCGAGGAGTCGGAACGCCTCGCGAGCGCCACGGCGGTGGCGTACGCCGAGCACCGCACCGGCTGTCTGGCGCTGGTCTGTGACGACATGCCCCGTGCAGAAACGCTGCTGCGCTCGGCGCTGGAGCGCTATCACGAGATCGGCGAGCTGAACAGCAATGTCCTGATGTGCCAGGTCGAGCTGGCGATGACCCGCGCGTTCCAGGGCGATCTCGCGGAGGCGGTGCGGCTGTGCGAGGACGTCCGGCGGGTGTGCGAGGACCATGGGGAGCGCTGGTCGCGGGCGTACGCGCTGTACGTCCTCGGCTATGCCGCCTGGAGCGAGGGCGACCGGACGGGTGCGCGCACCCTGCTCGCCGACTGTCTCGCCACCGCCGACGCCTTCAACGATCTGCTCGGCGCGGTGCTGGCGGTGGAGCTGCTCGCGCTGGTCACGGCCGCCGAGGGCGAGTTCGCGGAGGCGGCGGTGCTCCAGGGCGCGGCCTCCCGGATGTGGCCGTCGGTGGGGCTGCCGCTGTTCGGCTCCGCCCACTACAACCGGCCGCACGAGCGGTGCGAGGCGCTGTCCCGGGCCCGGCTGGGCGACGAGCGGTACGAGGAGTGCGTCCGGCTCGGGGCGCGGCTGGACCGGCGGGCGGCGGTGGCGCGGGCGCTGGAGTGGTGTCCGGCGCGGTCGCCGGAGCTGCCGGGGGTGCCGCGCGGGACCGTGCGGCACGCGCGTGGGAGCGCGGATCCGGCGTCCGTCACGCACAAGCCCGCCGCCTCGCCCACCGGGAAGGGCGGGGAGACGGCGGGCTGACGCGCGGGGGGGGTGCTACGTCCGGGTCAGCGGGCGTAGTACTCGACGACGAGCTGCTCGTCGCAGATCACCGGGATCTCCTTGCGGTTCGGATCACGGTCCAGGCGGAACGCCAGGGCCTTGAGGTTCACCTGGAGGTAGCGCGGGGTCTCACCGTCGGGGGCGAAGCCGCCCTCGCGGGAGATCTGGAACAGCGTCTTTTCCTTGCTGCGGTCGCGGACCTGCACCACGTCGTCCGGGCGCACGACGAAGGACGGCTTGTCGACCTTCTTGCCGTTGACCTGGATGTGACCGTGGACGACCATCTGGCGGGCCTGGTAGATGGTGCGGGCGATGCCCGACCGCAGGACCAGGGCGTCGAGACGCTTCTCCAGCTCGATGATCAGGGCCTCACCGGTCTTGCCCTGGACCTTGGAGGCGCGGTCGTAGGCGCGCACGAGCTGGCGCTCGGACACGTCGTACTGCGCGCGCAGCCGCTGCTTCTCCAGCAGCCGGACCTTGTAGTCCGAGTTCTGCTTGCGGCCACGGCCGTGCTCACCGGGCGGGTAGGGACGCGCCTCGAAGTACTTGACGGCCTTCGGGGTCAGCGCGATGCCGAGGGCACGCGACTTCTTGACCTTGGGGCGGGACTGGTTCGGCATGAACCAAACACCTCGTGTTCTGTGTGCGAATACGGCTTCACCAGGGTTAGGGGAGGTCGCATCCGCAGCCTGGGAAACCCCGCGGGGCCGTGCGCGAACACGGTCCTGCCGGGCAGCCGCTCCCTGGTCTGGGCACATACGTGCAGCACGCGAGTCGCCCATCGCCGGTCCCGGGACTCCGGGGGGTGATGGGCTGCCCGCGACACCGATCGACGGTGCGCGACGCTCCTGGAATCCTGTGCCTCGCGGCGACGGGGTTCCGGCTGGATGTCCCGTTCTGGTGGTGCCGGCTGCCCTTTCGGGTGCCGGGCACGGGACGCAGCGCTCCGGGGATTCTACAGGCCACTCAGGGCCGCTTGCGACCGAGGTGCTTTCTGGTCCACTCCACGGCGTCCGCGTATCTGGCCTCGGCGCCGTGCCGGGTCGGGGTGTAGTAAGCGCGGTCCTTGAGGGCGTCGGGCGCGTACTGCTGCTCGGCGATGCCCTCGGGCACATCGTGCGGATACACGTACCCCTGCGCGTGCCCCAGCTTGGCGGCGCCCTTGTAGTGCCCGTCCCGCAGATGCGCCGGGACGGGTCCGGCCAGTCCCTTGCGTACGTCCTCCAGGGCGGCGCCGATGGCGGTGGTCGCGGCGTTGGACTTGGGGGCGAGGGCGAGGGCGATGGTGGTGTGGCTGAGGGTGAGGGCTGCCTCGGGGAAGCCGATCATGGCGACGGCCTGGGCGGCGGCGACCGCGAGGGGCAGCGCGGTGGGGTCGGCGAGGCCGATGTCCTCGCTGGCGGAGATCATCAGCCGGCGGGCGATGAACCGGGGGTCCTCGCCGGCCTCGATCATCCGGGCCAGGTAGTGCAGGGCGGCGTCCACGTCGGAGCCGCGGATGGACTTGATCAGGGCGCTGGCGACGTCGTAGTGCTGGTCGCCGTCGCGGTCGTACTTCACGGCCGCGCGGTCGACGGTCTCCTCCAGGGTGGTGAGGGCGATCTCCGTGTCGCCCTTGTCGAGGGCGGCGCCGGCCGCCGCCTCCAGGGCGGTCAGTGCGCGCCGGGCGTCGCCGCCGGCGATCCGCAGGAGGTGGTCCTCGGTGGCCTCGGGGAGGGTGACCGCGCTCTTGAGGCCGCGCTCCTCGGTGAGGGCGCGGCGCAGCAGGCCGCGCAGGTCGTCGTCGGTGAGGGGTTCGAGGGTGAGCAGGAGGGAGCGGGAGAGCAGCGGGGAGATCACCGAGAAGTACGGGTTCTCGGTGGTGGCCGCGATGAGGGTGACCCAGCGGTTCTCCACGGCGGGCAGCAGGGAGTCCTGCTGGGCCTTGCTGAAACGGTGGATCTCGTCCAGGAAGAGGACGGTCTCCTTGCCGTAGCCGCCGGTGGCGCGGCGGGCCCCGTCGATGACCGCGCGGACCTCCTTGACTCCGGCGGTGATCGCGGACAGCTCCACGAACCGCTTGGCGGTGGCCTTGGAGACGACGTACGCGAGGGTGGTCTTGCCGGTGCCGGGCGGGCCCCAGAGGATCACCGAGGACGGCCCGGCCGGTCCTCCGGCGCCCTCGCCGACGAGCCGGCGCAGCGGCGAGCCGGGTTTGAGCAGATGCCGCTGGCCCTCCACCTCGTCCAGGACGCGCGGGCGCATCCGGACCGCCAGGGGACTCGCGGCCGGGTCCTTCTCCTGGCGCTCTTCGGCGGCGGCGGTGAACAGATCGGGTTCCACGCTGAAACCCTAAATCACGGCACTGACAACGCTCGCCTGAGTGCGGGCCGCCCGTCTGCCGGGGGACGGACGGCGGACGGGCGCGGGTCCGCCGTGGTCGCTCGGGCAGTTCCCCGCGCCCCTGTGGGCGTGGGCCGGGTCGTCGTCCCGGTCACGCCCAGAGGTCGGCGCCCCAGCGGGTCAGGATCAGCATGGCGATGATGCCGATGTGCGTGACGGGCAGCACCCAGGTGAACTCGGCCAGGAAGCGCTTGGCGGGGCCCGGCGCCGGCAGGAAGCCGTTACGGACGTTGAAGGAGGTCACGTACCAGAACATGACGATGGTCGCGACCCACGCCAGGGAGCACCACAGGCACAGGGCGTTGATCCGGTACAGCGACTGGAACTGGAGCCAGGTGCAGAAGGCGACGCCGAAGAACGTGCCCGCGTTGAAGGTGAGCCAGTACCAGCGCGGGAAGCGGACCCGGGTCAGCAGGCTCACGCCGACGCAGATGACGATGCCGTAGGCGACGAGTCCGAGCATCGGGTTGGGGAAGCCGAAGACGGACGCCTGGTCGCTCTCCATGATGGAGCCGCAGGACACGACCGGGTTGACGCTGCACCCGGGGACATAGGTCTCGCCGGCCACCTTGGCTTCGAGGAGCTTGAACTTGTCGAGCGTGATGACCCACGCGGCCAGCAGTCCCGCGGCGCCCGTGATCACCAGCATCAGCGCGAAGGCGCGGCTGCCACCGGCCGTGTGCGGCGCGGCCGGGGTACTGCGCGGCGGCTCGGGCTCGGTGGAGACGTCGTTGACAGTCGTCTTGCTCATCACGCCGATTCCGTCACTGGAGAGGGTCCTGCTTCGGGCAGGGCCATTGTGCCGCACCCTCCCGCGCCGCACCGGACCCTGTGGACGAGCGGGGCCGATGGTCCCTTGTCAGCGGCCGGTTCCGGACAGGTTTTCGGGACGGACGGCCCTGGCGGCCGAGGCTGACGGACACCGTCCCGGTCCCCCGCCCTTCGGTGTTGCGAGAGGCGTCGCAGGGGCGCAGGAGAGACGTCGGAAAGCGGGCGGGGCGCCCGATGCCCCACGGCACCGAACGCCCCACATGTCCCACGCGCCCCGCGGGTCCCCGTACCGTCTCAGCCGAGCCGTGACTCCAGTTCCGCCACGATCTCGCCCACGCCGATCGCCGTCTGTTCGCCGGACTCCATGTCCTTGAGCTGGACGACGCCCTCGGCGAGGTCGCGTTCGCCCGCGACGATCGTGTAGCGGGCGCCGCTGCGGTTGGCGCTCTTCATGGCGCCCTTGAGGCCCCGCCCGCCGAAGGCGAAGTCGGCCGCCACGCCCACCTTGCGCAACTCGGTGACCTTGGCGAACAGCACCCGCCGCGCCTCCTCCCCGAGGGGGACGGCGTAGACGCTGGTGGGGGACGGCAGGTCGAGGGCGATGCCCTCCGCGTCCAGGGCGAGGACCGTGCGGTCGACGCCGAGGGCCCAGCCGACGGACGGGAGCGCGGGGCCGCCGATCATCTCGGACAGGCCGTCGTACCGCCCGCCGCCGCCCACCGCGGACTGGGCGCCCAGTCCGTCGTGGACGAACTCGAACGTCGTACGGGTGTAGTAGTCCAGGCCGCGCACCAGCCGGGGGTCGTCCTCGAAGGCGACGCCCGCCGCGCGGATCAGCTCGCGGACCTCCTCGTGGTACGCCTTGCAGGCGTCGCACAGGTAGTCGCGCAGCAGCGGGGCGCCGGTGAGCTGCTTCTGGACGTCGGCGCGCTTGTCGTCCAGGACGCGCAGCGGGTTGATCTCCGCGCGGCGCAGGGTGTCCTCGTCGAGGTCCAGGCCGCGCAGGAAATCCTGGAGCGCGGCCCGGTAGACCGGGCGGCACTCCTTGTCGCCGAGGCTGTTGAGCAGGATGCGGAAATCGCGCAGGCCCAGCGAGCGGTACGCCTGGTCGGCGAGGATGATCAGCTCGGCGTCCAGCGCCGGGTCCTCGGCGCCGATCGCCTCGGCGCCGACCTGGGAGAAGTGGCGGTAGCGGCCCGCCTGGGGCTGCTCGTAGCGGTAGTAGGAGCCCGAGTACCAGAGCTTGACCGGCAGATTGCCCACGCGGTGGAGACTGGCCTCCAGCGCGGCGCGCAGTACGGAGGCGGTGCCCTCGGGGCGCAGGGCGAGCCGGTCGCCGCCCTTGGTCTCGAAGGCGTACATCTCCTTGGTGACGATGTCGGTGGACTCGCCGACGCCGCGCGCGAACAGTTCGGTGTTCTCGAAGCCGGGGGTCTCGATGTAGCCGTAGCCCGCGTCGCGCAGCGGGGCCGCGATCGCCTCGCGCACCGCGAGGAAGACGGCGGAGCGCGGCGGGATCAGGTCGTACGTGCCCTTGGGGGCCTGGAAGGTACTCACGGAAGGTCTCTCGTCACATTCCTCGTCGGGGAGCGTCGGCGCTCCCGAGGCCGTCGGCCACCTGCCGCAGATACGGGTTGGTGGCGCGCTCCTGGCCGATGGTCGTCTGGGTGCCGTGCCCGGACAGCACCACGGTCGAGTCGTCGAGCGGCAGGCACACACGGGCCAGCGAGTCGAGCATCTCGGCCATGTCGCCGCCGGGCAGGTCGGTGCGTCCGATGGAGCCGGCGAAGAGCAGGTCCCCGGAGAAGAACACCGACGGGACGTCGGCCGTCTCCGGCATCCTGAAGGTCACCGACCCCTTGGTATGGCCCGGCGCGTGCGCGACGGAGAACTCCAGTCCGGCGAGGTCCAGCGCGCCGCCGTCGGTCAGTTCCCTGACATCGTCCGGCTCCCCCACGGTCAGTTCGCCCATGAGCGGCATCCCGATGGCGCGTCCGATGCCCTTCTCGGGGTCGCTCATCATGTGGCGGTCCGCGGGGTGGATCCAGGCGGGCACGCCGTGCGCGCCGCACACCGGGACGACCGAGGCCACATGGTCGATGTGGCCGTGGGTGAGGACGACGGCGACGGGCTTGAGGCGGTGCTTCCTCAGCGCCTCCTCGACCCCGGGGGCGGCCTGGTGGCCCGGATCGATGATCACGCACTCCTCACCGGCGGCGGGGGCGACGAGATAACAGTTCGTCCCCCAGGCCCCGGCGGGGAACCCGGCAATGAGCACGATCGTCCTTCGTTGTGTCGGTTCGGGCGGCGGGTTTGCGACGCCTCGGGCGGCCGGTGAGCGGCCACGCCCGTCGTCAGAGCCTACCGGCGCTGCCGGATCCTCAGGTAACCCATATACGGTACGGGCACACGCAGGCGGTCGGCCCATCGGACGCACACGAACCGTGGCCGTCGTACGAGACGCATGAGGAGTAAACCCGGTGGTCAGCCAGGAGCAGCGGCGGCGTCAGCTCGCCCGGGAGAAGTTCTTGCGGCAGCAGACGCGTCGTACCGACGCGCGCCGCAAGGCACGGACACGCAATGCCGTGATCGCGTCGGTGATCGGCGTCGTCCTGATCGGCAGCCTCGCGCTGTACACGACGGACGCGTTCAAGAGCGACGACAGCGCGAACGCGTCCTCGGAGACGACCCCGAGCGCGGCGCCGACCACCCCGCCCCCGGATCCCTGCGAGGAGCCGGCGGCCGGCGAGGTCGCGACGAAGACGTGGGAGAAGGAGCCCGCGATGTCCATCGACGAGTCGGCGACGTACACGATGACGCTGGCGACGACGTGCGGTGACATAGACATCGACCTGAAGACGGCGGCGGCGCCGCAGACGGTGAACTCGTTCGCGTTCCTCGCGGGCGAGGGCTACTTCGACCACACGAACTGCCACCGCCTCACCACCAGCGGTATCTACGTCCTCCAGTGCGGCGACCCGTTGGGCGACGGCACCGGCGGACCGGGCTACACCATCCCGGACGAGAACCTCGACGACACCAGCCTCGAAGGCGATGTGTACCCGACGGGCACGGTCGCGATGGCGAACCAGTACGACGCGACGACGGGCGAGGGACGGGACAGCGGCGGCAGCCAGTTCTTCCTCGTCTTCCAGGACAGTCCGCTGCCCCCGGACTACACCCCCTTCGGTACGGTCTCCGAGTCCGGGATGGCCGTGCTGGAGAAGATCGCGGGTGCCGGGGAGAACACCGGCGCAGGTGACGGGGCCCCCAACGCGACCGTGGTGATCAACAAGGCGACGGTCACGAAGTCCTGACGACCGGGGCGGCCGGCCGGCAAATTTCGGTCGTGCTGGATGCGGACAGGCAACCCGCCGGTCGCCTATGTTGGCCGTGACGAAACTGTGGACGATGCCGGGGGCGCGGAAGCCCGTCGCGGCATCATGTGGAGGAGGCGCTGTGAGCAGCGACCCGTGGGGCCGCGTCGACGAGACGGGGACCGTGTACGTGCGTACGGCCGACGGTGAGCAGGTCGTCGGTTCCTGGCAGGCCGGCTCCCCCGATGAGGCGCTGGCCTACTTCGAGCGCAAGTACGAGGGCCTGGTGGTCGAGATCGGCCTCCTCGAAAAGCGGGTGAAGACCACCGATCTGTCCGCGAAGGACGCCCAGGCCGCCGTCGACCATCTGCGCGAGCAGGTGGACGCGCATCACGCGGTGGGCGATCTGGCCGCGCTGCGGGCCCGGCTGGACAAGCTCGTGGAGCTGGTGGAGGCCCGTCGCGAGCAGCGCAAGGCGCAGCGCGCCCGGCAGGCCGACGAGGCCCGTCAGTCCAAGGAGTCCCTGGTCACCGAGGCCGAGCAGCTGGCCCAGTCGGACCAGTGGCGCTCGGCCGGTGAGCGCCTGCGCGCGCTGGTGGACACCTGGAAGGCCCTCCCCCGGCTCGACCGCAAGTCGGATGACGAGCTGTGGCACCGCTTCTCGCACGCCCGCTCGGCGTTCTCCAAGCGGCGCAAGGCGCACTTCGCGCAGCTCGACGCGCAGCGCGAGGACGCCCGCAAGACCAAGGAGCGGCTGGTCGCCGAGGCCGAGGCGCTGTCGGGCTCCACCGACTGGGGTCCCACGGCCGCGCGCTACCGCGAGCTGATGGCGGAGTGGAAGGCGGCGGGCCGCGCCCAGCGCGAGCACGAGGACGACCTGTGGAACCGCTTCCGCGGCGCGCAGGACGTCTTCTTCGCCGCCCGCAGCTCGGTGTTCGCCGAGCGGGACGCGGAGCAGTCGGAGAACCTCAAGCTCAAGGAGGAGCTGGCCGAGGAGGCCGAGAAGATCCTCCCGGTCACCGATCTGAAGACCGCGCGGGCCGCGTTCCGCACGGTCAATGAGCGGTGGGAGGCCATCGGTCATGTGCCGCGCGACGCCCGGCCGAAGGTCGAGGGCCGGATGCACGCGGTGGAGCGGGCGATCCAGGACGCCGAGGAGGCCGACTGGCGCCGCACCAACCCGGAGGCACGCGCGCGTGCCGAGGGGCTGACGGGCCAGCTCCAGGCGGCCGTCGACAAGCTCGGTCAGCAGATCGAGCAGGCGCGTACGCAGGGCAACAACGCACGGGCCGACAAGCTCCAGAAGGAGCTGGACGGCCGCCAGGCCCTGCTGGACCAGGCGCTGAAGGGTCTCCAGGAGTTCGGCGGCTGAGACCGCCGGTGCGGTAGCGGTTCGCATGCGAAAGGGGCTCCCCCTCGGGGGAGCCCCTTTCGCATGCGCTGCCGGGGTTACGGGTCCGTGTGTGCCGCCTGGCTCACGGGTCCGGGTCCGCTGCCAGGGTTACGAGCGGCTGCGCGCCGATGTCACGCGGTACACGTCGTAGACGCCCTCCACGCCCCTGACCGCCTTCAGGACATGGCCCAGGTGCTTGGGGTCGCCCATCTCGAAGGTGAAGCGGGAGGTGGCGACCCGGTCGCGGGAGGTCTGGACGGCCGCCGAGAGGATGTTGACGTGCTGGTCGGACAGCACCCGGGTGACGTCGGAGAGCAGCCGGGAGCGGTCCAGCGCCTCGACCTGGATGGCGACCAGGAAGACCGAGGACTGGGTGGGCGCCCACTCGACCTCCAGGATCCGCTCGGGTTCCCGGGACAGTGAGTCCACGTTGACGCAGTCGCTGCGGTGCACCGATACGCCGCTGCCGCGGGTGACGAACCCGATGATCGGGTCGCCGGGTACCGGGGTGCAGCAGCGGGCCAGCTTGACCCAGACGTCCTCGACGCCCTTGACGACGACGCCGGGGTCGGCGTTGGAGCGGCGCTTGCGGCTGCGGCCCCGGGCGGGCGGGACGCTCTCGTCGATCTCCTCGGTGGCCGCCTCCTCGCCGCCGAAGGCCTGCACCAGTTTCTGCACGACGTTCGGCGCGGAGACATGGCCCTCGCCGATCGCCGCGTACAGGGCGGAGATGTCCGGGTAGCGCATCTCGTGGGCGAGGGTGACCAGGGAGTCGCCGGTGAGGATGCGCTGGATCGGCAGGTTCTGCTTGCGCATCGCGCGCACGAGGGCGTCCTTGCCCTGCTCGATCGCCTCGTCCCGGCGCTCCTTGGAGAACCAGGCCCGGATCTTGTTGCGGGCGCGCGGTGACTTCACGAATCCGAGCCAGTCGCGGGAGGGGCCCGCGCCGGACGCCTTGGAGGTGAAGACCTCCACCAGATCGCCGTTGTCCAGGGTCGATTCCAGCGGTACGAGTCTGCCGTTGACCCGTGCTCCTATGGTGCGGTGGCCGACCTCGGTGTGGACGGCGTACGCGAAGTCGACCGGGGTGGAGCCCGCGGGCAGCGCTATGACGTCGCCCTTCGGGGTGAAGACGAAGACCTCGTTGCGGGACAGGTCGAAGCGCAGGGACTCCAGGAACTCGCCCGGGTCCTCGGTCTCCTTCTGCCAGTCCAGGAGCTGGCGCAGCCACGCCATGTCGTTGAGGTGGTCGTCCTTGCCCTTGCCGGACCTGGGCACGTCGGTGCGCACCTTGGAGGCGCCGGCGACGGCCTCCTGCTTGTACTTCCAGTGCGCGGCGATGCCGTACTCGGCGCGGCGGTGCATGTCGAAGGTGCGGATCTGGAGTTCGACGGGCTTGCCGTTGGGGCCGATGACCGTGGTGTGCAGCGACTGGTACATATTGAACTTGGGCATCGCGATGTAGTCCTTGAAGCGCCCGGGAACGGGGTTCCAGCGCGCGTGGACGGTGCCCAGGGCCGCGTAACAGTCGCGGACGGTGTCCACCAGGACCCGGATGCCCACCAGGTCGTAGATCTCCGCGAAGTCCCTGCCCCGGACGATCATCTTCTGGTAGACGCTGTAGTAGTGCTTGGGGCGGCCGGTGACGGTGGCCTTGATACGGGCCGCGCGCAGATCCTGCTGGACCTCGTCGGTCACTATGGCCAGATACTCGTCACGCTTCGGTGCCCGCTCGGCCACCAGCCGGACGATTTCGTCGTACATCTTGGGGTAGAGGATCGCGAACGCGAGATCCTCCAGCTCCCACTTGATGGTGTTCATGCCCAGGCGATGGGCGAGCGGCGCGTAGATCTCCAGGGTCTCGCGCGCCTTCTTCTCCTGCTTCTCGCGCTTGAGGTAGCGCATGGTGCGCATGTTGTGCAGGCGGTCGGCCAGCTTGATGACCAGGACGCGCGGGTCCTTGGCCATGGCGACGACCATCTTGCGCACGGTCTCGGCCTGTGCCGCCTCGCCGAACTTGACCTTGTCCAGCTTGGTGACGCCGTCGACGAGCAGCGCGACCTGGTCGCCGAAGTCGCGGCGGAGCTGGTCGAGGCCGTACTCGGTGTCCTCGACGGTGTCGTGCAGCAGACCCGCCATCAGGGTGGCCGGATCCATCCCCAGCTCGGCGAGGATGGTGGTGACGGCGAGGGGGTGGGTGATGTAGGGGTCGCCGCTCTTGCGTTTCTGGCCGCGGTGCCAGCGCTCGGCGACCTGGTACGCCTTCTCGATCTGGCGGAGCGTGGCGGTCTCGATCTTCGGATCGTTGCTGCGCACTATCCGCAGCAGCGGCTCCAGGACCGGGTTGTACGGGTTGGAGCGCTGCACGCCGAGGCGGGCGAGCCGGGCCCGGACACGGTTGGAGGAGCCGGAGCGGGCGGGCTGCTGGGGCGTGGGGGCCACGGGGGCGGGGGGCACGGGGGCGGGAGGCACGGGGGCCGGGGACGCTGGGGCCGGGGACGCGGGGGCGGGGTCAGGGGCAGGGGATACGGGGGCGGGGGTCGCGGCGGGGCGGATCGCGGGTGTGCCCTCGGGCGGGGCCGGCTTGGGGCGCGGGGCTTCGGCGGGGGGCTCGACGGGCGCCGACTGGGCGTGCTCGACCGGCCCGTGCGCCTCGTTCTGCACGCTCTTCGCGTGGGGCGCGTTCTTCGCGTGGGGCGCGGGCTGGGCCGCGGGCTCCGAGGCGGGCTCGGGCTTGGCGGCGGTCAGGTGCTGGGCCTCGTCTGGCAAGAGGGCTCCTCGTGCGCGATCCGGGTCCCCCGGGCAGGTTCCGGAGACCCCATGGTAGCGATCCTGGGCTTCGACATCGCCTTCAGGACGATCTGCGGACCTTTGGCCGAAAACACCGGTGAGGGGAGGTTTGATTCCCTGCCGGGCGCCCCCAAGGGAAACGGGCGCCCCGGGCCGAAGCCCGGGACGCCCGTGACACTGCCTCGGGGGCGGCTCGCGTCCGCTCAGACGGTGAGCAGCGTCTCCAGCGGAGCCCCCTGGAGGGAGGGCTCCAGCCGGCTGCGGCCGTCGAGGAAGGACAGCTCCATGAGGATCGCGACGCCCGCGACCTCGGCGCCCGCGCGGCGGATCAGCTTCAGGGACGCCTCCGCCGTGCCGCCCGTGGCCAGCACGTCGTCGACGACCAGCACCCGATCGCCCGCGCTGAGGTCCTCGGCGTGCAGTTCGATCTCCGCCGACCCGTACTCCAGGTCGTACGCCTGGCGCAGGGTGGCGCCGGGGAGCTTGCCCGCCTTGCGGACCGGGATGAAGCCGACGCCCGCGCGGACCGCGACCGGCGCGCCCAGGATGAACCCGCGGGCCTCCAGGCCGACCACCTTGGTGGCGCCCTGGCGCACGGCGACATCGGCGAGGGCGTCGGTGAGCGCGCCGAACGCGGCGGGGTCCGCCAGGAGCGGGGTGATGTCCTTGAACACCACACCCGGCTCCGGATAGTCGGCCACGTCCCGGATACGGCTGAGCAGCAGCTCCCTGATGTCCGTCATCGGCGCTTGCCCGAGGGCCGGCCACGGCCCCGGGTCCGGGACACGGGCTGGTTGCGCGGTCCTACGACGGCGGCGGCCACGTCCTCCGGGAGGTCGTCGTACGTCTCCTCGGCGCTGGGCCGGGGCGCGGTGGGCTCGCTCTCCTCGGTGCCCTGCGCCCGCTTGGCCAGGATCCGCTTGCGCAGCGCCTTGATCTGCGGCTCGCGCTCCTTGAGATCGGCGACCAGCGGTGTGGCGATGAAGATCGAGGAGTACGCGCCGGCCGCGAGGCCGACGAACAGCGACAGCGAGATGTCGTTGAGCGTGCCGGCGCCGAGCACACCGCCGCCGATGAACAGCAGGCCCGCCACCGGCAGCAGCGCGACCACCGTGGTGTTGATCGAGCGGACCAGGGTGCCGTTGATCGAGAGGTTGGCGATCTCGCTGTAGGTCCAGCGGCTCTGTTTGGTGATGTCCTTCGTCTGTTCCTTGAGGGAGTCGAAGACCACCACCGTGTCGTACAGCGAATAGCCGAGGATCGTGAGCAGACCGATCACCGTGCCCGGGGTGACCTCGAAGCCCACCAGGGCGTAGATGCCGACGGTGATGGTGATGTCGTGGATCAGCGCGATGAACGCGGCGACCGCCATGCGCCACTCGAAGGCGATCGCCAGATAGATCACCACCAGGACCAGGAAGATCCCCAGTCCCTGCCATGCCTTGTTGGCGATCTGCTCACCCCAGCTGGGGCCGACCAGATCGGCGTTGATGGCGTCCGCGTCGACCTTCAGATTCTGCGCGAGGTCCTGCTTGATCTGGTCGGACTTCGCGGTGTCCACGCCGGAGATCTGGATGCGCATCCCGCCGGAGCCCAGCTCCTGGACGACCGCCTGGTGACCGGCGGACTCCTCGGCGTAGGCCTCGGCCTGGGCGACGGAGACGGAGGTCTTCGGGGTGGTGAAGACGGCGCCGCCCTGGAACTCGATGCCCATGTTCAGGCCGCGCACGGCCAGGCCGACGATCGCCGTGATGGTGATCAGGATCGAGATGCCGTACCAGAGCTTGCGGTTCTTGACGAAGTCGTATCCGACCTCGCCGCGGTGGAGCCGGGCGCCGAGGTTGCCGAGCTTCGACATCTCACGCCTCCTTCGGGTCGACGGGGGCGACGGGACGGCGGCTGCGGCGCAGCGGGGGTTGGGCACCCAGACGCTTCGGGTCCAGGCCGGACCACTTGTGGCCGTTCGCGAAGAACTTGCGGCGGGCCAGCAGGGTCAGCAGCGGCTTGGTGAAGAAGAACACCACGACGACGTCGAGCACGGTGGTCAGGCCGAGTGTGAACGCGAAGCCCTGGACCTTGCCGACGGTGACGGCGAAGAGCACCGCGGCGGCCAGGAACGACACGAAGTCGGAGACCAGGATGGTGCGCCGGGCGCGCGGCCAGCCCCGCTCCACGGCGGGACGCAGGGAGCGGCCCTCTCTGATCTCGTCCCTGACCCGTTCGAAGTACACGATGAACGAGTCCGCCGTGATGCCGATGGCGACGATGGCGCCGCAGACGGCGGGCAGGTTCAGCGCGAAGCCGATGGCCGGACCGAGCAGCGACATGATCACGTACGTCAGGGCGGCGGAGATCAGCAGCGAGGCGAGCGCGATCAGGGAGAGGCCGCGGTAGTAGGCGACCAGGTAGAGCACGACCAGGCCGAGGCCGATGGCGCCCGCGATCAGACCGGCGTGCAGCTGCTCGCTGCCGAGCGCGGCGGTCACGGTGGTGACGCTGGACTCCTTGAAGGTGAGCGGGAGCGCACCGTAGGAGAGCATGTTGGACAGGCTCTCGGCCTGTTCCTGGGTGAAGTTTCCGGAGATCTCGGCGTTGCCGCCGGTGATCGTCGTGCTCACGTACGGGTGGGAGACGACCTCGTCGTCCAGGACGATCGCGAACTCGTTCATCGGCGAGGTCTGGGTGGCGAGCTGGCCGGTGATGTCGGCGAACTTCGTGGCTCCGTCGGAGTTGAAGTCCATCGTCACTTTCCAGCCGGCCGCGCTCTGCGTGTCGAAGAGCGCCTCGGCGCTGTCGATGTCGGTGCCGTCGACGGCGACCGGGCCGAGCAGGAACTTGCTCCACACGCCGTCGTCCTGGCCGCAGGTGACGGTGGAGTCGGTGGGCAGGGCGCCCTTGCCCGCCTCGGCGCGCTGGTCGGCGTCGGCGCAGTTCAGCGCGGCGTACTCGGCCTGGAGGGCGGCGTCATCGGCGGCGGCGTCATCCGTGGCGGCGTCGTCGCTCGCCGACGGGGAGGGGCTGGCGGAGTCGCTCGCCGACGCCGACGGGGAGGGGCTGGCGGAGTCGCTCGCCGACGCCGACGGGGAGGCGCTGGCGGACGGCGTCTCGTCGGCCTTGAGGGCGTCGGTGACCGGGCGGCCCTGCGAGGTGGCCGAGGACGAGGGGGTGGCCGACGCGCTGTCCGAGGACGAGGGGGTGGCCGAGGGGCTGGCCGACTCGTCGCCGCCGGAGGCGGAGGTGCTCGGCGAGGGCGAGGCGCTGCTGCTGTCGCTCGCGCTCGGGCTGGGGGTCGCCGCCGGGTCGATGGCCGCCTCGCGCTGGAGGACCGGGCGGAAGTACAGCTTGGCCGTGGTGCCGACCTGTTCCCGGGCCTGCTCGGAGTCGGTGCCCTTGGGGATGTTGACGATGATGTTGTCGGAGCCCTGGGTCTGGACCTCGGCCTCGGAGACACCGAGACCGTTGACACGGTTCTCCATGATGCCGACCGCGGTGTCCATGTTCGTCTTGTTGATCGCGTTGGGCTGGCCGGGTTCGTTGACCGCCGTGAGCGTGATGCTGGTGCCGCCGGCGAGGTCGATACCGAGACGCGGAGTGGTGTGTCCGGAGGCGAACATGCCTCCTGTGAGCGCCACGATGGCGATCAGGATCAGGACCAGCGAGCGCCCCGGCTTGCTCTGGGCGCTCGCGCTCCGGCCCTTCTTAGGTGCTGCCACCTTCTCGTACTCCCTCTCGGGCCGCCGCGCTCCGGGTCGGCGGGCGGGCGGCCATGACATGGTGTCGGGATCCCCTGCGAGCTGGGCGCACTCCGGGGTGTGAGGGCCGGGCCCGCACGCCCCGGGGCACGACTACTTCGCGTCGGAGTCGCCGTCGGTCTTCTTCGGCTCTTCGTCCGGCTCGGCCCCGGCGGGGGCGTCGTCGGAGGGCTCTTCGGAGTCCTTCTTGCCGAGGTCGACCGGCTTGTCGTCGGAGGAGGCGGCGTCGGAGGGGGTTTCTTCGGTCTTGTCGGTCTCGCCCGGCTCATCCGTCTTGGTGAGCGCCGAGGCGTCGTCCGGGACGAGGTCGGACTTCAGGTCGTGCTCGATGCCGTGGACGATGCGGTTGTACTCGTCGTCGGACAGGACGGCACCGATCGAGTTCTTGGCGAAGAGCAGGTCGACGCCCGGGCCGGCGTCGAGGAGGACCGTGTCCTCGCTGACTTCCTTGACCGTCGCGTACATGCCCCCGATGGTGCGGACGCCGGAACCGGGCTGCATCTGGTTCCGCATGTCGGCCGCCTGCTGCTGCTTCTTCTTGGCCGACCGGGTCATCAGGAACATGGCCCCGATGAGCACGATGAACGGGAGGAGGGTCACGAGACTCACGGGTCGGAACTTCCTTCGCACGACCGCGGTGGGGAGCGGCCTGATCGTTGGGGGATTGTCAGCCGTCGACAAGGGCGGCATCGGCGGAGTCTAAGCGAGTCCGCGCGCAGGGAACAACGCTCAGCATGGCACCGGGGTTCCTGTGCGGGCCAGTGCGCTCGCCGTCACGTCCCGAACAGGTCCTGTTGTCCGTTTCCCGCAGGCCCGGTGCCGGGCGGGGTGAGGCCGAGATGTGCCCAGGCCGCCGGGGTGGCGACCCGGCCGCGGGGCGTACGGGCCAGCAGACCCTCGCGGACCAGGAACGGCTCGGCGACCTCCTCGACGGTCTCGCGCTCCTCCCCCACGGCGACGGCGAGCGTCGAGAGCCCGACCGGACCGCCCGCGAACAGCTTGAGCAGGGCCTCCAGCACCGCCCGGTCCAGCCGGTCCAGGCCGCGCGCGTCCACCTCGTACACCTTGAGGGCGGCCCCGGCGATCTCTCTGGTGATGAATCCGTCGGCCTTGACCTGCGCGTAGTCCCGGACGCGGCGCAGCAGGCGGTTGGCGATCCGGGGGGTGCCGCGGGAGCGTCCGGCGATCTCGGCGGCGCCCTCGGGCTCGATCCCGACGTCCAGGAGGTGGGCCGAGCGGTGGATGACCCGCTCCAGCTCGACGGGCTCGTAGAACTCCATGTGCGCGGTGAAGCCGAAGCGGTCGCGCAGCGGGGGCGGCAGCAGACCGGCCCGGGTGGTGGCGCCGACCAGGGTGAACGGGGGCAGCTCCAGCGGGATGGCGGTGGCGCCGGGGCCCTTGCCGACGATCACGTCGACGCGGAAGTCCTCCATCGCCATGTAGAGCATCTCCTCGGCGGGCCGGGACATGCGGTGGATCTCGTCGAGGAAGAGGACCTCGCCCTCCTGGAGGGAGGACAGGATCGCGGCCAGGTCGCCCGCGTGCTGGATGGCGGGGCCGGAGGTGATGCGGATGGGGGCGCCCATCTCGGCCGCGATGATCATCGAGAGGGTGGTCTTGCCGAGGCCCGGCGCCCCGGAGAGCAGGACGTGATCGGCCGTCGCGCCCCGCGCGCGTGCGGCCCGCAGCACCAGGTCGAGCTGCTCACGGACCTTCTCCTGGCCGATGAACTCGTCCAGATCCTTGGGGCGCAGCGCGGCCTCGACGGCCTGGTCCTCACGGTCGGCGACCGGGCCCACGAGCCGCTCCGCGGCGGCACCGGCGGGGGGCTCGGCGGCGGGGCCGTCGGTCGGGTCGTCCCAGTTCACTGAAGTTCTCCTTGCGGTGGCGTGCGGGGCGCGGGGCGCGGCTGGGGGGGCGGGTCGGACGCCGGGGCCTTCGGCGGTGGGGCGGACGTCACGTTCGGGGGAAGGTGGCGTCCGCGCGAGGGGGGAGCGGGGGTGGTGCGGGGGTGGTGCGGTGGTGCCTCCTCAGGTGTCCGGAGTGGCTCGCGGGTGGGTTCCTGGGGTGGGTCCGCGGTGACTCATGGGGTGGGTCATGCGGTGGGTCCTAGCTGGATGGGTGAGTCATGGGGTGGGTTCTGGGTGGCTCAAGGGGTGGCTCATGGGGTGGGTTCTGGGTGGCTCAGGGGACGGCTCATGGGTGGGGAGGCGGAGATTCGGCGGCTCCTCCTCCCGGACGGGTACCGACGGGGCGGCGGCTTCCGCAGGCGGGTCGGGTGGGAAGCCCCCCCCCAGGGATCCGGGGAATCCGGGCATCCGCCCCGCATCCGCCGGGGACCGGCCCGGAAATGCGCCCGGGATCCGCCGGGATCCGTCCGGCGATCGGCCCGGGAATCCGCCCAGGGGATCATCGCGCTCTGTTCAGGGTCTGGAGGGCCGCCTTGAGGAGGTGTCCGACCTGGGGTGTCCCCCCTGCGGCCTCGGCCTGCGGGGTCACGGCGGCCACCGCCTCGTCGGCCTCACGGGTGGCATAGCCGAGGCCGATCAGGGCGGCGTGCAGCTGGTCGCGCCAGCCGGTGGTGACCGGGGCGCCGACCACGGGGGCGCCGAGGGGCTCGCCCAGCCGGTCCTTCAGCTCCAGAAGCAACTTCTGCGCCCCCTTCTTGCCGATGCCGGGGACGGCGGTCAGCGCCTTCTCGTCGGCGGTGGTCACGGCCCGGCGCAGCGCGTCGGGGCTGTGCACGGCGAGCATCGCCTGGGCGAGCCGGGGGCCGACCCCGCTGGCCGTCTGGAGCAGGGCGAAGACCTGCCGCTCGTCGTCGTCCACGAAGCCGTACAGGGTCAGCGAGTCCTCCCGCACCACGAGGGACGTGTACAGCTTGGCGGCCCGGCCGAGACGGAGCGTGGACAGCGTGTTCGGCGTGCACTGCACCGTCATGCCCACCCCGCCGACCTCCACCACGGCGGCATCAGGAGCGAGCGCGGCGACGGGGCCACTGACGAAGGCGATCATGCCGTTCGGCCTTTCGGTACGGGGGGATCGGCGGGGGTTCGGGGGTCGGGGGTTCGGCGGCGATGCGGAGGAGGTCGGCGGGGGTGGGGGTGCGTGTCGTGAGGGGGGCGGGCGTCGTGGAGGAGGCGGGCGCCCGCGCGGGGGTCACGGGGGCGGGGGCAGGGGTGGCGGCGAGGAGGGGGTGGCCGGCGGAAGGCGCGTGGGTGTGGTGCCTGGGGTGTCGGCGGGCGCGGGTCTGGGCGGCGCTCCCGGCGACGCCGTAGGCACGTCGGCGGGCGGGTGTGCGGGCAGTGTCCCCGTCTCCGCCTCCGACGAGCGCTCCCCCCGCGCCCCCGTCACCCCCGCCCCCGACGAACGCCCGGCCTGCCGCCCGGGCACCGCCGCCCCCGCGCGCGCCCCAGCACCAGCACCAGCACCAGCACCAGCACCAGCACCAGCACCAGCCGAACGCCCGGCCCACCCCCCAGGCACCGCCGCGCCCGCACCCCCGCCCGCCCCCGTTGGGCGTCCCGCGTGCCGGGCCACCGCCTCCTGGAGGCGATTCTGCGCCGGGGCCCGCCAGATGTGGCAGATGGCCAGCGCCAGCGCATCCGCCGCGTCGGCCGGTTTGGGTGGGGCGGCGAGGCGCAGGAGGCGGGTGACCATCGCGCCGACCTGGGCCTTGTCGGCGCGGCCCGAGCCGGTGACGGCGGCCTTGACCTCGCTGGGGGTGTGCAGCGCGACGGGGATGCCGCGGCGGGCGGCGCAGAGCATGGCGACGGCACTGGCCTGGGCGGTGCCCATCACCGTACGGACGTTGTGCTGGCTGAAGACGCGCTCCACCGCCACATACTCGGGGCGGTGGCGATCCAGCCATTCCTCGATGCCCTGTTCGATGGCGACCAGCCGGTGCCCGAGGTCGGCGTCCGCCGGTGTGCGGACCACGCCGACGTCGACCATGGTCAGCGGCCGGCCCGCGACGCCCTCCACGACACCGACCCCGCAGCGCGTCAGTCCGGGGTCCACCCCGAGTACCCGCACCGGCCCCTCCCTCTCCCTCGCCCTCTCGCTCACCTGTTTGCGCAGGCTATCCGCTGCCACTGACAACGTCCGCGCGCGACGCCCGGCAAAGCGACGGGCCGACGGGGTTGCCCCGTCGGCCCGTTGAGCCTCGCGCCGGTCCCGGCCCGCCGGCTAAGCGCGTGTCACGCGTCGACCTTCTCCATGACCTCGTCGCTGACGTCGAAGTTGGCGAAGACGTTCTGCACGTCGTCGCTGTCCTCCAGCGCGTCGATCAGCTTGAAGATCTTCTTGGCGCCGTCCTCGTCCAGCTCGACCTGCATGGTCGGGACGAAGTTGGCCTCGGCCGAGTCGTAGTCGATGCCGGCTTCCTGGAGCGCGGTGCGGGCCGCGACCAGGTCGGTGGCCTCGCTGATGACCTCGAACGACTCGCCGAGGTCGTTGACTTCCTCGGCTCCCGCGTCCAGGACGGCGGTGAGGACGTCGTCCTCGGACAGCTCGCCCTTGGGGACGAGGATCACGCCCTTGCGGTGGAACAGGTACGACACCGACCCAGGGTCGGCCATGGAACCGCCGTTGCGGGTCATGGCGACGCGCACCTCGGAGGCGGCGCGGTTGCGGTTGTCGGTGAGGCACTCGATGAGCACCGCGACCCCGTTGGGGCCGTAACCCTCGTACATGATCGTCTCGTACTCGGCGCCACCGGCTTCGAGTCCGCCACCACGCTTGATCGCGGAGTCGATGTTCTTGTTCGGAACCGACTGCTTCTTGGCCTTCTGGACGGCGTCGTACAGCGTCGGATTGCCTTCGAGGTCAACGCCGCCCATCCGCGCCGCGACCTCGATGTTCTTGATCAGCTTCGCGAAGAGCTTGCCGCGCTTGGCATCGATCACGGCCTTCTTGTGCTTCGTCGTGGCCCATTTAGAGTGGCCGGACATCTGCCTGTCTCCTTCGCGTAACCAGTCTCTGTAGGACGCCTGAGATCCTACAAGGACTCCGCGGCCCGCTTTTCGCGCACCATGTCGACAAAGAGCGCATGCATACGGTGGTCGCCGGTCAGTTCCGGATGGAAAGACGTGGCGAGTGTGTCGCCCTGCCGGACGGCCACGATGTGACCGCCGTACTCGGCGAGCACCTCGACCGCCGCGCCGACGGACTCCACCCAGGGGGCGCGGATGAAGACGCCCTCCACGGGGCCGCCCGCGACGCCGTCGACCTCGACCGCGGCCTCGAAGGACTCGTTCTGGCGGCCGAAGGCGTTGCGCCGCACGATCATGTCGATGCCGCCGATGGTCTCCTGGCCCGACCGCGGGTCGAGGATCTTGTCGGCGAGCATGATCAGGCCCGCACAGGTGCCGTACACCGGCATACCGCCCCGCACGCGCGCGCGGAGCGCCTCCATGAGGCCGAACAGGACGGCCAGCTTGGAGATGGTGGTGGACTCACCGCCGGGCACGATCAGGCCGTCGACCTCGGCGAGTTCCCCGGGCCGCCGCACCGCCCTGGCCACGGCGCCGGTCGCGGCCAGGGCGCTCAGATGCTCCCGCACATCGCCCTGGAGCGCCAGGACGCCTATGACAGGACCGGCGGCATCAACAGGATTGACGGGACTGACCGGACTGCTCATCGGTCGTTACCAGCCGCGATTGGCGTAGCGCTCGGTCTCGGGGAGGGTGTCGCAGTTGATGCCGACCATGGCCTCGCCGAGGTTGCGGGACGCGTCCGCGATGATCTTCGGGTCGTCGTAGAAGGTGGTCGCCTTCACGATGGCGGCGGCGCGCTTGGCGGGGTCGCCGGACTTGAAGATGCCGGAGCCGACGAAGACGCCCTCGGCACCGAGCTGGCGCATCAGCGCGGCGTCGGCGGGGGTGGCCACGCCGCCGGCGGAGAACAGCACCACGGGGAGCTTGCCCAGCCCGGCGACCTCCTTGACCAGCTCGTAGGGTGCGCGCAGCTCCTTGGCGGCGGCGTACAGCTCGTTGTTGTCGTAGCCGCGCAGGCGGGCGATCTCGTTCTTGATCTGACGCAGGTGGCGCACGGCCTCGACGACGTTGCCGGTGCCTGCCTCGCCCTTGGAGCGGATCATGGCCGCGCCCTCGGCGATCCGGCGCAGGGCCTCGCCGAGGTTGGTGGCGCCGCAGACGAAGGGGGTGGTGAACGCGAACTTGTCGGAGTGGTTGACCTCGTCGGCCGGGGTGAGGACCTCGGACTCGTCGATGTAGTCGACGCCGAGCGCCTGGAGGACCTGGGCCTCCACGAAGTGGCCGATCCGGGACTTCGCCATGACCGGGATCGACACGGCACCGATGATGCCCTCGATCATGTCCGGGTCGGACATACGGGCCACCCCGCCGTCCTTGCGGATGTCGGCCGGGACGCGCTCCAGGGCCATGACGGCGACGGCGCCCGCGTCCTCGGCGATCTTCGCCTGCTCCGGCGTGACGACGTCCATGATCACGCCGCCCTTGAGCTGCTCGGCCATACCGCGCTTCACGCGCGCGGTGCCGGTCTCGGGAGTCTGGGCGGAGTCGGGAAGCGTGGTGGACACGGGTGACCTCACTGGGTGAAAGGGGGTTGGTGCAGCACTGAGGAAACGCGAGCCGACCAGGCCACTGCAAGGGCCAATGAGGAGGGGGTGGATCGTTTTTGCAGGGGCGCGGCGGGCGCCTCCGCTCAGGCGGCCCGGTCCACCAGGGCCGCCGGTGGCTCGTCGTCCATCTCGAAGGCCATCGGGAAGGGCGCGTGGCCCGCGAGGCGGAACCAGCGGACCTTACGGTGCTCGCGCAGCCGGCGGGCCGCGCCGACCGCGTCGTTGTGGAAGCGCCGGGCCATGGGGACCCGCCGTACCGCCTCCGTCAGCTCGTGCGCCGTCGCCTCTCCGCCGGGTGCCCGGCGGACGCCCTCGACCTGGTGGGGGTCCGCGAAGACGGCCCGCAGCGCCTGGGACAGCTCGCTCTCGGCGACCTCCCGCTGCTCCTCCTCGGCCTGCCGGGCCGCGTGCGCTGCCTCGTAGAGGACGATCGACGCCGCCGGGTCCATGACGCCGGACGTGGCCAGTTCCTGGGCCACGGAGGCCCGGCGCAGCAGTTGGGCGTCCAGTGCGGCCCGGGTCGCGTCGATCCGCGCGTGGAGGCGGTCCAGGCGGCCGGCCGTCCAGCTCAGATAGAGGCCGATCGCCACGAGGGCGGCGAGGATCCAGATCAGGGTTGCGGTCACGGGCGATCAGCCTAGGCGCTCCGCGGGGGGTGTTGTCCGGTTCGGCCGCGTCGATGGGTGGGCGCGGGTTGCCGTTGCCGTCGGTCTGGGGGCTGCCGCCCCCAGGCCCCCGCTTCGGCCCTGAACGGGCCTCGTCCTCAAACGCCGGACGGGCTGAGGATTCCCGGCCTGCGTCGAACGCCCTGACCCACTTCGCCCCAACACCAGACCCGCTGAGTATCCGCGGCCGACGTCAAACACCCCGACCCACTTCGACCCCAAACACCACACCGGCCGACAATCCCCGACCCGCGCCAAACACCCCGACCTCGAAAATCGCTCAGTCCCGCGCCAACCCCAACCGCGCCCGCAGCCCCCCACCATCCCCGCTGTCCCCGCCATGCGCCCGCTCATCCGCCGCCACGGCTGCCGCGCCCGCTGTCACCGTCTCGTACACCGACAGGATGTCCGCGCCGACCGTCGACCAGTCGAAGCGCCGGACGTGGGCGCTGCCCCGTGCGCGGAGTTCCGCCCGGCGCTGCGGGTCCGCCAGCAGGCGTACCGCCGTCTTGGCCAGCGCGTCCGCGTCCTCGTTGGCGAAGAGTTCGCCGGCGGCGCCGCCGTCGAGGACCTGGGCGAAGGCGTCGAGGTCGGCGGCGAGGACGGGGGCGCCCGCTGACATCGCCTCGACGAGGATGATGCCGAAGCTCTCGCCGCCGGTGTTGGGTGCCACGTACAGGTCGACGCTGCGCAGGAGGCGGGCCTTCTCCGTGTCGCTGATCATGCCGAGGAACTCGACCCGGGCGCGCAGTTCCTCCGGGAGTTCCGCGACGGCGTGCTCCTCGTCGCCGCGCCCGGCCACCAGCAGCCGGGTCCGGGGGCGCTCGGCGAGGATGCGGGGCATGGCCCGCATCAGCACGGGCAGGCCCTTGCGGGGTTCGTCGATGCGGCCGATGAAGCCGATCGTGTCGCCCTGCCACTTCGGCTCGGGCTCCGCGCGGGCGAAGAAATCGACGTCCACGCCGTTGGGGATGACCACCGCGTCGCCGCCCAGGTGTTCCACCAGCGTGCGCCGGGCGTACTCGCTGACCGCGATCCGCGCGCTGATCTTCTCCAGGGCCGCCTGGAGGATCGAGTACGCGGCGATCATCGCGCGCGAGCGCGGGTTGGACGTGTGGAAGGTCGCCACGATGGGGCCCTGCGCCGCCCAGCAGGTGAGCAGGCCCAGCGAGGGCGCCGTCGGCTCATGGATGTGCACGACGTCGAAGGCCCCGTCGTGCAGCCAGCGCCGCACCCGCGCGGCGGACAGGAAGCCGAAGTTCAGCCGGGCCACCGAGCCGTTGTAGGGCACCGGCACCGCGCGGCCCGCGGAGACGACGTAGGGCGGCAGCGGCGTGTCGTCGTCGGCCGGTGCCAGGACGGACACCTCGTGGCCCTCGCGGACGAAGTAGTCGGCCAGGTCGCGGATGTGGAACTGGACGCCACCGGGCACGTCCCACGAGTAGGGGCAGACGATGCCGATCCTCACGTGTGCTCCTCGTCCGGCGCCCTGGGTTCGAGGTCCTCGACCCACAACCTCTGCAGCATGTGCCAGTCCTCCGGATGGTCGGCGATCCCCGCGGCGAAGGCATCGGCCAGCGCCTGTGTCATGACAGACGTCTTCCGGCTGCGATCACCTGACTCGGGTACCTCGACCGGGGGATGCACCCGGCCTTTCATGACCGGCGTGTCGTCGTACCACAGGGTCACCGGCAGCAGCAGGCATCCCGTCTGCTGGGCCAGCAGGGCGGGCCCCGCCGGCATCCGCGCGGTCTCGCCGAAGAAGGAGACCTCCACGCCGGACGCGGACAGATCACGGTCGGCGACCAGACAGACCAGGCCGCCCTCGCGCAGCCTGCGGGCCAGCGTGCCGAAGGCGGTGCCGCCGCTGTGCGGCAGGACCTCCATGCCCAGGCCCTCGCGGTAGGCGACGAAGCGGTCGTACAGCGTCTCCGGTTTGAGCCGTTCCGCCACCGTGGTGAAGGGGATCTTCAGCTCGGTGGTGACCCAGGCGCCCGCCAGGTCCCAGTTCGCCAGGTGCGGCAGCGCCAGGACGACGCCCTTCCCGGTCGCGAGGCCGTCGGTGACGTGATGGATGTCCTTGACCTCGAAACCGGTCCTGACGCGTTCGGCGCTCCACGCGGGCAGCCGGAACGACTCCATCCAGTAGCGCAGGTACGAGCGCATGCCCGCGCGGGACAGCTCCCTGAGCCGCGCGGGGCTCGCGTCGGGCACCACGCGCGCGTAGTTGCTCTCCAGCCGCAGCACGCCCTTGCCGCGCCGCTTCCACGCCAGGTCGGCGACCGAGGTGCCCAGGCGCACGGCGAGGGGCTCGGGCAGCTTCTTCACGGTGGCCCAGCCGGCGCCGTACAGAGCGTCGGTCAACCGCTCCCGTGCGCTCATTTCGCCGCCTCGTTCCCGTGGGACGCGTTCGCCGGGGCGCCACCGTCCCCTCCCCCGGTGCCCCTCTTGCCCCCATTACGTCCATTACCCCCATTGTCCTGCGGGCCCGCCGCCTCCGCCTCGGCCGATTCACGCCGGACCGTGACGACCCGCTGGATCAGCGTGACGACGCTGCCCGCGGCGACCAGCCACAGCGCGATCGGCAGCAGGACATGGATACCGGGGACGCCGAACGTGTCGAAGCCCGCGAGCCCGGCCGCGACCAGGGAGATCACCAGCCGCTCGGCCCGCTCCACGAGCCCGTTGACGGCGACCGGCAGCCCGATCGACTCCCCGCGCGCCTTGGTGTACGACACCACCTGGCCGCTGGCCAGGCAGAAGATGGACACCGCGCACAGCACATCGTTGTCGCCCTGACCGGCGTACCAGAGAGCGAAGCCGCCGAAGATGGCGCTGTCGGCCACCCGGTCCAGGGTCGAGTCCAGGAACGCGCCCCAGCGGCTGGTGCGGCCGAGCTGGCGGGCCATGTTGCCGTCGACCAGGTCGGAGAACACGAACAGCGTGATCACGACCGTGCCCCAGAAGAACTCGCCCCGGGGGTAGAAGACCAGCGCGCCCGCGACCACTCCGGCGGTGCCGATCAGCGTCACCGTGTCCGGGCTCACGCCCCGCCGGATCAAAAACGCGGCGAACGGAGTGAGGACACGCGTGAAGAATGCACGCGCGTACTTGTTCAGCATGGCCTTCCCGAGGGTTGCTGTCGCCGCGCGGCCCCTGCTGGCCACCGGCTGGCCCATCGTAGCCACGCGGGCGCTTGTACGACTGCCGGGCACCGTCGAGGGGTCACGGCGGCCCGCTCCCCGCACGCGACCCCCACCGGAAGGCGGGTTCGTGTCGCCTGTATGGACGCACCATGACGGGAGTGGAAAGCTCGAAGGACCGCGGGCGTCACCGGAGCCGCCACCGCACGCGGCCCGCCGCGCCCGCGCCCCGGATGACCTCACCGTGC
The DNA here is from genome assembly GCF_042790455.1 of Streptomyces sp. NPDC056734. Taxonomy (NCBI): domain Bacteria; kingdom Bacillati; phylum Actinomycetota; class Actinomycetes; order Kitasatosporales; family Streptomycetaceae; genus Streptomyces; species Streptomyces sp. NPDC056734. Next base: position 57,407 of record NZ_JBHTZD010000034.1, read on the forward strand.
ACGGGAGGCAAGGACATGGGCGACAAGGCGAACGCACACCCCGGGGCCGCCGGCAGGGCTATGGCGGCCGACCACCCCGCATCCGTACGGAATGTGGTGCTGGTCGGCCCCTCGGGATCGGGCAAGACGACGCTGGTGGAGGCTCTCGCGCTGACGGCGGGAGCGGTGAACCGGGCGGGCCGCGTGGAGGACGGCGGCACCGTCTCGGACTACGACGAGATCGAGCACCGCCAGCAGCGCTCGGTACAGCTCTCCCTGGTGCCGCTGGAATGGAGCGGCATCAAGGTCAATGTGCTGGACACCCCCGGATACGCCGACTTCGTCGGGGAACTCAGGGCCGGTCTGCGCGCCGCGGACGCGGCCCTTTTCGTGGTCTCGGCGTCGGACGGCGTGGACGGCGCGACCCGCATGGTGTGGGAGGAGTGCGCGGCCGTCGGCATGCCGCGCGCGATCGTGGTGACCCACCTGGAGGCGGCACGGGCCGGCTTCGAGGAGATGACCCGGATCTGCGCACAGGCGTTCGGCGGCGACGACCCGGACGCCGTACTGCCCCTGTACCTGCCGCTGCGCGGCCCGGCCGGTCCCGACGGACACGCGCCGGTCACCGGGCTGATCGGGCTGCTGTCACAGACGCTGTCCGACTACGCGTCCGGCACGCGCGCGGAGTCCCCGCCGGACGCCGGCCGGCTGCCGCTGATCGAGGAGGCCAGGAACCGGCTGATCGAGGGCATCATCGCCGAGAGCGAGGACGAGTCCCTGATGGACCGGTACGTCGGCGGGGAGCCCATCGACGTGAAGACACTGATCGACGACCTGGAGCGGGCCGTGGCGCGCGGGATCTTCTTCCCGGTGCTGGCCGCCGCCCCCGCCGCCCCGGGGGCCCGCCAGGGGCTTGGCACGGTGGAACTGCTGGAGCTGATCACCCGCGGGTTCCCGACGCCCCTGGAGCGCGAGGCGCCCCACGTCACCACGGTCGGCGGCGAGCCGCGCGAGCTGAAGCGGTGCGACCCGGGCGGCCCGCTGGTCGCCGAGGTGGTCAAGACGTCCTCCGACCCGTACGTCGGCCGGGTCTCCCTGGTACGGGTCTTCTCCGGCACCCTGCGCCCCGACGACACCGTGCATGTCTCCGGGCACGGCCTGGCCGACCGCGGCCATGAGGACCACGACGTGGACGAGCGGGTCGGCGCGCTGTCCGCGCCCTTCGGCAAACAGCAGCGGGTGCTGTCGCACTGCATCGCCGGCGACCTGGCGGCGGTCGCGAAACTCAGCCGCGCGGAGACCGGCGACACCCTCTCCGCCAAGGACGACCCGCTGCTGATGCGGCCCTGGGAGATGCCGGACCCGCTGCTGCCGATGGCGATCCGGGCGCACAGCAAGGCGGACGAGGACAAACTCTCCCAGGGGCTGTCCCGGCTGGTCGCCGAGGACCCGACCATGCGCCTGGAGCAGAACCAGAACACCCACCAGGTCGTCCTGTGGTGCCTGGGCGAGGCCCACGCCGACGTCGCCCTGGAACGGCTGCGCACCCGCTACGGCGTCCAGGTCGACGTCGTCCCGCACAAGGTGTCGCTGCGCGAGACCTTCGCCGACCGGTCGGCCGGGCGCGGGCGGCACGTCAAGCAGTCCGGCGGGCACGGGCAGTACGCCATCTGCGAGATCGAGGTCGAGCCGCTGCCGAACGGCTCCGGCGTCGAGTTCGTCGACAAGGTGGTCGGCGGCGCGGTGCCCCGCCAGTTCATCCCGTCCGTCGAGAAGGGCGTCCGCGCCCAGGCCGCCAAGGGCGTCGCGGCCGGATATCCGCTGGTCGACGTGCGGGTGACGCTGCGGGACGGCAAGGCGCACTCGGTGGATTCCTCCGACGCCGCCTTCCAGACGGCCGGCGCGCTGGCGCTGCGCGAGGCCGCGGGCGACACCCGGATCCATCTGCTGGAGCCGGTGGCCGAGGTGACCGTGCTGGTCGGCGACGACTACGTGGGCGCCGTGATGAGCGACCTGTCCGGGCGGCGCGGCCGGGTGCTGGGCACCGAGCAGACCGCCGGCGCCCGCACCCTGGTACGGGCCGAGGTGCCCGAGATCGAGATCGGCCGGTACGCCGTCGATCTGCGCTCCCTGTCGCACGGAACGGCGCGTTTCCAGCGGGCGTACGCCCGGCACGAGCCGATGCCCCCTCAGGTCGCCGAAAGGATCCGGGAACAGGAGGGGGACGGCTAGGAGTTGTCTGCCCGGCGGGCACAAATCCCGCGGGGCGAGACCTCGTCGGGCGGGCGGCTTCGGCCGTCCGCCGACGGATGTCGGTGCCTGCGGTTACGCTGATCACGTGATCAGGCGGGAGGTCGTTCAGGACGTACGAGCGGCCAACAGGTGTGCGGGCCAGGGAAGTCGGGAAGTGCCGCAGGAGCGACACTGCGGCGATCGGGGGCGGGAATGACCGTTGACGGCGGCTACGCGGACATCTTCGGACCGCAGGTGCCCCGCACGGGCGACGGCGGACAGGCACCGACCTACGCCCTGGCCTCCATGGCGTACCGGGACAACGCGGTCGACGACATCAAGAAGGCGGACAACGACTGGCATCAGTCGACGGTCAAAGAGGGCCGCAAATGGGCCGCGATCTTCCGGCCCAACCTCGGCGAGGCGTTCTCCCGTGCCCTCGTCGACCGCATGCTGGGCCAGGGCCGCGGCGCGCTGATCCAGTCCTTCGGCACCGAACCCCAGGTGGTCGTGGAGCACTGTCTGGCCGCCAACCGCATCCGCCGCGACCGCGACAACAAGCTCACGGCGATCATGGTGGTCTGCGGGGTGCTGTTCCTGCCCGGACTGCTGCTGTGGCTGGGCGTGTTCCAGCTCCGCGCGATGATCGACAAGCGCGACGACAAACGCGCCTCCGCGCTCGCCACGGCCCTGCTGGTGGCCGTCGGCCTGGTCGCCCTGATCTTCCTGGTCCGCATGCCGCTGGCCGGCTTCTGGGCCTGGTACGCGCGCGCGGCGGTGATCCTGCCCGTCCTCGGCTGGTTCTGGGCCAAGCAGGTCTGCGAGAGCACCGCGAAGGACCTCCGCGAGCGCTGGGACGGCCTGCTGTCCGGCGGCAGCGTCGGCGCCAAGGTCCCCGAGGCGGTCCCCAGCAACCCCGGCGAGACCGCCGCCGAGCAGCTGCGCCAGTCCCTGGCCAGGCTCAGCGCCGAGCAGCAGTCCAACTCCGTCTTCTACGCCGGGCCCAAGGGCATACTCGGCATGGGCACCCGCTGGGGCGCCTGGCAGCTCGCCGAAGAACTGACACCGGCCGACCCGGACCGCGAGATCCACCCCTTCCGCAGCTGGGACATCGTCCGGTCGATCCACGACCAGCTGCGCATGCTGGAGCGCGGCCCGCTGAACACCGGCGGCTTCACCAAACCCTCGATACGCCACTGGATCGTCAGCCCGATCGGTGAGAACGCCGGTTCGGTGTCCCGCCCCGAAGGGACCGACATCGAGGCGTTCCAGTACAAACCGCACGCGATACAGGAGATCTGCAACAAGCAGCAGTTCGGCGCGGGCAACCGGCACTACCTGGGCGTCCAGTGGACCCTGTGGGACGGCCAGCTGGTCATCACCATGATGATCACGGTCACGGTGCTGCACTCCACCCTGCGCATCGAGGTCACCGGACACGCCCTCGGGCCGGTGAACTCCCTGTTCACCACCAAGTCCTCGGCCCCCACCAAGTCCGTCCAGAAGGCGTTCAAGCCGTGGGAGAACCGCACGGTCAAGCTCCCCCTGATCAGCACCAACGAGGTGGTCCGCCTCGCCGTCCGCGCCCCGCTGACCTGGTACCCCCCGCTGCTGAACTGGCTCGGCGGCTCGGTCGGCCTGCCCGAGCCCTTCGGCCTGCGGCACGCCTGGGCCGACCAGCCCTGGCGCCACCGCTTCATGGCCGACGACGCCCTGCGCGCGGCCACCCCGGTCCTGCGGGTCGTCCACGCCGCCGCGATCCGCGTCCTGAAGGAGAACGGCGTCGACACGGAGAAGTTCGGCGCGAGGTCGTCGTTCCTGTCCGGCGCGGTCCAGGACCCCTCCCCACGCAAGGCGGACCTGTACGACGCGTGAGCCTCCGGCGGGCCGCCACTATTGCGGGCTCGGGCCACCCCGCCACTCCAGGCTCGGGCCACGGGCCTTGCCTGGCGGGGGCCACGGGCCCGCAACCCCGCTGGCACCCGGGACCCCCATCTCCGGGACCCCGCTTCGAGCCCACACGGGCGTGGCCCGCGAACTCCCCGGAGCCGGCACCTGGACGCGCCTACCGCCTCATACCCTGGACGCGCGGGACGCGCCTGGCGCCTAACACCCTGGGCATGCCCGACGCGCCGGACGCGCCGGACGCGCCGGAATCCACCGCCCGCCGCACAGAGCCGCCCCCACCGCCCTCGGCCGGAAGAGCGTCCCCCCACCGCCCCGGCCGAAAGAGCGTCCCACCCCAGCCCCTCAGCCAGCCCCCCCAGCCTCCAGCCGGAAACCCGTCCCCTCAGCCCCCGCCCGGCCAAGCCTGAGCCAGCATCGCCCGTGTGTCCGCCAGCAGCTGCGGCAGCACCCGCGTATGCCCCACCACCGGCATGAAGTTCGTGTCCCCGCCCCAGCGCGGCACGATGTGCTGGTGCAGATGCGCGGCGATACCGGCGCCCGCCACCGTCCCCTGGTTCATCCCGATGTTGAAGCCGTGCGCCCCGGACGCCGTCCGCAGCGCCGTCATCGCCTGCTTGGTCAGCTCGGCCAGCTCCGCCGTCTCCTCGACGGTGAGGTCGGTGTAGTCGGCGACATGCCGGTAGGGCACGGTCATCAGATGCCCCCCGTTGTACGGGTACAGATTCAGCACCGCGTACACCCGCTCACCCCGCTGGACGATCAGCCCGTCCTCGTCGGATTTCGCCGGGATCGCGCAGAACGGGCAGCCGTCACCGGCCTCCGGACCGGTCGGCTTGTTCTCGCCCTGGATGTAGGCCATCCGGTGGGGCGTCCACAGACGCTGGAACGCGTCCTGTGTCCCCACCCCGATCTGCTGCTCCGGCTCACTCGTCATGCAAGGAAGCATATTGCTTCGCCCGTTCGCGGCGTGTCGCCGGGGAGGCCGGAAAGCCGTCGCGGGACCGGCCCGGCGAGGGACCAAGCTGGGCCGATGGACGACCTCCGCCGCACCGCCCCGGCCCGCTGGGAGGACCGCGCCGAGGTGCCCCTCACCCTGGCATCGCTGTGCTTCCTCGCCGCGTACGCGATCCTTGTGCTCGCCCCCGGCCTGGCCTCCGGCTGGCGGAACCTGTGCCTGGCGGTGCTGCTGGCGACCTGGGCGCTGTTCGCCCTCGACTACGCGGTCCGCTGGCGACTCACCGGACGGCGCTGGGGCTTCGTCCGCACCCACTTCCTGGACACCGTGACCCTGCTGCTGCCCCTGCTGCGCCCGCTGCGCGTCGTCCTGCTCTACGACACCGTCCAGCACCGCCGCGGAAAGCCCCGGCTGCCGCTGTACGGCCGGGTGATGGTCTACGCCGGGCTGGCCGCCGTGCTGGTCGGTTTCGCGGGCGCCCTCGCCGTCTACCAGCAGGAACGCGGCGCCCCTGGCGCGACCATGCAGACCTTCGGCGACGCGGTGTGGTGGGCCTGCTCGACGCTCGCGACGGTCGGCTACGGCGACATCGTGCCGGTGACACCGACCGGCCGGCTGATCGCGGTCGGCATGATGGCGTGCGGCCTGGCCCTGCTGGGGGCGGTCACCGGGTCGTTCTCGTCCTGGCTGATCCACCGGTTCACCCGCCCGGACGAGCAGGAGCCCCCGGCGAGGTGACCTCCCCGGGGGCTCCGCTCACGTCGTGGCGGTACGTCAGACCTGCGCGCGCTCCTCCACGACCCGCACGATCTTCGCGATCGCCTCGTCCACGGGGATGCCGTTCTCCTGCGTACCGTCCCGGTACCGGAAGGACACCGCGCCGGCCGCCATGTCCTCATCACCCGCGATGACCATGAACGGCACCTTGGCCTTCTGGGCGTTGCGGATCTTCTTCTGCATCCGGTCGGACGACGAGTCGACCTCCACCCGCAGCCCCTTCTTCTTCGCGGCGGCGGCGAACTCCTCCAGATACTCGACGTGCGCGTCCCCGATCGGGATGCCGATCGCCTGCACCGGCGCCAGCCACGCCGGGAACGCCCCCGCGTAGTGCTCAAGGAGCACCGCGAAGAACCGCTCGATCGACCCGAACAGCGCGCGGTGGATCATCACCGGCCGCTGTTTGGAGCCGTCGGCGGAGGTGTACTCCAGGTCGAACCGCTCGGGCAGATTGAAGTCGAGCTGGACGGTCGACATCTGCCAGGTCCGGCCGATCGCATCGCGCGTCTGCACGGAGATCTTCGGCCCGTAGAACGCGGCCCCGCCCGGGTCCGGCACCAGCGGCAGCCCCTGCTTCTCGGCGACCGCCCGCAGCGTCTCGGTCGCCTCCTCCCACGCCTCGTCGGACCCGACGAACTTCTCCGGGTCCTTGGTGGACAGCTCCAGATAGAAGTCCGTCAGCCCGTAGTCCCGCAGCAGCCCGAGCACGAAGGTCAGCGTCCGGTCCAGCTCCTCGGACATCTGCTCACGCGTGCAGTAGATGTGCGCGTCGTCCTGGGTGAAGCCGCGCGCCCGCGTCAGACCGTGCACGACGCCCGACTTCTCGTACCGGTACACGGTGCCGAACTCGAAGAGCCGCAGCGGCAGTTCCCGGTAGGACCGCCCGCGCGCGTCGAAGATCAGGTTGTGCATCGGGCAGTTCATGGGCTTGAGGTAGTAGTCCACGCCCTCGTCGAGCTGCATGGGCGGGTACATGCCGTCGGCGTACCAGTCCAGGTGCCCGGAGGTCTCGAAGAGCTTCCCCTTGGTGGCGTGCGGGGTGTAGACGAACTCGTAGCCCTCTTCCTCGTGGCGGCGGCGCGAGTAGTCCTCCATGACCCGGCGGATGATGCCGCCCTTGGGGTGGAAGACGGCGAGGCCGGAGCCGATCTGCTCCGGGATGGAGAACAGGTCCAGCTCGCTGCCCAGCTTGCGGTGGTCGCGCTTCTCGGCCTCGGTGAGGAAGTCGAGGTACGCCCTCAGCTCGTCCTTGGACGGCCAGGCGGTGCCGTAGATGCGCTGGAGCATCGGGTTCTTCTCGCTGCCGCGCCAGTAGGCGGCGGCGTTGCGCATCAGCTTGAACGCCGGGATCAGCCGGGTGGAGGGCAGGTGCGGGCCCCGGCACAGGTCCTTCCAGCACAGCTCGCCGGTCTTGGCGTCCAGGTTGTCGTAGATGGTCAGCTCACCGGCGCCGACCTCGACGTCCGCGCCGTCGTCGCTGGAGGGCGCGCCCTTGAGGCCGATCAGCTCCAGCTTGTACGGCTCGTCGGCCAGTTCCTCGCGGGCGGCCTCGTCGGTCACCACCCGGCGCGAGAACCGCTGCCCGCGCTTCTGGATCTCCTGCATCTTCTTCTCGACGGCCTTGAGATCCTCGGGCGTGAACGGCTTCGCCACGTCGAAGTCGTAGTAGAAGCCGTCCTTGACAGGCGGGCCGATGCCGAGTTTGGCCTCGGGGAACAGCTCCTGCACGGCCTGCGCCATGACGTGCGCGGTGGAGTGGCGCAGGATGTTCAGGCCGTCCTCGGAGGTGATCTCGACCGGCTCGACCGCGTCGCCGTCGGCCACCTGGTAGGCGAGATCCTTCAGCTCGCCGGCCACCCGCGCGGCGATGATCGAGCGCTCGCCGGTGAAGAGGTCGGCGGCCGTCGTGCCCGTCGTCACCGTGCGCTCTTCCCGCTCGGAATCGCGTTGGATGATCACACGGACGTCTGACACCGGTCTCTCCTGACTGACGGGGGCCCGCACTCCTGCGCAGGGCATGGCATGGCAATGCCCAGCGATCCTACCGAGCCGCCGGGCCCCACCGCGAAACGGTCACGCCCGCCCCGCCACCGCACTCGCCGCGCCCGGCAGGTCAGTCCTCCCCGCTGCACGCCTCCTCGAAGAAGTCCAGGTTCTCCTGCAAGGACTTCATCAGCTGATCCCGCTCCTCCTCGTCCACCTGTACGGGTACGACGCCGGCCGCCCCGCTCAGCCGCCGGAACCCTCCCCGGCTCTCCAGCCGTCCGTGCACCCGGATCGGCAGACCGACGAGGTGGGCGTGCCCGGCGATGCGGTAGTCCTCCTCGCCGAGGGTGAGCCGGACGTGCGGGATCTCGGCCCCGGCGAGCACCCGCAGCCGTACCGTGCCCGCGCCGCGCGGCTCCGGCCTGCGCATCCGCACCACGGTGCCGGTGATCCGCACCGGCACGGACGGCTCGGCGCGGAGATAGCGGGCGCCCGCCTCGCGCAGGACGGGCAGGTCGCCCGGCGAGAACTCGACGGCCTCGGCCGCCGCGACCGCCCCCTCGGGCGCCCCGGCGGCGGGCGCCCAGTCGACGGCGACCCGCGCGCCCTCGGTGCCCCGGACCAGCCCGATCAGCGCCTCGGTCAGCTCGCGGCTGACGCCCGCCCCGACCGCGCCGTCGAAGGCGTCCATGCCACCGGTGGCCCGCTGGTAGTCGATGGCCTCGCGCACGGCGTAGACGGCCTGGTGGAGCCGTTCGGACAGGGCCCGGCCGGTGTCGACGGGCACGAAGGCGGTGAACCGGCGGCCCCCGTCGGAGGAGCCGGCCAGGACGGGTTCGAGCAGGGCCGCGGCGGGCCGCCGGTGCCGGTTGCCGTAGTACCCGGCCCGGGCGCGGGTGGCGAGCGCGGCGGCGAGCAGGATCTGGCGGGCGGCGCCGCGCAACTGCTCCTCCACGGTCCAGGGCGCGGTCCCGGCCGGGCCTGCGGGCACGTCCCGCCACCAGCTGATCTCGTCGCTGGGCACGCTGAGCCCGACGAGCACCTCCCGGGCGGACGGCGCGGTGCTGCGGGCGAGCGCGGTCAGTGCCTCGCCGAGCAGGTCGTCGCTGTCGGGGAAGGCGCGGCTCTCGGGCACGAGGAGGCTGGTGCCCCGGCCGCCGGGTCCGGGCGGGATCCAGCGGCCGTAGCGTCCGGCGGCGCCGCCCGACCGCTGCCAGCCGTGCCGGCGCAGCAGGGCGCCGAGCACGGCCGGGTCGATCTGCTCGGGCCGGGGCGGGTGGTGGCGGGCGGGGTCGACCGGGTGGGGCCGTACGGGCGTCAGGGGTTCGTCGAGCGGGCGGTGGGTCATGGTCTGCCTCCCGTTCCGACGCGCGTCATGATCTCGCACAGCGCCCGGTCGTCGAAAATCCTGGCGGTCGGTATCCGTACGGTGGTCCGGTGCCGGCCGGTGACCGGGTGTCCGGCGAGATTGACCCAGTAGCAGCAGTGGCGCAGGTCGAGCCGGTCGTGGCCGGCGCGCAGCCAGTCGTCCTGGGAGCGCGGCACGATCATCACGACCAGGATCTTGTGCACCGAGACCGGGGTGCGGGCCAGCTTTGTGAGGTGCTCGTTGTCGAGGGTGAAGGAGAAGGAGCGGCCGGGCGGGGCGGGCGGGAGCTGGTAGGTGGCCTTGAGCTGCACCTTGATGGTGACCTCGTCGTCGACCGTGTGTCCGGGGGCGCTGTGGCTGACGTGCCAGTCGATGCCGTTGTCCGGGAAGGGCTGGGAGAGCGAGCAGCCGGCCGCCGCGGCGACGGCGTGGAGATAACCCACCTGCAAGGTCTCCATGCAGGCGGTGGTGGCGAGTGAACCGCGATGGGGGCCCGTGCGTTCGGGCAGCAGCCCGCCCCGCTCGGGCTGCGCTATCGCCATGACCGGACAGCCTTCCGAGGAAAGAGTGGGAGTGTGCCGCGCGACAGGTCCCCGAGGCGACGGCGCGTCGGTGCAAGGTCGCTGAACTGCGCGGACCTGTACTCCTGTTGTCTCCGGGCGGCGTAGTGCGCAAACGGCCCGGGTATCACCAAACGGGCAGAAGACGGTGCGTCAGCTGCCTTGGGTGAACAAGGAGTTGTGTGCGTATGACGTACTGGTACGAGGGGCCGTTGGCGGCATTCGACACGGAGACAACAGGTGTGGACGTCGAGACCGACCGGATCGTGTCGGCCGCCCTCGTCGTCCAGGACGGTCCGGGGACCCGGCCGCGGGTGAGCCGCTGGCTGGTCAATCCGGGCATACCGGTACCCGAGGCCGCCACGGCGGTGCACGGGCTGACGGAGGAGCATCTGGCGTGTAACGGCCGCTGGCCGGCGCCGGTGATGCAGGAGATAGCGATGGCGCTGGCCGAACAAGCCACCGCGGGGCGCCCGTTGGTGGTGATGAACGCCCCGTTCGATCTGACCCTCCTGGACCGCGAACTGCGCCGCCACCGGGCGTCGTCGCTCGCGCACTGGTTCGAGACGACCCCGTTACTGGTGCTCGATCCGCGGGTCCTCGACAAGCATCTCGACCGCTACCGCAAGGGCCGCCGCACCCTGACCGCCCTGTGCGCGCACTACGAGATCACGCTGGAGGGCGCGCACGACGCGACGGCGGACGCCCAGGCGTCGCTGGATGTCGTACGGGCGATAGGGCGCCGGTTCGCGGCCCGGCTGGAGCGGTTGTCCCCGGCGGAGCTGCACACCCTGCAAGCCGTGTGGCACGCGGCGCAGGCGCGCGGCCTCCAGGCGTGGTTCGCGCGCAGCGGCAACGAGGAGGCGGTCGACCCGGCCTGGCCACTGCGCCCGGACCTCCCGGCGGCGGCCTGAGCGGAAGCCTCGCACGGGGCCTCACGCAGAGGATCACACGGAGAGGAGACGGACGAGGACAGCAAAAAAGCCGGTCCGCTGTGGCGGACCGGCTTTTCCCGGTGGGCGATACTGGGTTCGAACCAGTGACCTCTTCGGTGTGAACGAAGCGCTCTTCCACTGAGCTAATCGCCCGGGAACGCACTGAACCATACAGGCCCCGGCCCGCTTCCTTCAAACCACTTCCGCCGCTCCCCCGCGCCCGTATCTGTTCACCCCTCCGCGAGCCGGGCGAGCAGTCCGCGTCGCCCGGAGCGCATCATCAGGGTGTGGTTGGCGCGGAACACCGGCCGTCCCGGCACGGCCAGCAGCCGCAGCAGCCGCTTGTGCACCTGCACCTCCTGGTCGTAGCGGACGAGTGTGCCGCCGCCCCGCGCGGTGACGGTCCAGCGTGCCCAGCCCTCGATGTCCCCGGACAGGCCGATCTCCAGCACCCCGGCGTCCCGGTCGCGCCGCGTCGCGCGCGCGGTGAAGGTCATGGCGTACGGGAGCACCGAGCGGATCGTGATGCGGCCCGAGGTGTCGTCGAGCCGGTCGATCGCGCGGATCTGGGGCCACCATCGCGGATAGTCCTCGGCGCGTTCCAGCACGTCGTAGACGGTTCCGGGCGGTGCGGGCAGGGCCCACAGGGTGCGGAAGCGGTAGTGGCTCCAGTCCATACGACGAGTCTGCACCAGGCGTGGAAAGGGCGATCTGAGTACGTGGTGAGTAGGTGCGCTCATGCCGGGTGAGGTGACGGCGGCCACACTCCCTGGCATGACACAGATCCCGCCACCGGCCGAGGAGTTGCGGCTCCTGGACGCCGAGCTGTCCTGGCTCGACGGCCGCCGGACCCAGCTGCTGGCGCGTCGCGCCTGGCTGGTCGCACAGTTGCACGGGGCGCCATCGCCCCGGACGGCGGCCCCGCCGCCCATGGCTGCGCCGCCCATGGCTCCGCGGTCCCGTCCGTCCGGCCCGGCAGCGGCGGCCCCCGAGGCGTCGACGCCGGGTGTCCAGAATCTGCTTCTGCTGCTCGGCGGGGCGCTGCTCACTCTCGCGGCCGTGGCGTTCACCTTGGTCAGCTGGGGTGATCTGGGGATCGCGGGGCGGGCCGTGGTGCTGGGCGCGGTCACGGCGGCGGCGCTGGTCGTGCCGGTGGCGCTGTTGAAGCGGGGGCTGCGTTCGACGGCCGAGTCGGTGGCGGGCCTGGGCCTGGCGCTGACGGTCCTGGACGCGTACGCACTGCACGAGGTGGCGTTCACGGACACCGACGGCACCGGGTACGCGGCGGTCGTCTCCGCCGTACTGGCGGCGGGCTGGGCGGCGTACGGGCTGGGCCTGGCCAAGGTGACCGGGCGCGCGCTGCGGCTGCCGGTCCCGGCGGCGGTGTGCGCGGCCCAACTCCCGCTGCTGCTGTGGGCGGTGACCGTGGACGCGCTGCCCTACGGGGCCACGACCGCGCTGCTGGTGACGGCGGCGCTGGACGCGGTGGTGGCGCTCCGGTGCAGCGCCCTGACCGTCCGCGTCGTCGCCGCGACGGGTGCGTACGGGATGGGCGGCTGGGGCGTGCTGGCGGCCGGCTGGCTGTCCTGGACGGCGGGCGGGCCGGGCGACGCCGCCCGTGCGGCGGTGCTCCTTCTTCTCGCCGCGTCGATCGCGCTGATCGCGGCGTGGCGCAGCCCGGCTCCCGGTCTCGCCCTCGGCCTGGCGGTCACCGGCGGACTGCTGACGGTCCCGGCGGTGGCCGGGGTGCCGCGTGTGCTGCTGCCTCAGGCGTGGTGCGTGCCGGTGCATCTGGTGTTCGGCATGGCGCTGCTGGGGGCGTTGCGGGTGGGCCGGATCCCGCAGCCGATCCGGCACGGCTTCGGCTGGGCCTCCGCGGGTGTGCAGGGCATGGCGCTGCTGTGGGCGCTGCCGATGGTCGCCGCGGCGCTGGTGGGTCCGGCCGGCTGGCTGGGGTCGGTGTGGGACGGCGTTCCGGGGAGCGCGAAGCTGCTGCCGGGGGACGAGGTGCCCTGGCCGACGGATGTGGTGACGGCGCCGGTGGTGCTGCTCATGGTGGCCGCGCTGCTGGTCGTCGTGGTCCGGGACGCGACCTGGCGGCCCCGGGCGCTGGAGGCCGCGCTCGGCCTGGTGTGGGCGACGCTGCTGCTGGCGCCGCACACGCTACGACTGCCGTACGGGGCGGCCCTGTTGCTGCTGGCCGCGATGACGGTGGGGCTGCTGGCGCTGCGGGGGACCCGGCCGACCGTCCTGGCGCTGGTCACCTCGGCGGATCTCGCGCTGCTCGCGCTGGCCGCCGAACCGGCGACCCTCGCGGTACTGGCGTTCCTGACGGCTCTGTTCACCCTGTCCGCCCTCGCCGCCCTGCCCGCCCTGTCCGCCCGGTTGGCCTTCTTCGACCTCGGCGCCCTCAGGCCGGTGGCGGCCGTGGCCGCCCTGACGTACGCGACCGGACTGGCCTGCGCGTCGGGTGCCTCGCTGGGCTGGGCGCCGGGGCACATCGCGCTCCTGGTGCTGCTGGTGTCCGTGGCGGCGGCCGTGTGCGCGGCGCACGTCGGGGGCGGCACGCAGGTGGCCGTGGAGATCGCGGGCGGTGCGGCGGCGCTGGTCGCGGTCGGGCTCGCGGTGACCGATCTGCCGATGCTGGCCCTGGTGATCGCGCTGTGCGGGGTGATCGCCTCGGGCACCGCGCTGCGTCCGGAGCGGCGCCCGGCGGGGTGGGTGGCGACCGGCCTGTTCGTGGTGGCGACGTGGGTGCGGCTGGCGGCGTGGGAGGTGGACATGCCGGAGGCGTACACGCTGCCGGTGACCGTCCCGGCGCTGCTGATCGGCCGGCTGCTGCGGCACGGCGATCCCCGGACGTCGTCCTGGGTGGCGTACGGTCCCGGACTCGCCGTCACTCTGGTGCCGAGCCTGGCGATCGCCTGGGACGATCCGCACTGGCAGCGTCCGCTGCTGCTGGGGGTGGCGGCGCTCGTGATCACCCTGGTCGGCGCCCGTAGCAGGCTCCTGGCCCCGCTGGTGCTGGGTGGCTCGGTCCTGCTGCTCATCAGCCTGCACGAACTCGCCCCGTATCTGGTCCAGGTGGCGGGCCTGCTCCCCCGCTGGGCGCCCCCCGCACTCGCCGGCCTGCTGCTCCTCGCCCTGGGCGCGACCTATGAGCGACGGCTCCGGGATGTGCGCAGGGTGCGGGATGTGCTGGGGAGGATGGACTAGGGCGTGTCTGACAATTCCCGTCGTCGCCCGGAGGGCGGCGCCGCGGGGTCAGGTGCGTGCTCTCGGCGTGCCGGGCACGGGCCCTCGTACTGGTTGTACGTGGGCTTGTGCCCGGTGCGGCGAGAGTGCGTGCATGGCGTCGCGGGGCAGGCGGGAATTGTCAGACACGCCCTAGGTCCTGGCGCATCGCACCCTGCCGCCCCGGGCCCGAACAACAGGTTCCGGCCCGGGGCGGTCGTGCATATGCACAGGCCGCCCTTCGGAGAATTAGGGCGGAGTTCTGGAATTCGTCCGGGGATTTCCTTCGGGTGCCGAGGCCGGGCTCCTCCGGGCGCTTCTTCCTAAATGGAGGATAAGAGCCGGACGCGGTGGCCGGACCGCTGATCAAGTAACGGTCCGTCATCATCCCGTCGCCGCGCGGACATCCGCTCCCGGATCGCCCGGAACAAATACGCCGACGGCCCGTCTGCATCTCGCAGACGGGCCGTCGGTCCGGGTGGGCGATACTGGGTTCGAACCAGTGACCTCTTCGGTGTGAACGAAGCGCTCTCCCACTGAGCTAATCGCCCGGGCGCAGGAAGAACATTACCCCATGTCAGACGGTGCCCGTGCATCCCGCCGGGAGGCCCCGCGCCGCTCTGCGCCGGTCACTGGTTCTTGATGCTCCAGGGCATCACGAAGCCGAACTGCCAGAGGTAGATCCCGCACAGCACGCCGATGATCACGAGGCCGATGGCGGTGAGGATGATGTTGCGGCGCCTGACCTTGGGGTCGAGGGCACGCTGTGCGGCCTCGGTCACTTTCCGCTTGGTCCAGCGCAGCACCAGCTGGGCCCAGACGAACTCGGTCGCCCAGATCGCCATGCCGCCGAAGATCACGACCCAGCCTGGTCCCGGCAGCGGCAGCATGATGATGCCGGCGACCACCACGGCGAGGCCGACCACGAAGACGCCGACCTGCCAGCTCACATGCAGCATCCGCCGCGCCTTGATGAATTCCGGTGCCCTGGATCCGAGGGCCCGCTCGCCCTTCGCCCTGTCCGTACCGATGTTGTCAGCGGCCACGGCGACCTCGCCGGGCTCGTCACGCCCCGTATTCATACAGCTAGACCTTACCTGAGCGAATCCTGTCACCGGAATGGTCGTACCCCACCAAGAGGTTCTCGGCCGGAAGAGTTACGTAAAGACAGGCAAAACACCCAGAGGGGTTTACAACGGCACCGTAGGTGGCATGTCGATTTCGCCGACGTGCGAATCCCCGAGCGCACACTGAGCGAAAGGCCCTGGCGCTTATGAACACCACGGTCAGCTGCGAGCTGCACCTGCGCCTCGTTGTGTCGAGCGAGTCATCCCTGCCCGTCCCCGCGGGCCTGCGGTACGACACGGCCGACCCCTACGCCGTGCACGCCACCTTCCACACCGGAGCCGAGGAAACCGTCGAGTGGGTGTTCGCCCGCGACCTCCTCGCCGAGGGGCTGCACCGGCCCACCGGCACCGGCGACGTCCGCGTCTGGCCCTCCCGTAGTCACGGTCAGGGCGTCGTCTGCATCGCCCTCAGCTCCCCGGAGGGGGAGGCCCTGCTCGAAGCCCCGGCGAGGGCCCTGGAGTCGTTCCTGAAGCGAACCGACGCCGCCGTGCCACCCGGCACGGAACACCGGCACTTCGATCTGGATCAAGAGCTGTCGCACATCCTGGCGGAAAGCTAGGGCGAGGCACTCATAGAGCCGCCCGGCGCCGTCCAACTCGGGGAGACGGCTCGGGCCAAAACAACCGCCAGGACAATCGCATAGGGCACACACCGGCGTCGCCGCCGCGGTTCTCCGCGGGGTCGGCGCCGGTTCACTGTGCGTGTTCCCGCGCGTTCCCGCGTGTTCCCGCCGTACCGGCGCCGGCCGGCGGGGGCGGGGAACGCCTGGCGGCTGCGAGGCGTTGTCACGCCAAGCCGTGGGTGCCTCCGAAGCCGCTGGCCTTCGGCCCCGGAGCCACTACGATCGGCCAGCATCGGCGGGCGTCCGCCCGACCCCAGGCCAGGGAGCGAAACGTGCTGATCACCCACGACACCCGGTGCGCCCTCGACTCCGTGGTGGATCTGGTGAACACCGCCCCGGAGGACGACGAGAGCCCGGACGGACTGGCGGATGTCGCCGCACTCGAAGTGTTCGTACGGAACCACAAGATCAGCGATGTCGGTGTGCTGTCGGAGTTCGATCTCGCCGCGGTCCGCAAGATCCGCGGCCGTTTCGCCACGATCTTCAACGTCCCGGAGTCCCGGTCCGCCGCCGGAATGATCAATGAGCTGATCGCCGCCGCGGGCACCACGCCCCGCCTCACCGACCACGACGGCTACGACTGGCATGTGCACTATTTCGCGCCCGGCGCCTCCATCGCCGACCATCTCGCGGCGGACTGCGGGATGGCGCTGGCCTTCTTCGTGGTCGCCGGGGAGCAGGAGCGGCTGCGCCGCTGCGAGGCCCCGGACTGCCGGCACGCCTTCGTCGATCTCTCCCGCAACCGCTCCCGCCGCTACTGCGACAGCCGCACCTGCGGTAACCGGCTGCATGTGGCCGCGTACCGGGCGCGACGACGGGAAGCGACGGGCTGAGCACTGCCGGGCCGGACCGGCCGGTAAAAATCTCGCCAAGCGAATCTGGCCGAGATACGACACTCGCGCCTCGTCCCGGCAGAGCGCTGGATCTTTGCCCGACTGCGGACGGTGACCGCCGGGCCGCCGTCCGGAGATCGTTCTCGCGGCCCGGTTCGGGACATGCGCCTCTCGCGGCCCCCGGCGGGTGACGCCGAGGACCACGGGTACGGCTCATAGCAACAGCAGGTCGTGCAGCGCAGCCATGAGGAACAGACACCCGATCACCGTCAGGAAGATCATCAGCGGTGGCTGGGAAAGGGCGAAGAGGCACCCGCGCGGCTCGTCCTGAGGTGGCGCGGCCTCGCTCTGTGTCGTGTCCAGCATCTCGCGCCGATGATGGCGCAATAGGCACCCTTGACACACCCAACACGCCCGGGGAGAGGGGTAGTTCGCCGGAACCCGTGACAAGGAGGGTGCCGGGGGGTTATGGGGCGGGTACGGAGGGTGACGCACCCTCTCCGATCAGGGCCGGGGCCTCGTGTCCCGGTGTCCGGTGGGTCAGATCCCGTGCTTCTTCAAGATCGCCTCGATGTCGCTGAAGTCCTCCGAGCCGTCGGTCCGGGACGCGTTCTTCGGGCGGGCGGCCGGGCGGGTCGTGGGGCCCAGGGAAGGGGCGGAGGCCCGCGGGGCGACGGCGTCGGGCTGGGCCGCGGCGGCGGCCTTGCGCTGCTTGCGGGTGCCGCCGCGGCGGCGCTCCACCGCGCGGGTGGTCGCGAACAGCGCCCAGGCGGCGCCGAGCACACCGATACCGGCCCAGGCCGTCGGACTGAACGCCGTGTCGGCCGCCCATTGCACGACGCCGGTCATCACCAGGCCGATCGGCACCAGCGAGTAGGCGGCGATCCGGGCGGCGGACAGGAAACGCTTGCGGTACGCCGTGACCGCGGCGATGCCGAGGCCGGCCACGGAGACGGCGGAACAGACGGTCTCGGCAATCATCCGGTCCTCCAGGCAGGCCGAGTCGATCGGATTGGTTCGTCCCTTCCATCCTGCACCGTCCCCTCCCTCCCGGGCCATGCCCCAGCGGGACATCAGGGACATCTCCGGGTTGGATCTCCTCCGGAGGTCGCGCTACGGGCCGGTCCTGGTCGCCAGAGGGGAGCTGGTGCGGGCCGCCCCAGGGACCGGTGGACGAGCCGGGGAACGGACAGGGGCGGACAGGGGCGGACAGCCCACGGGACACAGAGACGGACAGATCGGCGGACCGGCCCCCGAAGACGGTCAGGTCCCCGAAGACGGTCAGGTCCCCGCCGCCGGATTCGGTCGCCCGGCGCCCGGCTGGGACACTGACCCCATGAGCGACTCCTCCCCCGCCCCCGCAACGCCCTCCGCACCCGCCGCACCCGCCGTCCTCGACGTCTGGTTCGAGTTCCAGTGCCCGGACTGCCGTACCGCCCTGGACGACGTCCGTACCCTGCGCGCCCGCTATGGCGACCGGCTGGAGGTGCGGCTGCGGCACTTCCCGCTGGAGAAGCACAAGCATTCCTTCGCCGCCGCGCAGGCCGTGGAGGAGGCGAGCGAGCAGGGACAGGGCTGGCCGTACGTCGAGGCCGTGCTGGGGCGGGTGGCGGAGCTGAGCCGTAAGGGAGAACCCTTCCTGGTCGCGGTGGCCAAGGAACTGGGGCTGGACGCGGAGGAGTTCGACACCGCGCTGATCGACGGCCGGCACATCCTGGCCGTCGACGCCGACCAGGCCGAGGGCAAGGCGATCGGCGTGAGCGGCACCCCCACGTACGTCATCGACGGGACGCGGCTCGACGGCGGCAAGAGCCAGGCCGGCCTGCGCGAGCGCATCGAGGAGATCACCGACCGCCTGCTGGCCGACCAGAGCTGACAGCCGCCTCGGCGCACGGGCCGGAACACGGGAACGCGGGCCGGAGCAAAGGTCAGGGCAAGGGGCAGAGGAAAGGTCAGAGCAGGGGCTTGAACAGGCAGTACTGGGTCGGCACATAGCCCAGGGACGCGTACAGCCGCTCCGCGGGCGTGTTCCCGGCGAAGACGTTGAGGCCGATGAGCTGCTTCCCGGCCGCCACGCTCTGGGACTCGGCCAGCAGCATCAGGGAACGGCCGTGTCCGCGCCCGCGGTACGCCGGGTCGGCCTCGATGTCGTACACGTACGCCCTGTCCTTGCGCAGGGCCAGCCACAGGGTGCCGACGGGGGTGCCCTCGTGTTCCAGGACGCTGAGCAGGACGTTCTCGGTGGCCCGTCCTTCGGGGAGGAGCGTCTCGTGGTCGCGGCGGGACTTGGCGGCGGCCTGGTCCTCGGGGACGCCGCGCTCGGTCCAGTTGCGGGTGTAGGAGACGAGCGCCTTGGCGTACCAGGCGTCGAACTCGGCGTCGGTCATGGGGCGACCGCCGCTGCCGGGCGGCAGGGCGGGGGCGGTGGTGCCGAGTTCCTTGGCCATGATCCGGTTGCGGACGACGTATCCCAGGGCGGTCACCATCCGCAGCGCGGGCCCGTCGGCGGGTACGGCGATCTCGATCCGGCGGCTGCCCCAGCCACGGGCCACCTCCTCGGCGGCCAGCGCGGCGACGGTGCCGCGTCCGCGCCTGCGGTCGGGCTCCTCGATGCGCAGGGCCTGGATCACGGCGACGTCCGGGCCGAAGACGGCGTGGGTGGTGAGGTGGATCGCGCCGACGGGACGGCTGTTCACGCACACCTGGAAGTGGCGGGAGAGCGTCCCGTCGGCCTCGCGCTGAAGCGGCTCGATCGGCCGCAGGGTGGTGGTCATCATGGATGTTCTACCCGCCGGCACGGGTCTGCCCGGACCGATTTTCCGGTACCCGCCGGACCCCGTGCCGTCCCACCGCCCCGCTGCGCCGCCGGTCAGGGGTCGAGGTCGTGCCCGGACCGCTCGGCGAAGCTCCGTACGGCCTTGGCGGTCACCGGGCCCGCGACGCCGGGCAGTTCCCGGCCGTCGACGCGGTGCACGGCCTGGACGTCCCGCAGGGTGGAGGTGAGGAAGATCTCCTCGCCCCGCTCCAGGACGTCCAGCGGCAGCTCCGTCTCGTGGGCGCCGGTCCACTCGACGGTCAGCGCGCGCGTGATGCCCGCGAGGCAGCCGGAGGCCAGCGGCGGGGTGTGGATCTCGCCGTCGAGCACGACGAAGACATTGGACCCCGTCCCCTCGCACAACCGCCCGACCGTGTTCCCGAACAGCGCCTCGCTCGCCCCCTGTTCATGGGCGCGGGCCAGCGCGACGACATTCTCGGCGTACGAGGTGGTCTTGAGCCCGGTGAGCGCGCCCCGCTCGTTGCGGGTCCAGGGCACGGTGATCACGGTGGTGGAGTCGGGGCGGCGGGTGGTCTCGCCGAGGGCGACGACGAGGGTCGGGCCGTGGGTGCCCCGGTCGGAGCCGAGCGGGCCGTGACCGCCGGTGTAGGTGATCCGCAGCCGGCCGAGCGGCATGGGGTTGGCGGCCAGGACGGCGGCGCAGGCCCGGCGCACCTCGCCGTGGTCGGGGGCGGGCAGGCCGAGGCCGCGCGCGGAGAGCGTGAGCCGGTCCAGGTGGCGGGTGAGCGCGAACGGCGTGCCGTCGATCGCCTTCACCGTCTCGAAGATGCCGTCGCCCACGGTCAGCCCGTGGTCGAAGACGGACACGCGGGCGGAGTCGACGTCCTGCAATCCGCCGTCGAGCCAAAGCTTCACTGGTGCCTACCTCGCCTGAAGATTCCCGGGGCCGTCCCCTTCATGTTCATACGCCCCCGACGCTACCGCGAGCAGCCGGGCCGCCTTCAGCTCGGTCTCCCGCCACTCCCCCTCGGGGTCCGACCCCCAGGTGATCCCCGCGCCCGTGCCGAACCGCAGCCGCCCGGCGTCCCGGTCGATCCAGAACGTGCGGATGCCGACGGCCAGCTCCCCCACCCCGCGATCGGCGTCGACCCAGCCGATGCCCCCGCAGTACGGCCCGCGCGGTACGGTCTCCAGCTCCTCGATGATCCGCAGCGCGCTGGACTTGGGGGCGCCGGTGACGGAGCCGGGCGGGAAGGCGGCGGCGAGCAGCTCCGGCCAGCCGGCGCCCTCGCACAGCTCACCGCGGACCGTCGACACGAGATGCACCAGCCCCGGATGCTTCTCGACCGCGCAGAGATCGGGGACGGTGACGCTCCCGGTGGCGCACACCCGGCCCAGGTCGTTGCGGACCAGGTCCACGATCATCACGTTCTCGGCGTAGTCCTTCTCCAGCAGATCCGCCTCGGTCCGCCCGGTCCCCTTGATCGGCCCGGACTCCACGACCCGCCCGTCCCGCCGCAGGAACAGTTCGGGCGAGGCGGTGGCTGTCTCCACGCCGTACCGGGGCAGACGAATCGTTCCGGCATACGGTGCCGGGTTGCCGCGGGCGAGCAGCGCGGTCAGTGCGTCCACGTCGGCGCCGGGCGGCAGGGGGGCGGACAGCACCCGGCAGAGGTTGGCCTGATAGACCTCCCCGGCCGCTATGTACGCGCGGATCCGCTCCACGCCCGCGGTGTACGCGGCGCGGTCGAGCGACGTCGTCCAGTCACCGACGGCCGGGCCCCGCCAGGCGCCGGGCACGGGCGCGGGCACCGCGCTCTGCCGTACCTCGGCGAAGCGGGCGCAGGTCAGCCGGCCCTCGAAGTCGGTGCTGACCGCCCAGAACCCGGTGGAGTCCAGGGCGGCGGGATCGCTGGTCACATCCAGCAGACCGGTGGCGATACGGTCGCCGAAGCGGGCGAGAGGAGACAGGTCGAGCACGCTGTCGAGTCTAGGGTGGGTGTCCTGGCGGTGGCCCTGGCGTGTCCTTCCGGGTGGTCGCGGCCGGTCGGCGGCCGGGCGCAGGGCAGCACGCTGCACAAACGCGTTTTTGTACTGGACCGGGAATCCGCTAGAGTTCAACACGTCGCCCGGCACGCGCAAGCGAGCCGAACCGACAGGCGGACGTAGCTCAGTTGGTAGAGCGCAACCTTGCCAAGGTTGAGGTCGCGAGTT
>NZ_JBHTZD010000035.1:0-39145 GCF_042790455.1 Streptomyces sp. NPDC056734
CAACCAGGTCTCGAAGGCCGACGTCACGCACACGCCCGAATTAACCAACAGCATCGCGTCGGGCGCCGGGCTCCACAGGAAGAAGGACGGGGGTACAGGTCCCAGACGGACAGACAGGCTGACGTACGGGCTGGCGTACGGGCTGACTTCGAGGTCTCAAGAGACCGCGCTGCGCAGCTCCTGTACGTCGATCTGCTCGGTCTCGTCGTGCGCGGTGAGGTCGATCACCGGGGCGTCGCTGCCGTCCGCCCGTTCCCCGGCCCGCTCGAACTTCCCCCCGGCCTGCGCCTTGCGCGCGTCGAGGGCTTCGTGGCCGACGACATCGGCGAGGTCCTCGTCCTGCACGGAGTGCTCCATGGCGATATCCACGGAGTCACCCCCCTCCTCGTCCTCCTGCTGCGTACCGAAGAAGTCGAAGCCGCCTTCCACCGACGGGCGCCGGGCGGGCGTGGGCGGTACGACGGCCACGGCGGTCGGGACGGTGAAGTGGCCGGTCGGCTGGTGCACCGGCAGGGCGGGCCGGGTCTCGGCGACCAGGGCGGCTTCGCTCTGCGCATGGGTCGTGGGCGAGGCGACCGCGTGCTCCCGCGCGTCGGCCGCCCCGTGCTTCCCCTGCGCCTCGTCCTCCCGCGCCGCCTCGGCACCACCAGCAGCGGCCACACCCGGCACCGACGCCTCGGCCCGAGCCGAACGGCTGCCCTGCGCAGGTACGGCGGCCCGCGCGGGCACCGGCGTTCCTACGGCGGGAGCGTCCACGGCAGGGGCGTCAACGGCAGGCACCTCCACGCCCGGCATCTCCGCGGCGGACGGTGCCTCCACGGCGCCGTCGATGTCGCTGCGGGCCTGCGCGCCGGAGTCCTGCGCCTCGGCCTCGTCCGTCGGGTCGCCGGGACCCCTGCCGTTCGGGTCCGGGTCGGTGGAGTCGGGGTCGGGGTCGGTCCCGGAGTCCCCGTCGGAGGCGTCGGCCTGCGCGACGGCGTCAAGGGCGGCGTCAGCGACGGCATCCTCAACGGCGACGCCCTCACCCTCCGCCAAAGCGTCCTTCCTCTGCTCAGGCTCCTGCCCGCGCTCCTGCCCGGGCTTCTCCAGCCGACCAAGCGCCACCCGCGCGCGGAGGAACAGTTGCGAGCCCTCGGGCGAGAAGAGCGCCGGCGTGTCGGACATCGCGTCGGCGGCGTCGGCCCCGGCCGCGTCCTCCGCCTTCCCCAGGCGCTCCGCCTTCCCCGGGTCCGCCGCCTTCCCCCGGTTCCCCGCCTCCCCCGAAGGCAGCGCGTCCGCCGGCTCACCCGCCTCTATCTCCAGCAGGCGGCGGCCCTCCAGGGCGGTCGCCCGCTCCGTCTCCGCCGTGGCGTACCGGCGCAGCAGCGCCGCGTGTTCGGTGCGCAGGCCCGTCAGTTCGGCCCGCTTGGCGCGCAGCCGCTGCTCCAGCTTGGCGCGCAGTTCGCGCGACTCGTCGAGGTCGGCCTCCAGTTCGGCGACGCGCTCCTCATGACGCCATTCCTCGCTCACGCGTACGCGCGTGAGGTCGGCCACCGCCTTGCCCGCCTGCGTGTCCCAGCGGCGCATGACGATCGCTCCGGCGACCGCCGTCAGCGCGGCCACCGCGGCCAGCCCGCGGAGCACCATGGTTTCCGAGAGCACCCAGGGACCGATCGCGCAGACCACGGCGACGCCGGCGATCACGGACGGGGGCAGCAGCCGGTGCAGGGGCGGGGAATGGCGATGACGTCCACGTGGCATGGCCAGAAACTTACCGCGCGTAGGGGAATCGTGGTGCGCCGGGCCGTAAAAACACAGCCACCCCGAAGCGTTCTCCGGGTTTCGATTCGGTATCGGGTGACACGGCCGTCCGGGAGTTCCGCAAGATCAACTCCTGGCGGTGCCGCATTCCCGGTCACGTGGAATGCCATTCCCCTTGATCCGACGGCTATTTGACACCTTCTCCGGCGATCGGGGACCTGCCCAATTCCCCAATCCCCCGCCGGCCACCGGGCATCCACGCACGCTCCAGGCTCGGTCCAAGCACGGCCCGCACCCGGCCCTCCGCACGCCCACAGCACCCACCCCGCGGCCCCGACACGCCGAGCGCGCCTGGGGATCGTACGCATAGGCACCTGAGCGACCGATCCGCTTGAACCACTGATCCGCTGATCCCCGCGGCCCCGCACTTTCGTGTCGCGATGCAGTCGCAGCACAGTCGCCGCGCAGTCGCCGCGCAGTCGCCATGCAGTCGTCCGAAGTCGCCCGAAGTAGACCAGGAGTCGCCCGGAACGGGGACGCGCGAAGGGCGGGTCGAATCACCGAGGAGACGGGCCACCGCCTGACCCCGACTCCCCGCATTCCCATTCCGCCCCCGACACCGACCGGCGCGAAGGCGGGCAACGGCCGGCAGGCGCCCCCGAGGCCGCCGATAGGGAGTCCCCAGGACTTGCCCCTGACTTTCCAAGACCTTTGAACCACCTTTGTACGCGGGAGTGAACCTCCCTCCCCACGTCACCGTCCTAGAGGGCGCAATGTGGCCGGATGCCCGAATCGGGACCGGCTCACGGACCTCTCGCGGCACCACGGGACGCGATGACTGTCAGGGAAGGTGGGGAAATGTCGGACAGGGCTGCGGAACGGTCCGGCGGGGCGCGGCGCCTGCCGCGCGGTCCGCGCCCCGAGTCGGTTCCCGTCCTCGTCGCCAGGGCCTGCGCGCTGGTGGGGCTGCTGGACGTCGCCGCGGGCGTGTTCCCGCGCTTCCGGCACAGCCGGATCCACACGCTCGCCGAGGTGCTGCCCGGCGCGCTGGGGCCGTTCGCGGCGGCGCTCTCGCTCAGCGCGGGCGTGCTGCTGCTGCTCCTCGCGCACGGCCTGCGGCGCCGCAAACGGCGGGCGTGGCGGGCGGCGGTGGCGCTGCTGCCGGTGGGCGCGGTGGCCCAGTTCGGCTACCGCCACTCGCTCATCGGCGTGGTGATCTCGCTGGCGCTGCTGTGGGCGCTGCTGCGCCACCGCGGCCAGTTCGTCGCGCTGCCCGACCCGCGCAGCCGCTGGCGGGCGCTCGCCAACTTCGTCCTCATGGGCGCCGGTTCGCTCGCCCTCGGCCTGGTGATCGTCAGCGTGCAGCACAGGCACATGGTCGGCGACCCCAGCCTGGCCGCCCGGCTCACCCACGTCCTGTACGGCCTGTTCGGCGTCCAGGGCCCGGTCGGCTACCGGGGCGGTGCGTCGTGGACCGTGGCCGCCTCCCTGGGCGCCCTGGGCCTGCTCACGGCCGTCACGACGATCTACCTCGCCCTCCGTCCCGAGCACCCGGCCGCGCGGCTCACCCAGGACGACGAACAGCGTCTGCGCGCCCTGCTGGCCCGGCACGGCGGACGGGACTCCCTGGGCCACTTCGCGCTGCGCCGCGACAAGGCCGTGGTGTTCTCCCCCAGCGGCAAGGCGGCCGTCACCTACCGGGTCGTGTCGGGCGTGATGCTCGCCGGCGGCGACCCGATCGGCGACGTGGAGGCGTGGCCCGGCGCCATCGAGCGCTTCATGGACGTGGCCCGCGCCCACTCCTGGACCCCGGCGGTCATGGGCTGCTCCGAGACCGGCGGCGAGGTGTGGACCCGCGAGACCGGTCTGGACGCGCTCGAACTGGGCGACGAGGCGGTGGTGGACGTGCCGGATTTCTCGCTCGCCGGCCGCGCGATGCGCAATGTGCGCCAGATGGCCGCACGCATCGAGCGCGCCGGCTACGAGACCCGGGTACGACGCGTGCGTGACCTCGGCGAGGCCGAGCTGGAACGGATCCGCCGCGCGGCCGACGACTGGCGCGGCACCGACACCGAGCGCGGCTTCTCCATGGCGCTGGGCCGGATCGGCGACCGGGCCGACGGGGACTGCCTGATCGCCACAGCGCACCGCGCGGAGGCGGCGCCCGGCCCGCACGGCGATCTCGCGGAGGCGGCGCCCGGCCCGTACGGCGATCTCAAGGCGGTCCTGCACTTCGTGCCCTGGGGCCCCGACGGCGTGTCGCTGGACCTGATGCGCCGGGACCGGGCGGCCGACCCCGGCATGAACGAACTGCTGATCGTCGCGGCGCTGCGGGCCGCCCCGAAATTCGGCATCGCGCGCGTGTCGCTCAATTTCGCGATGTTCCGCTCGGCGCTCGCGCGCGGCGAGAAGCTCGGCGCCGGGCCGGTGCTGCGCGCCTGGCGCGGGCTGCTGCTGTTTCTCTCACGCTGGTTCCAGATCGAGTCGCTGTACCGGTTCAACGCCAAGTTCCGGCCCCGCTGGGAGCCGCGTTTCATGGTCTACCGCACCTCCGCCGACCTCCCCCGCATCGGCCTCGCCGCGATGCGGGCCGAGGGCTTCGTGAACCTCGCCCCACCCCGCTTCCCGCGCCGCCGCACGACGCCCGCCCGCCCCTGCGCCCACGGCCCGGCGGAACGGGACGTACGACCGGCCTAGCCCAGAGCCTCCCCGTGGGACGCACGGCCGGCCCAGCCCAGCGCCTCCGCCTGGGACGTACGACCGGCCCAGCCCAGCGCCTCCGCCTGGAACGTGCGACCGGCCCAGCCCAACGCCTCCGCCTGGAACGCACGGCCAGCCCAGCCCAACGCCTCCGCCCCCACATCAGAAGGCACAGCCCACCCCGACCCACCCGATCCTCCGGGCCCCGCACACCCGCCTCCCGCCCCGTACCGCGCGGTGGCCGGGAGGCCGTCGGACTCGGGGCCTACGCTGAACGTATGAGCAAGCAGAGCGGACGCCGGAGTGTCGCGGGTCTCCCGTCATGGGACCGCTGCGCGGTCATGGGGGTGGTGAACGTGACGCCCGATTCCTTCTCCGACGGAGGCCGCTGGTTCGACACGACGACCGCCGTCAAGCACGGCCTCGACCTGGTCTCCGAGGGCGCCGACCTGGTCGACGTGGGCGGCGAGTCCACCCGGCCCGGCGCGACCCGCGTGGACGAGGCCGAGGAACTGCGCCGGGTCATCCCGGTCGTCCGCGGCCTGGCCGCCGAGGGCACGGTGATCTCCGTCGACACCATGCGCGCCTCCGTCGCCGAGCAGGCCCTCGCCGCCGGCGCGGCCCTGGTCAACGACGTCAGCGGCGGCCTCGCCGACCCGGCGATGGTCCCGGTCGTCGCCGCGGCGGGCGCCCCCTTCGTCGTCATGCACTGGCGCGGCTTCCTGGAGGGCGGCAACGTAAGAGGGTCCTATGACGACGTCGTCACCGAGGTCATCGAGGAACTGCACGCGCGCGTGCAGGCCGTTCTGGACGGCGGCATCGCCCCCGACCGCGTCATCGTCGACCCCGGCCTCGGCTTCTCCAAGGACGTCGAGCACGACCTGGCGCTCCTGGCCCGCCTCGACCGGCTGAACGCCCTGGGCCATCCGCTGCTCGTCGCCGCGTCCCGCAAACGGTTCCTGGGGCGGGTGCTGGCCGGGCCGCAGAGCGCGCCCCCGCCCGCGCGCGAGCGCGACGCCGCGACGGCCGCCGTCTCCGCGCTCGCGGCGCACGCCGGGGCATGGGCGGTGCGGGTGCACGAGGTACGCGCGACCGCCGACGCCGTACGCGTCGCGCGCGCCGTGGAAAACGCGCGCGAGCAGAGCGCGCACCCCAGCGAAGGAGCCAGGTGAGCGCCCCCCACACCGATGTCGAGCAGGTGGAAGCCGCCAACACCGCCTTCTACGAGGCGCTGGAACGCGGCGACTTCGAGGTGGTGTCCTCGCTCTGGCTCACCCCCTCCGACCTCGGCGTCGACGAGGAGTACCACGACCCGGCGGACACCGGGGTGATCTCCTGCGTGCACCCGGGCTGGCCGGTGCTCACAGGACGCGGCGAGGTTCTGCGCTCGTACGCGCTGATCATGGCGAACACGGACTACATCCAGTTCTTCCTCACGGACGTCCATGTGTCCGTCACCGGTGACACCGCCCTGGTGACCTGCACCGAGAACATCCTCAGCGGCGGCCCCGCGCCCGAGGAGGGCGGGGAGCTGGGCCCGCTGGTGGGGCAGCTGGTGGTGGCCACGAACGTGTTCCGCCGCACCACCGACGGCTGGAAGCTCTGGTCGCACCACGCCTCCCCGGTCCTGGCCGACAACGACGAGGACGACAACGACGACACACCCCCCTTGGACGACACACCCCCCTTGACCGAGTGAGCGATCCACGAGCCCCCCACCCACACACAGAGAACACCCCACCCCTCACACGAACCAAAACGTGGTTGGAATCACGTACCCCTGGGTAGGCGCGCCTCCCGACCGCCCACCGACCCCCATGACCGGCCCCCGCGGCCCGGCACTGTCAGTGCCCGCAGGTAGATTCGTTCGAGGCCGCCCGTCCGCCCGCACCCGGTACGGACCGGCCCTCACCGACGGACCGGCCCTCGCTCACAGACCGGCTCCCACCGACGATTGCAGGAGTGATTCGTGTGGATCGTGTCGCGCTGCGCGGCCTGAAGGCCCGAGGGCACCACGGCGTGTTCCCGAAGGAGCGCGAGGAGGGCCAGACCTTCATCGTGGACGTGGTCCTCGGCCTGGACACCCGCCCGGCCGCGGCCGACGACGACCTGACGAAGACCGTGCACTACGGCATCGTCGCCGAGGAGATCGTGGCCGTCGTCGAGGGCGAGCCCGTCAACCTCATCGAGACACTCGCCGAGCGCATCGCGCAGGTCTGTCTCAAGCACGAGGGGGTCCAGGAGGTCGAGGTCTGCGTCCACAAGCCGGACGCGCCGATCACGGTCCCCTTCGACGACGTGACCGTCACCCTCATCCGGAGCCGAGTATGAACGCATTCACCGGGGGCCAGAGCGACCCGACCGTACAGCCGGTGCCCGCCTCCGTCGTCGAGCGGGTCGACGCCGCCGACAGCACCCTCCAGAACCCCCGCCGCGCCGTGATCGCCCTGGGCTCGAACCTCGGCAACCGCCTGGAGACCCTCCAGGGCGCGATCGACGCACTGGAGGACACCCCGGGCGTACGCATCAAGGCGGTCTCGCCCGTGTACGAGACCGCGCCCTGGGGCGTCGAGCCCGGCAGCCAGCCGTCTTACTTCAACGCGGTCGTGGTGCTCAGGACCACCCTGCCGCCGTCGTCCCTGCTGGAGCGCGCCCACGCCGTCGAGGAGGCGTTCCACCGGGTCCGGGCCGAGCACTGGGGGCCGCGCACGCTCGACGTCGACATCGTCTCGTACGCCGATGTCGTCTCCGACGATCCCCAGCTCACCCTCCCCCACCCGCGCGCCCACGAACGCGCGTTCGTGCTCGCCCCCTGGCACGACGTGGACCCGGAGGCCCTGCTGCCCGGCCGGGGCCCGGTCGCCGCCCTCCTCGCCGATATCGGCCACGAGGGTGTCGCGGCCCGCACGGATCTGGAACTCCGGCTGCCCGAGTAGTCGTTAAGGTCAACACGACGGCAATGGCCGACGGCAAGGGGCCGTGCACCGGCCGGGGAGCTGAAGGGACACCGTGAGAGAGCTGCGCATCAGGCTGCTGGCCGGCGTATTCATCGTCGCCGGAGTGCTGTCCTGGGCAGGCGCCCGCCTGTGGAACTCGGTGAGCACGCTCCCCAGCGTCCCGCTCGCCGCCCCCATCGTCCTCGCGCTGATCGCGGCGGTCCTGATGTCCACCGCGCTCTCGCTGCGCGCCCGCCTCAAGGCACAGCGCGAGCGCGAGCCCGGCGCCAAGGGCGTCGACCCGCTGATGGCCGCCCGCGCGGTGGTCTTCGGCCAGGCCAGCGCCCTGGTGGCCGCCCTGGTCGCGGGTATGTACGGCGGTACGGGCGTCTTCCTGCTGGAGATACTGGACGTCCCGGCCCGCCGCGACCAGGCCATCTACGCCGGTTTCTCCGTCCTCGCGGGCATCGCCGTGATAGCGGCGGCCCTGTTCCTGGAGCACGTCTGCAAGCTCCCGGACGACGACGACCACGACTCCGACAACACGGGCGCGGCCCCGGCCGCCTGACGCCGGCCCACGAACGCCCCACGAACACCCCACAGGCGTCGCCGGGACGCCGGGACACACAGTCCCTCAGCCGAGCCCGCCCGGACGCAGCGGAGCCGTCAACGCGCCATGATCAAACTCATCGCCTCGTTGCGCGTGGCCGCGTCCCGCAGCTGCCCCCGCACCGCCGAGGTGATCGTCTTCGCGCCGGGCTTGCGGATCCCCCGCATCGACATGCACATGTGCTCGCACTCCACGACCACGATCACGCCCCGCGGCTCCAGGATGTCCATCAGCGAGTCCGCGACCTGCGTGGTGAGTCGTTCCTGCACCTGGGGCCGGCGGGCGTAGACATCCACCAGCCGGGCCAGCTTGGACAGCCCGGTGATCTTGCCGCTGGTGGACGGGATGTACCCGACATGGGCGACCCCCCGGAAGGGCACCAGATGGTGCTCGCAGGTCGAGTACACCTCGATGTCCTTCACCAGCACCATCTCGTCGTGCCCGAGGTCGAACGTCGTCGTCAGCACATCCTCCGGCCGCTGCCACAGCCCCGCGAAGATCTCCTTGTACGCCCGCGCCACCCGCGCCGGGGTCTCCATCAGACCCTCACGGTCCGGGTCCTCGCCGACCGCGATGAGGAGTTCGCGTACGGCGTTCTCCGCGCGCTTCTCGTCGAACTCGCCTATGGAGCTGTCGCCGTCCAGCGTCACGGGATCGGTCATGTCGTGCCTCGTTCCTGTGCGGGTCGCGCGGGGCCCACGCGCGTCTGTTCTAGGGGGCAATCCGGTCTCTGGGCAATCTGAATCTGCGGGCATATGGGGAAATGCCGCGCCCCCCAGGCTAGAACCTGGGGGGCGCGGCATCCATTCCGGGCCGGACACGGCCGATGGGTCAGCTGTCCGGTCGCTCCTCGGGGGCCGGTTCGGCCACCGGGGCGGGCTCGGTCGCGGTGGACTTCGCCGTGGTGATCGCCGGGGCCGCTCCGTTGGCGCCGTTCGTCAGGGCCAGCTCCTTGGGGGAGAGCACCGGCGGACGGGTGGACGGGGTGCGGCGGGAGGAGCCGGTCCAGGCCGGCCGCGGGGGACGCTTGACGATGGTGGCGAAGACCTCGGCGATCTCCTCCTTGCCGAGCGTCTCCCTCTCCAGCAGCGCCAGGACCAGGTTGTCGAGGACGTCGCGGTTCTCGACCAGGATCTCCCACGCCTCGTTATGGGCGTTCTCGATCAGCTTCTTGACTTCCTCGTCCACCAGGGCGGCGACCTCTTCCGAGTAGTCGCGCTGGTGACCCATCTCACGTCCGAGGAAGGGCTCGGTGTTGTCGCCACCGAACTTGATGGCGCCGAGCCGCTCGGTCATGCCGTACTGGGTGACCATCGCGCGGGCCGTGGTGGTGGCCTTCTCGATGTCGTTCGCGGCGCCCGTGGTCGGGTCGTGGAAGACCAGTTCCTCGGCCGCGCGACCGCCCAGCATGTAGGCGAGCTGGTCGAGCATCTCGTTGCGGGTGGTCGAGTACTTGTCCTCGTCCGGGAGCACCATCGTGTAACCCAGGGCACGGCCCCGGGACAGGATGGTGATCTTGTGGACCGGGTCGGAGTTCGGCGAGGCCGCCGCGACCAGGGCGTGACCGCCCTCGTGGTACGCGGTGATCTTCTTCTCCTTGTCCGACATGATCCGGGTCCGCTTCTGCGGGCCCGCGACCACCCGGTCGATCGCCTCGTCCAGCATGTGGTTGTCGATGAGCTTGCGGTCGCTGCGCGCCGTCAGGAGCGCCGCTTCGTTGAGCACGTTCGACAGGTCGGCGCCCGTGAAGCCCGGCGTACGGCGGGCGACGGCGGACAGATCGACGTCCGGGGCGACCGGCTTGCCCTTCTGGTGGACCTTGAGGATCTCCAGACGGCCCTGCATGTCCGGGCGGTCGACCGCGATCTGGCGGTCGAAGCGGCCGGGGCGCAGCAGCGCCGGGTCGAGGATGTCGGGCCGGTTGGTGGCGGCGATCAGGATCACACCGCCCTTGACGTCGAAGCCGTCCATCTCGACCAGCAGCTGGTTGAGGGTCTGCTCGCGCTCGTCGTGACCACCGCCGAGGCCGGCGCCGCGATGGCGGCCGACCGCGTCGATCTCGTCGACGAAGACGATCGCCGGGGCGTTCGCCTTGGCCTGCTCGAAGAGGTCACGGACCCGGGAGGCACCGACACCGACGAACATCTCGACGAAGTCGGACCCGGAGATCGAGTAGAAGGGCACGCCCGCCTCACCGGCGACGGCCCGCGCGAGCAGCGTCTTGCCGGTACCGGGCGGGCCGTACAGCAGCACGCCCTTGGGGATCTTGGCGCCCACGGCCTGGAACTTGGCCGGCTCCTGGAGGAACTCCTTGATCTCGTGGAGCTCCTCGACCGCCTCGTCCGAACCGGCGACGTCCGCGAAGGTCGTCTTCGGCGTGTCCTTGGTGATGAGCTTCGCCTTCGACTTCCCGAAGTTCATCACCCGGGAGCCGCCGCCCTGCATCTGATTCATCAGGAACAGGAAGACGACCACGATGAGGACGAAGGGGAGCAAGGACAGCAGGATGCCGACGAACGGGTTCTGCTTGGACGGCGAGACCGTATAGCCGTCGGGGATCTGCTTGTCCTGGTACTTGGTCTGCAAGGTATTGGCGAGGGTCACGCCCTGGTCGCCGATATAGCTGGCCTGGATCTTGGAGCTGCCCTCGATCTTCTGGCCGTCCTTGAGCGTGACCTTGATGGTCTGCTCGTCGCCGGTGGTCAGGCTGGCCGCTTTGACCTGGTTCTCGTTGATCGCCTGGACGACCTGGCCGGTGTCCACCGTCTTGTAGCCGCCGGACGAGCCGACGACCTGCATCAACACGACCACGGCAAGGACGGCCAGCACGATCCACATGACCGGCCCACGGAAGTATCGCTTCACGTCCATCCACACGGAGCGGTGCCGCCCCGTCCCTCCTGCCATAGTGAGTTTGATAAGACAGTTCTTCTGACGGTACCCCAGCATTGTGGCCCGAAGGCGCACGGGACTGCCGGTAATCCCGTCTACGCATGCTCCAACGGCGCGGAACCCGCTGGGGTTCCCGATTTCCTCGTACCCCTTGGTCCGTACGGTCTCGTACCCCTTGGTCCGTACGGTTCAGCGGCACCGGCCGCCCGCACGGCCCGGGGCCGGCCGCCCGCACGGCCCGGGGGTGTCAGCCGCCGTAGACGTGGGGCGCGAGCGTACCCACGAACGGGAGGTTGCGGTACTTCTCGGCGAAGTCGAGGCCGTAGCCGACGACGAATTCATTGGGGATGTCGAAGCCCACCCATTCGACGTCGATGGCGACCTTCGCCGCGTCGGGCTTGCGCAGCAGCGTGCACACCTTGAGCGACTCGGGCTCGCGCGAGCCTAGGTTGGACAGCAGCCAGGACAGGGTCAGGCCGGAGTCGATGATGTCCTCGACGATCAGGACGTGCCGGCCCTTGATGTCGGTGTCGAGGTCCTTGAGGATCCGCACGACACCGGAGGACTGGGTGCCCGCGCCGTAGGACGACACCGCCATCCAGTCCATGGTGACGGGGGTGGACAGCGCACGGGCGAGGTCGGCCATGACCATCACCGCGCCCTTGAGGACACCGACGAGGAGCAGGTCCTTGCCCGCGTACTCGGCGTCGATCTTGGCGGCCAGCTCGGTCAGCTTGGCGTCGATCTCTTCCTTGGTGATGAGCACCTGTTGGAGGTCGGCACCCATGTCTTTCGCGTCCACCCGCATCACTTTCGGTCGTCCAAGCGGCTGACCGTGCCCCCTCACCGGAGGGGGTCCGGAGGGGTGTCGGTTCAGCCTTGCCGAATGACCAGTCTGCCACCCTGCCGCTGGGCGGCGACCTTGCCCGGGAGGTTGATGGCCCCCTGACCGCGCCAGCCGGTGATCAGGCGGTCCATTTCCTCGATGTGACGCGCGAACAGCGAGCCCGCCGGGGCGCCCGCGTCGATGGCCGCGCGCCGCAGCACCCGGCGGCGGACGGCGGGCGGCAGGGCGTAGAGCTTGGCGCACTCCAGGAGCCCCGCGGAGTCCCGTACGGCGCTCTCGGCCTGGCGGGCCCAGGCGTCCAGGGCGTCGGCGTCGTCCCGGGACAGCTGGGCCGTGCGGGCCAGTGCCTCCACCACGCCCTTGCCGAGCGCCTTCTCCAGGGCGGGCAGGCCCTCGTGGCGCAGGCGGGAGCGGGTGTAGGCGGGGTCCGCGTTGTGCGGGTCGTCCCAGACCGGCAGGGACTGGACCATGCACGCCTTGCGGACGGTCTGCCGGTCGAGCTGGAGGAAGGGGCGCCGGTAGCGGCCGTCGGCCCCCGAGACCGCGGCCATACCGGACAGTGAGCGGATGCCGGAGCCGCGGGCGAGCCCCAGCAGGACGGTCTCGGCCTGGTCGTCGCGGGTGTGCCCGAGCAGGACCGCGGCGGCGCCCCGGCGGGCGGCGGCGGCGTCGAGCGCGGCGTAGCGGGCGTCGCGGGCGGCTGCCTCCGGGCCCACCCGCCGTCCGCCGCCACCCGCGTAGGCGGCGCCGTGCGCCGGGGTGCTGGATTCGCTGCCGATGGTGACGGTGGTGGACTCGACCGGGTCGAGGCCGAGTCCGCGCAGCCGCTGGACGACGTCGTCGGCGCGCGCGGCGGAGCCGGGCTGGAGTCCGTGGTCGACGGTGATGCCGCCGGCCCGGATGCCGAGGCGGGGGGCTTCGAAGGCGAGGGCGGAGGCGAGCGCCATGGAGTCGGCGCCGCCGGAACAGGCGACGAGCACGAGCGGGGTCGGCGGGCGCTCGTGCGAGGCGGCGGGGGCCGCGCCGGGGGGGCCGGCGTAGGCGGCGCCGGAGGACCGGGCGGAGAGCGTGCCGGTGAGGTCGGGGACGCGGCTGTGTTCGGTGAGGATGTCGTGGAGGACGCGGCGGACCGCCAGACGTATCGCCGCGACCGCAGGATGGGGACCCATGTCCGGTTCCCTTCATGAAGTTTTCGGGGGATGAGCCCGAGTTCGGTCACTCAGAGTGTGTAGATGGTGACAGAACCGAGGGGTTCCCCGAGCATTGCACGCCTGCCAGGGCCTCACGGTCCCTCGGACGGGTGATTGGAGGGGCGTTCGACTGCCGTCGGCCGGATCCGGTTCACCACGTCACGAGGGATTCACCTCGCGCACCCTCGTTTCACGACTCCGCCTTGCGGTGCACCCGCGCGATCCAGTCCGCCGGTTTGGCGATCTCCGCCTTGGTGGGCAGCGTGTTGGGGGAGGTCCACACGCGGTTGAAGCCGTCCATGCCGACCTCTTCCACGACCGCGCTGACGAACCGCTCGCCGTCCCGGTACTGCCGCAGCTTGGCGTCCAGGCCGAGCAGCTTGCGCAGCGCCAGGTCCAGGCGGGAGGCGCCCTTGGCGCGCCGCTGCTGGAACTTCTCGCGGATCTCCCCGACGGTCGGTACGACCTGCGGTCCCACCCCGTCCATCACGAAGTCGGCGTGGCCCTCCAGCAGCGACATCACCGCCGTCAGCCGCCCGAGGATCTCCCGCTGGCCCGGGGTCTGGACGATCTCCACGAGCGAGCGCCCGCCGTCGTCCTCCTCGCCCTCCGGACGGCCGCCGGCCAGCGACTGCGCGGCCTCCCGGATCCGCTCCAGCACGGTCATCGGATCGACCTCGGTCTCGCCGAGGAACGACTGGATTTCGCCCTGAAGGTGATCACGCAGCCAGGGCACGGCCGAGAACTGGGTGCGGTGGGTCTCCTCGTGCAGGCACACCCACAGCCGGAAGTCGTGCGGCTGTACGTCGAGTTCGCGCTCCACGTGGACGATGTTCGGGGCGACGAGCAGGAGGCGCCCGCCGCCGTTCGTACCGGCCGGGAGTTCGCGGGTGGCGGGGGCGAAGGTCTCGTACTGGCCGAGGACCCGGGACGACAGGAAGGACAGCAGCATGCCCAGCTCGACGCCGGTGACCTTGCCGCCGACCGCGCCGAGCACGGCACCGCCGGGGGTGCTGCCGCGGCGTTCCTGCATCTTGTCGAGGAGGGGTTTGAGGATCTCCCGGAACCCGGCGACGTTCGCCCGCACCCAGCCGGGGCGGTCGACCACCAGGACCGGGGTGTCATGGGTCTCCTCGGTCCCCATCCGGGTGAAGCCCCGGACGTGTTCCTCGGACGCTCTGGCATGGCGGCGAAGCTCCGCGACGACGGCCCGGGCCTCGTCACGGCTCACCTCGGGGCCCGGACGCACCAGCCGGGTCGCGGTCGCCACCGCGAGATTCCAGTCGACCATCCCAGAAGAAGCAGCACCACCGATGCTCGTCATGCGCTCAACGGTACGTGAGCGCTGCCGCTGGGGGCAGGCGTGAGGGTCGCCGGCCCCTGGGACCCGTCGTCCCACACCCCGGCGACGGCCGTCGCCCAACCGCCCCGGGGGCCCGTTTCCAGCCGTCGGCGTCCCCCGCCGGGGAGGCATCTGCGACCGCGCTCTCCTGCGGGACGTTCACCCACTGCGGCGGCACCCCGCGGTGCGACGGCCGGACCCGGCGTAGTGGCTGCGGCCCACCGCGCAAAAGAAAACAACGCGCCCGCGCGGCGGGTGCGAGCGAAGCGTGGCGGTCGGGCGGGCGGTCGGGCGGTCGGGCGGTCGGGCGGTCGGGCGGTCGGGCGGTCGGGCGGTCGGGCGGTCGGGCGAAGCGTGGCACGTGGCGGCACGCGGTACGGCGGTTGCCGCGCGGCAGATGACCGGCAGCGGCGACATGCCTCAGGGGGCGGCGCGCCGGGTCCCAGGCGGCGGTGCGGAGCGCGACGGGGGGCGGTACGGCGGAAGATCCGCGGCGGTCGTCGCATCCCCGGCCACCGCCCTGCGCGGCAGCGGCCCCCGGCGCCGGCGGCACCGGCGTCCGTGAGCGGCGTGGCCGGGGCCCTTCTGGCGGACCTCCGTGGGAGAAGGGGCGGCGGCGGTCGGTGCGTGCCGGGTGGCGCGACGCCGTGGGGATGCGGCGGATGGACCTGGGGTCGTTGGTCTTGGGCCCGGGGTCGTTGGTCTTGGGCCCGGGGTCGTTGGTCTTGGGCCCGGGGTCGTTCGTTGGATCTGGCCGGATCAGGGTGGGTGCCAGGGCCCGCCCGCGAGTGCGGCGTGATCCGAGCGGGCGGCCTCAGCGGCAGGCGCACGTCGCCAGGGCTGTCGCCGTTCTGTCGAGGGCCGTCTGGGCGGCGGTCGGGTCGGTGGTGTCGGAGGCCAGGAAGGCGAAGGCCAGGAGGCGGCCGCGGGCGTCGACGGCGGTGCCCGCGAGGGTGTTGACGCCGGTCAGGGTGCCGGTCTTGGCGCGTACGACGCCGGCGGCACCGGCCGCCGCATCGTCCGCGTAACGCGTGCTGAGCGTGCCGGTGAAGCCGGCCACCGGCAGGCCCGTGAGGGTGGCGCGGAGGTCGGGGTGGGCGGGGTCGGCGGCCTTGACGAGCAGGGCGGTGAGCAGGTCGGCGGTGAGCAGGTCGGCGCGGTCGAGGCCGCTGCCGTCCTTGAGGACGGCGCCGGTCACCGGCAGTCCCAGTTTCCGGAGCTGGGCCTCCATGGCCGTACCGGCGCCCGCGAAGTCGGCGCGTTCGCCGGAGGCGAGGGCGGTGTGCCGGGCGAGGGCCTCGGCGATGTCGTTGTCGCTGTTGGTGAGCATGCGTTCGACCAGTGTCGACAGGGGCGGGGAGGAGACCGTGGCCAGGATGTCCGCCCGGGACGTGGCCTTGGAGGGGCCGGGCGCGGTCGTCGTGATGCCCTGCTGTTCGAGGAACGCGGCGAAGGACCGGGTCGCCTCCGCCGCCGGGTCGGTGTGGCGGGGGGCCGGGCCGCTGGTCGAGTCGTCGGTGCGGGCCTCGTCCGCCATCAGGGGGGTGACCTCGGCGAGGTTGTCGTTGACGCCGATCGGGTGGAGCCCGTTCCCGGCGTACAGGGTGGTGTCGTACGACAGGGTGACCTCGGTGACCTTGCGTTTCTTCAGTTCCGCGGCGGTCTGCTCGGCGAGGGTGCGCAGGCTGGCCCAGCCCTCGGCGTCCTCGCGGGCGGTCAGCGTGGGGTCGCCGCCGCCGACGAGGACGAGTTCGCCGGTGTCGGGCTCGAAGGCGGCCCGGGTGGTGAGGCGGTGGTCGGCGCCGAGGGCGGACAGCGCGGCGACGGCGGTGGCGATCTTCGTGGTGGACGCCGGGGTGAGCGCCTCGCCGGAATCGAGCCCGTACAGCGGTTTGCCGGTGGCGACTTCGACGACCGAGGCGCCGCGGCGGTCCCCGAGCCCGGCGTCCGCGAGGAGCGGGTCGAGAATCTCGTCGAGGGTCTTGCCGCCGTTCGGGGCGGACTTCACCCCTCCGGCGGTGCCCGCGGCGGGGCCGAGCCCGGTGAGCACGGACCCGGCGCTGGGCGCGGGACGCGGCGCTTCGGCGGACGTATCGGAGTTACGACCGTGATCTGTGCCACCCGCAGCCGGCCCGGCGGCGGCCCGCTCCAGCTCCGCCGTACGCTGTCCGGTGGCGTCCCAGGGCCCGGCGGCGGTCACCGCACCGGCGGCCAGCACGAGCCCGAGGGCCGCCGCACCCGCCGTGTACCGCCAGGTCTTCACCGTGGTCACCAGCTCGACCTGCGGTTTCACGGCCCGCGCCCAGCGCGCGACCCGCGGCTTCGCGGCCAACGCCGCCCGTGCGAGCCGCGGCCGTACGGCATCCGCAAGCCGCTTCACCTGCGGTCTCGCCCGCCAGCGACTCTGTTCGGGCACGACCACCAGCCCCTTTCGCGATCACACACCTGCGTGAGGGACACTTAATCACCAGAAACGCGTGCTGATCATGGAGGAGCCACCGGTGGAGTTCGACGTCACGATCGAGATCCCGAAGGGTTCGCGCAACAAGTACGAGGTGGACCACGAGACCGGTCGTATCCGCTTGGACCGCCGACTCTTCACCTCGACCAGTTACCCGGCCGACTACGGCTTCGTGGAGAACACCCT
The DNA here is from genome assembly GCF_042790455.1 of Streptomyces sp. NPDC056734. Taxonomy (NCBI): domain Bacteria; kingdom Bacillati; phylum Actinomycetota; class Actinomycetes; order Kitasatosporales; family Streptomycetaceae; genus Streptomyces; species Streptomyces sp. NPDC056734. The sequence goes on from NZ_JBHTZD010000035.1 coordinate 16,905, forward strand.
CGGCGAGGACGGCGATCCGCTGGACGCGCTGGTCATCCTGGAGGAGCCGACGTTCCCCGGCTGCCTCATCAAGTGCCGTGCGATCGGCATGTTCCGGATGACCGACGAGGCCGGCGGCGACGACAAGCTGCTGTGTGTCCCGGCGTCCGACCCGCGGGTGGAGCATCTGCGCGACATCCACCACGTGTCGGAGTTCGACCGCCTGGAGATCCAGCACTTCTTCGAGGTCTACAAGGACCTGGAGCCCGGCAAGTCCGTCGAGGGCGCCAACTGGGTGGGCCGGACCGAGGCCGAGGTCGAGATCGAGCGGTCCTACAAGCGCTTCAAGGAGACGGGCGGCCACTGAGCCCCGCCCCACGCGACCGGGCCGTACGTGCCGCATCGAGCACGCGTACGGCCCTTTCGCGCGTCTGTGCGCATACTGTGGCCATCGGGACCGCAGTCGTACAGGGAGCGCTGCTGTAGGTGACGGGCGCGGAGGATCACCAGCCGCATTCGGACGAGGCGCGGGGCGTGCTCGATCCGGAGGTGACGAGCGAGTTCGCGATTCCGGCGGGCCTGGACGTGTCCAGGGCGGGCGGTGAGCCGGAGACCAGCTCCGAGTTCGCCGTGCCGAACGGGCTGGACGTGCCACCCGCCGCCCGGGCTTCCGCGGGCGAGCACGAGGGGTCGGCGTTCACGGCGCCGAGCGTCTACAGCGCCGGACAGGCGCCGCCCGTGCTCACCCCGCCGGGCGGGGTGCCGACGGTCAGTCTGACCAAGGACGCGCCCTGGCAGGACCGGATGCGCACCATGCTGCGCATGCCGGTGGCCGAGCGGCCCGCGCCGGAGGCGGTGCACAAGCCGGACGAGACCGGTCCGGCCGTACCGCGCGTGCTCGATCTGACCCTGCGCATCGGCGAACTGCTGCTGGCGGGCGGCGAGGGCGCGGAGGACGTGGAGGCGGCGATGTTCGCCGTCTGCCGCTCCTACGGCCTCGACCGCTGCGAGCCGACGGTCACCTTCACCCTGCTGTCCATCTCGCATCAGCCGTCCCTCGTGGACGACCCGGTGACGGCGTCGCGGACCGTGCGGCGCCGCGCGACCGACTACACCCGGCTGGCGGCCGTGTTCCGGCTGGTGGACGACCTCAGCGACCCCGCGAGCCATCTCTCCCTGGAGGAGGCGTACCGGCGGCTCGCCGAGATCCGCCGCAACCGGCACCCGTACCCGACCTGGGTGCTGACGCTGGCCAGCGGGCTGCTCGCCGGGGCGGCGTCGCTGCTGGTCGGCGGTGACGTCCTGGTCTTCTTCGCGGCGGCGGTCGGCGCGATGCTGGGCGACCGGCTGGCGTGGTGGTGCGCCGGGCGGGGGCTGCCGGAGTTCTATCAGTTCGTGGTCGCCGCGATGCCGCCCGCCGCGATGGGGGTCGCGCTGACCGTGGCCCACATCGACGTCCGGGCGTCCGCCGTGATCACCGGTGGGCTGTTCGCGCTGCTGCCGGGGCGGGCGCTGGTCGCGGGCGTGCAGGACGGGCTGACCGGCTTCTACATCACCGCCGCGGCCCGGCTGCTGGAGGTCATGTACCTGTTCGTCGGGATCGTCGTCGGTGTGCTGGTGGTGCTGTACTTCGGCGTCCAGCTGGGCGCCGCGCTGAACCCGGACGCGGCCCTGCTGTTCGCCGAACGGCCGGGACTGCAGATCGGCGCGTCGATGCTGCTGTCCCTGACCTTCGCGGTCCTGCTCCAGCAGGAACGATCCACCGTGCTCGCCGTGACCCTCAACGGCGGGGTCGCCTGGTCGGTGTACGGCGCCATGCACTACGCGGGTGATCTGTCGCCGGTCGCCTCCACCGCCGTCGCGGCGGGGCTGGTGGGGCTGTTCGGGCAGTTGCTGTCCCGGTACCGGTACGCGTCGGCGCTGCCGTACACCACCGCCGCGATCGGGCCCCTGCTGCCGGGTTCCGCCACCTACTTCGGTGTGCTGTCGATCGCTCAGAACGAGGTCAGCGCCGGGCTCAGCTCGCTGACGAAGGCCGCGGCGCTCGCGATGGCCATCGCCATCGGGGTGAATCTGGGGGCGGAGATCTCCCGGCTGGCCCTGCGCGTACCGGGCGGTTCCGCCGGGGGACGGCGGGCGGCGAAGCGGACGCGAGGGTTCTGAGGGGGCGCCCCACTGGGCGGGGGTTCTGAGGGGAGCGCCCCACCGGGCGAGGGGGCTGGGGGGGCGCCTCAGCGGGGCGGGGGGATCGGCCGGGTGTCGACCGCGGGTTCGTCGTGGTCGCTCGCGCAGTTCCCCGCGCCCCTTGGCGGCGTCGGGTCAGCCCTGGTTGTAGGGGTACTGGCCGGACTGCTGCGGGTAGTTCTGGGGGTACGGCTGCTGCTGCGGCTGCTGCTGCGGGGCGTACGGCTGCTGCGGCTGGCCGTAGTACTGGTCGTGCTGCTGCTGGTCGTAGCCCTGGGGGTACTGCTGCTGCGGGGGCTGCTGCTGGGGGTAGCCCTGGTTGCCCTGCGGGGCCTGGGGGTGGGCCTGGGGCTGGGGGTCCGTCGGGGGGATGCGGCGGAGCTGCGTCGTGGCGTCGTCCATCGCCGGGGGCTGCTGGGCATAGGGGTACGGCTGCTGCTGGTGGTGCTGGGCGGCGGGCTCGGGGTTGTTCTTCTTCTGCTTCCGGGCGCGCAGCACCTCGAAGATGATCGGCAGGACCGAGATCAGGACGATCAGGATCAGGATCGCCTCGATGTTCGCCTTGACGAAGGCGATGTTGCCGAGCCAGGAGCCGAGGAAGGTCACCCCGGCGCCCCAGAGGACACCGCCGACCACGTTGAAGATCAGGAACGTGCGGTACCGCATCCCGCTGACGCCCGCGATGATCGGCGTGAACGTCCGCACGATCGGCACGAAGCGGGCCAGGACCAGGGACTTCGGGCCGTGCTTCTCGAAGAACTCATGCGCCTTCGTCACATTCTCCTGCTTGAACAAGCGGGAGTCCGGACGGGTGAACAGCGCCGGGCCGACCTTCTTACCGAACATATAACCCACCTGGTCGCCGACGACCGCGGCGACGACGATGAGCGCGATCGCGCCCCACAGCGGGAAGTCCAGCTGACCCGAGGTGATCAGCAGACCCGCCGTGAAGAGCAGGGAGTCACCCGGCAGGAAGAACCCGATGAGCAGGCCCGATTCGGCGAAGACGATCAGGAGCAGGCCCCAGATGCCGAAGTTGTCGAGCAGGGTGTTCGGATCGAGCCAGCTCGGTCCGAGGGCAAGCGTCGTCACGGTTCCTGGCTCCTGAGGGGTGATGAGAACTACGGCGTCCGTACGGGCGGACAAAGCTATCAACGCTGTGTGTCCGCCCCAGGTTCCACCCGTGTCTCCAGGATGCACTGTGCGCCGATGGGGACCAAGCTGTGGGGCATGGGCGTGGAGGAGTACGGCGGCGGGCAGGGACCCGAGCCCGAGGTACTGGTCGTGACGACGAACGACGTACCCGGCTACCGCGTGGAAAAGGTGATCGGTGAGGTCTTCGGCCTGACCGTGCGCTCCCGGCATCTGGGGAGCCAGCTCGGCGCCGGGCTGAAGTCGCTGGTCGGCGGCGAGCTGCGCGGGCTGACCAAGACGCTCGTGCAGACCCGTAACCAGGCCATGGAGCGACTCGTGGAACAGGCCCGCGCACGCGGCGCCAACGGGGTGCTGATGTTCCGCTTCGACGTCAGCGAAGCCGCCGACGTCGGCACGGAGGTGTGCGCCTACGGCACCGCGGTCGTCCTCGTCCGGGAGTGACCGCCTCCCGACGTGACGAGGAACACGACCGCGGTGCGCGGGGCGGTGCGGCGGCGGATGCCGAGTCTGTGCGGCGGACGCCACCAGCGGGCGGGCCGTGGACGTGCCCGTCGTGCGACCCGGCGGATCAGGCGGCGGCGTGCCGGGCCGCGTTGGCGTTGATCGCGTCCCGCAGATAGGCCGCGAGGCCCGTGCGGATCTTGTCGTAGTTCGCCGTGAACCGGGCGTCGGCCACATACATCTCGCCGAGCCCGGTGTGCATCTCGTACGGGCACGCGTAGTGCGAGCGTGAGATGTACTGCCGGTGCTCCTCGGCGACATCCATGGCCGCCGCGGAGTCGGCGGGGGTGCCGGCCGTCATCAGGTCGGCCATCCGCCGGTGGATCGCGTCGAACTCCTCGCCGAGCCGCTTCCAGTCCTCCTTGGTGTAGGAGGCGGAACGGCGCTGCGACTCGCGGTAGGCGTCGGTGTCGCCCCAGCGCTGCCGCACCTCCTCCTCGTACTGGTCCGGGTCGTGGTCCCCGAACACCTCGAACTTCTCCTCGGGCGTGAGATCGATTCCCATCTTGCGTGCCTCCATGGCGTGCTCCACGGCCGCCGCCATCTCCTTCAGCTTCTCGATCCGGGCGGTCAGCAATTCGTGCTGGCGGCGCAGATGCGCGCGCGGGTCCGCTTCCGGGTCGTCGAGCAGGGCGGCGACCTCGTCGAGCGGGAAGCCCAGCTCCCGGTAGAACAGGATCTGCTGCAACCGGTCGAGGTCGCCGTCGCCGTAACGCCGGTGCCCCGCGTGGCTGCGCTCGCTCGGGGCGAGCAGGCCGATGTCGTCGTAGTGGTGCAGCGTGCGCACGGTGACCCCGGCGAATCCGGCGACCTGTCCAACGGAGTAGCTCACTTCCGCGCTCCTTCCTCGGTACGCCCACCACGCTCCCCCCTCACGCCACGTGAGGTGCAAGTCCGATTCTCCGGGGAGGAGGGGTGATCCGCCGGGGAGGGGAGCGGGGGGCCGGTGAGGGGAGGAGAGCGTCGGCGGGGGTGGTGTCGGGCCGCGCTGTGGGGCGGTATGCGCCGTTCGCCCGTTTATCGTGTGGCGGTGGCTCACGACATCTCGGCGTCGGCGCCGAGCACACCGGCGACCCCGGCCCGCGCGCTGCTGCCGCTGGTCCTTCCCGCCCTGGTCGTGGGCGTGGGCGCGAGCCTGCTCCTCGTCGGGGTCAGCTCGCTCGCCGAAGCCCTTCAGCATGTGCTGTGGAACAACCTCCCCGACGCCCTCGGCGTGGGCCGCTACTCCGTGCTCTGGATGCTGGTCGTGCTCACCGGGACCGGCATCCTCGCCGGGCTGGTGGTGTGGAAGGTGCCCGGACACGCCGGCCCCGACCCGGCCATGACCGGCCTCGACGCCCCTGTGATGCCGCCCGTCGTCCTGCCCGGTCTGCTGATCGCCACCGCCCTGACGCTGGCCGGTGGCCCCAGCCTCGGCCCCGAGAACCCGATCATCGCCGTCAACGTCGGCCTCGCCTTCTGGCTGGGCCACCGCCTGGTGCCCGCCCTGCCCGGCGCGACCTGGCCGATGCTGGCCGAGGCCGCGACGATCGGCGCCCTGTTCGGCACCCCGGTCGCCGCCGCGCTGGTCATCTCCGAGGCACTGGCCGGACGGCAGGTCAGGGGGAAGCTCTGGGACAACGTCTTCGCGCCCCTGGTCGCCGCCGCCGCGGGTGCCCTGACGGCCACTCTGGTGGCCCACCCCAGCTTCGATCTGCATCTGCCGCCGTTCAGCCGCCCCGGCTGGTCCGATCTGCTGGCCTGCGTCGTCATCGCCTCCCTCGCCGCCCTCCTCGGCATGTGCGCGGTGTACGCCTTCCCGTACGTCCACGGCGCCTTCTTCCGGCTGCGCCACCCCCTGCTGATCCTGCCCGCCGGTGGGCTCGTCCTGGGTCTGCTCGGGGCCCTGGGCGGCCAACTGACGCTCTTCAAGGGGCTGGACGAGGTGGCGGAACTCGCCCATGACCCGGACGGCTGGTCGGCCGGCCAGTTCGCCGGGATGGCCGTGGTGAAACTGGCCGCCCTGCTGGTCGCCGCGTCCAGCGGGTTCCGCGGCGGGCGGATCTTCCCGGCCGTCTTCGTCGGTTCCGCGTTCGGGCTGGCCGCCCATGCCCTGATCCCCGGTGTGGACCCCTCGGTCGGCGTCTCCGCCGGTGTGCTCGGCATCCTGCTGGCGATCACCCGGCAGGGCTGGGTCAGCCTCTTCACCGCCGCCGTCCTTGTCGCTTCCCCCGCCATCCTGTCCCTCCTGTGCATCGCCTCCCTCCCCGCCTGGCTCCTGGTCACCGGCCGCCCCCAGATGCAACTGAAGGAGGACGGCTCCGCCGTACGGTGACGCTCCGCGGTGCCTGGCCCCGCCCACCGGGCCCGACCGCCCTCCCGGCGATTCTCGGCGGACCGTCGGCTCCCTCGCCCGCTCGCCCCTCACCCATCCCCTTTGCTGAAGCACCCGCCCTACTTGCTCAGGCGCCCGAACCTCCGTACCGCCAGCGGGAAGAACACCGCCAGCAGCGCCAGCGGCCACACCACGGCCGCCCACACGTGGCCGGGCTCCCCGCCGGGGTTGCCGAACAGATCCCGGACCGCCGTCGCCGTATGGGACATGGGGTTCCACCGGACCACCGTGCCGAGCCAGTCCGGCATGGCGTCCGGGGTGGCGAAGGCGTTGGAGAGGAAGCCCACCGGCCAGACCAGGATCTGGACGGCCGTCACCAGCTCCGGCCTGCCCGCCAGCAGGGCCAGATGGATGCCGATCCACAGCATCGCGAACCGGAACAGCAGGAGCAGTCCGAGCGCCGCGACGAAACCGCCGGCCCCGCCCGTCGCCCGCCAGCCCAGTGCCCAGCCCACCCCGACCAGCACCAGCAGCGTCAGCGCGGACTGGAGCATGTCGGCCGCGGAACGGCCCACCAGCACCGCCCCATTGGCCATCGGCATCGAGCGGAAACGGTCGATGACCCCCTTGTCGAGGTCCTGGGTGACCGCGACCATCGTGGCCTCCAGACCGAACGCCATGGTGAGCGCGAGCATGCCCGGCACCAGGAAGTCGACGTAGTCGCCGGTGATCCCGCGCCCGCCGCCGACCAGATAGCCGAACATCACCAGCAGCATCACCGGGAAGACCAGATTGACGACGACCTGGACCGGCTGCCGCGCCCAGTGGGCCAGTTCACGCCGGGTCATGGTCCAGGAGTCGGTCAGGGCGTACGTACTCATGCCACGTTCTCCTTCGACTTCGGCTGCGGCAGCGGCTTCGAGTTCAGCTGCGGTTGGGGACGCGACGGGGTGTCGCCCGTCAGGTGCAGGAACACCTCGTCCAGGGTCGGCCTGCGCAGGGCGATGTCCTCGGCCTGGAGGCCGGCCGTCTCCAGGGCGCGTACGACCTCGGCGAGCGCCGTCATGCGGTCGGTGACCGGCGCGCTGATCAGGCGCCGGTCGGGGTCGACCGTCAGCTCGTCCTCGTCCATCGGCAGCAGGGCGACCGCCGCGCCCAGCTGCGCCTCGTCACGCAGGACGACGTCGATACGATCGCCGCCGATCAGGTTCTTGAGGTCGTCCGCCGTGCCGTCCGCGATGACCCGGCCCCGGTCGACGACCGAGATACGGTCGGCGAGCTGATCGGCCTCCTCCAGGTACTGCGTGGTCAGCAGGACCGTCGTACCGCCGCCGGTCAGGGAGCGGACGGCGGCCCACACCTCCGTGCGTCCGCGCGGGTCGAGGCCGGTCGTCGGTTCGTCCAGGAAGAGCACCTCCGGTTCCACGATCAGGGACGCGGCCAGGTCGAGTCGGCGCCGCATGCCGCCGCTGTACCGCTTGACCGCCTTGCGGCCGGTGTCCTGAAGGCCGAAGCGCTCCAGGAGTTCCGTGGCGCGCACGCGCGCGTGCCGGGCGCCCAGGTGGTGGAGGCGGCCGAACATCTCCAGGTTCTGGTGGCCGCCCAGCTCCTCGTCGAGCGCCGCGTGCTGGCCGAGCAGGCCGATGCGCCGGCGCACCCGCTGGGCCTGGGTCACCACGTCGTGTCCGGCCACCGAGATCCGCCCGGCGTCCGGGCGCAGCAGGGTGGCCAGGATCCGGACCAGGGTCGTCTTGCCCGCCCCGTTGGGGCCGAGCACGCCGTGGACCGTGCCACGGCCCACGGTGAGGTCGAGGCCGTCCAGCGCGCGTTTGCCGCCGTACGCCTTGTGCGCGCCTTCGACGGCGATCGCCGTATCGGACATGCGCCACCCACTCTCTAGTCAAATTTGACTAACCATCGCCAGTGGAGGCTAGTACCCCGACCTCTTATTGGTCAAACTTGATTAGTGAGGGTGCTTCAGCGGTCGTCGCCCGGATGCCGCTCCGGCGTGGCGTACGGGTTCTCCGCGCCGTCCGCCAGCACCGCGACGAACGGGTCGCCCTCCCCGGAGAAGGTGTACGCGCCCGCGCGGATCCGTTGGATCAGGCCCCGGGTCCACTCCGCTCCGGTGTCGGCCGTGTGCACCCAGAGGTTCATGATCTCGCCGATGTGGCCGAGCTGGGCGGGGCCGTCCTCGGGGGTGTAGTACTCGGTGACGGACTTGCGCCACGCCTCGACGGCCCGCACCCGCTCCTCCAGGAGGTCGAGCACCTCCGCGCGGGGCAGGTCGACCATGAAGCCGACGGCGGCGGTGAGCATATCGGGGGGCCGGTCGTACGCGGTGAGGTAGGTGCGGACCAGGGAGAAGTACTCCTCGGTGCCCTTGTCGGTGATCTCGTACTCGGTGCGCGGCGGGCCGCCGGCCGTGGACGGCGCGATCTCGTGCGCGCGCAGCAGGCCCTGCTTGGCCATCTGCTTCAGGGCGTGGTAGATCGAGCCGGGCTTGGCGTTGGACCACTCGTGCGCGCCCCAGAACTCCAGGTCGTTGCGGACCTGGTACCCATGGGCCCGGCCATGCTGACGGACGGCCCCCAGCACGAGGAGACGGATCGCTGACATGGGTTCAGGGTAGGCGGCGGGGGTGCGCACGGTGCCGGGCAACCCCCGTCGGCGACCGGCCGGGCCCCGTCAGCCCCAGGACTCCCCACGCTCCAGCGCCACCAGCTCGAACGCCGTCCGGCCGTCCAGTGACTCCCGGATGATGTCCGCGTGGCCCGCGTGGCGGCCGATCTCGCGGATCAGGTGCAGGCACAGCCAGCGCACGGAGACCCGTCCCTCCGGCGGGAACCAGGGTTCGTCCGGCAGCGCGAAGGTGTCGTCGAGGCTGGGGACCGCGCGGACGTACGCCTCCGTCCCGGCGGCGACCTTCTGCCAGTACGCGAGCTGGGACTCGACGGTCTCGCCCGCGACGAGACGGAAGCACTCCTGCCAGTTCGACGCGTCCCGCGTCACCGCCGGCGGCTCGCCCTTGGCGCGGGCGACCCAGCTCTGCTCGACCTCGGCGACATGCTTGAGCAGCCCGGACAGCGTCAGCTCGCTCGCGCTGGGCCGGGCGCCCGCCTGCTCCTCGGTGAGTCCGAGCACCGAGCGGCGGATGCCGCCGCGCTGCTCCTCGATGAAGGACAGCAGCGCCCCGCGCTCGTCGCCCGCCGCCTCGGCCCGCACATGAGTGACCATGACCGTCCCGCCTTCCCGGATCGTCCGGGCAGGGCTCCGCTCCGCCCTGCTCCGTCCCGCTGACAGGGACGACGCTACGGGGCGTTGAGGTCAGATTCTGTCCGCAACGCCCCGACATCCGGGAACGGGACACCCCGGACCTGGACACCCCGGACCTGGACCCCCCGGACTACGACACCCGGGAGCTGGACGCACGAGAACTGGACACCCGGGACCTGGAACTCCTGAACCCCCGGGACCGTTTGCTAGAACGGGAAGCCGCTCCGCCCCCGCTGCACCGAGATCCACTTCAACGAGGTGAAGGCGTCCACCGTCGTCTCGCCGTTCAGCCGCCCCACGCCCGAGCTCTTCTCGCCGCCGAACGGGACCAGTGGCTCGTCGTGGACCGTCCCGTCGTTGACGTGGAACATGCCGGTGTCGATGCGCTGCGCGAAGCGCACCCCCCGCTCCGGGTCGGCGGTGTGGACGGCACCGCTGAGGCCGTAGGGGGTGTCGTTCACCAGCCGGACCGCCTCCTCCTCGCCGTCGAAGGGGATGAGGAAGGCGACCGGGCCGAAAATCTCCTGTCGCAGAAGGGGGGAATCAGCCGGTACGTCCGTCAGGACCGATGGCTCGATCAGGTTGTCGCGGGCCGCGCCCCGCAGCAGTGCCGTCGCGCCGTCGGCCAGCGCCTGGTCCACCGTCGCGGAGATCAGCTCCGCCTGGGAGGCGTTGATCACCGGGCCGATGACGGTCTCCGGGTCGCGCGGGTCGCCGGTCTTGAGGGACCTGACCTTGGTGACGAACTTCTCGGTGAACTCGGCGGCGATGGCGCGGTCCACCAGGATCCGGTTGGCGGCCATGCAGACCTGGCCCTGATGGACGTACCGGCTGAAGACGGCCGCGTCGACCGCGTAGTCGAGGTCGGCGTCCTCCAGGACCACCAGCGCGCTGTTGCCGCCGAGTTCGAGGATCACGCGCTTGAACAGGCCCGCGCAGACCGTGGCGACATGGCGGCCGACCTTGTCGGAGCCGGTGAAGGAGATCACCTTGGGCACGGGGTGTTCGATGAAGGCGTCCCCGACCTCGGCGATGTCGGTGATCACGACATTGAGCAGGCCGGGCGGCAGGCCCGCGTCCTCGAAGATCTTCGCGACGAGGGTGCCGCCGCAGATGGGGGTGTCCTGATGCGGCTTGATCACCACGCCGTTGCCGAGGGCGAGCGCCGGGGCGACGGACTTCAGGGAGAGCAGGAAGGGGAAGTTGAAGGGGCTGACGACACCGACGACACCGACCGGGACGCGGTAGAGGCGGTTCTCCTTGCCGTCGACGGGCGAGGGGATCAGCCGGCCCTCCTCGGTGGTCGTCAGGCCGATCGACCCGCGCAGGAACTCCTTGGCGAGGTGGAGTTCGAAGCCGGCCTTCAGCCGGGTGCCGCCGAGTTCGGCGATGATCGCCTCGGCTATCTCCGCCTCGCGCTCCTCGACCAGCCGCAGCGCCCTCTCCATCACGGCCCGCCGGGCGAAGGCGTTGGTGGCGGCCCACGCGCGCTGGACGCGCTCGGCAGCGCGGTAGGCCCGATCTATCTCGTCGGCCGCGGCTATGGTGATCGAGGCGAGCTTGTCGCCGTCGTACGGATTGACATCGATGATGTCCCAGGCGCCGGTCCCCGGCCGCCACTCACCGTCGATGTACTGCTGGGCCAGATCGGTGAAGTACGACGACATGCGATCCCTCAATCCCTGCCGCTCGCGCAGTGGAAGCCGCCGACGTGGCGGCCGGCGTGGTCGAAGCGGTCGGCCGTCCGTCGCGCCGCGCTGACAGCCACCGAGAGCCGTCCGAGACCCGTCCGGAAAACCTGATGCTCTGATCGCACGTCATCGTACTTGTGTTTCAGGAGAGTTGAAGTAGTCCCCGAAGAAGATCCCGGCTCTCGGCGGGGCCCGGACTGTCGGTCTGCAACTCCTTGAGAGCGGTCTCGTACTGAGTGACGTCCTCGGGCTTGTCGAGATAGAGGGCGCTGGTGAGCTGCTCCAGATAGACCACGTCCGACAGATCGGACTCGGGGAAGCTGAGCAGGGTGAAGGCACCGGACTCACCGGAGTGGCCGCCGAAGCCGAACGGCATGATCTGGAGCCGTACATGGGGCCGCTCGGAGATCTCGATCAGATGCTGGAGCTGACCGCGCATCACCTCGCGGTCACCGTAGGGGCGACGCAGCGCGGCCTCGTCCAGGACGATGTGGAAGTCCGGGGCGTCCTCGGCGACGAGATGCTTCTGGCGCTCCAGGCGCAGGGCGACCCGCCGCTCGACGTCCGCCTCGCTCGCGCCCTTCATGCCGCGCCGGACCACCGCGCGGGCGTACGCCTCGGTCTGGAGCAGACCGTGCACGAACTGCACCTCATAGGCGCGGATGAGGGAGGCCGCGCCCTCCAGGCCCACATAGGTGGGGAACCAGCTCGGCAGGACGTCGGAGTAGCTGTGCCACCAGCCGGCCACATTGGCCTCGCGGGCCAGGGAGACCAGGGAAGCGCGCTCCGTCTCGTCCGTGATGCCGTACAACGTCAGCAGGTCCTCCACGTCCCTGGTCTTGAAGCTCACCCGGCCCAGTTCCATCCGGCTGATCTTCGACTCCGAGGCGCGGATGTGGTACCCCGCCGCTTCGCGCGTGATGCCGCGCGCCTCGCGCAGTCGCCTGAGTTGCGAGCCGAGCAGCATGCGTCGCACCACCGATCCGGGCTCTCCCGCGCTCACGTTCGCCGCCTCCCAACCGTCTTCAGGGCCCGCAGTCTGCCACTAAAGCACTTCGAGCAGTACTCGTCCGGTTACAGAGACGGAAAGAAGCCAATCATTCCGCTTCGCTTCAGGGGCACTCAACACCCACAGCTGGCGCAAAGCTGACAGAAAAAATGACCAACAAGCGGTACGGGAGGGTCCAATTCGGTCACGTGCACGTGCATCTGCCCTTGCATCTGATGTACGCATCCGAAACCATGGTCTCGCGCCACCGCTGCATCGCAACGACCGCGAATTCCCGGGAGTGCCTCGCATGGGGACGAATGGATCGACCATGCTCAAGCCGTTACGGCAGGGCCTTCCGCCGCTGGATCCCTCGGCCGCGTCCGATGCCGCCTCCTGTGCGCTGCCCGCCCGCTACGAAGCGGTGCGCGAGGCACGCGGGTTCACCCGCTCGACGCTGGACCGCTGGGACGCCGACGACCGGTTCGACGACATCTGCCTGGTGGTCTCGGAACTCGTCACCAACGCGCTGCGCCACGCGCTGCCGCACACCGACCGCTGTCCGGCCGAACACTGTCCGGCCGGGCACGAGCAGCAGCCCGTGCGGCTCCAGTTGATGCGCTGGACCGGCCGGCTGGTGTGCGCGGTGCGCGACCCCAGCGCGGACACGCCGGTCACCCGGGACACCGAGGACTTCGCGGCGGAATCCGGCCGCGGGCTGTTCCTGGTGGACTCCTTCAGCGACAGCTGGGGCTGGCACCCCCTGGCCGGATCACTGCCCGGCAAGGTGGTCTGGGCGATGTTCCGCCTGGGCGAGAGCGGTTGACGGGCCGCGGCGCTTCATGGTGCCGCGGTTCTACGCGCGTTACCGGCTGGTACGGACCACATCGCGCGACCCGCTCCGGTACGGCACCTTCGGGCGCCGCCGTGAGGTCGCGCCTCAGCCCGCTATCAGATGGTCGAACTCGCCGTCCTTGATGCCGAGCAGCATGGCCTCGATCTCCGCGCGCGTATAGACGAGGGCGGGGCCCTCCGGGAAGTTCGAGTTGCGTACCGCCACTCTGCCGCCGGGCAGTCGGGCGAACTCCACACAAGAACCTTGGGAATTGCTGTGACGGCTCTTCTGCCATGCCACTCCGCTCAACTTCGCGGCGGTCATGCCGTTGTACACGCCGGGGGCGGGAACTCCGCCGTGCCGGTCACCTTCGTACACGTCACCGTCGTACACGTCGTGGTCCACAGGTCGCTCCCCGGTGGTGCACTGGCTGGTGTGGCCATTGATGCATCGGTCAACTGTGCCGGATCATAACCCTGTTCACCTGCGGATGCATGAACGAATGCACTGGCAGATGCACGTGCACACGGGGTGTTCTCATGATTACAGCTTTGACGGCCGCTTTACCTCAGCCGCCACAGCATTACCAGCATTACCGATTCACCCGGGCCGATCCATTCGTTTTCACCGACGTTTCACGGAAGTCGTTCCATCTGGTCCAGCGTCTGCCCCAGAGTCCGCATGACATGCGATCTCCACCCGCCGTCCATGATCTTCCGTGCCATCAGCTGTGCCGGGTCATCGGGGTCGAATCCCTCGTGCACTAGGAACAGACGCGTTCCCCGCCCTTCCTGTTCCAATGTCCATGTGAGCGTCCAGTCAACGGTGTTGAGCGTTCCGGCGTCGGCCCAGCGGACTCGAAGCATCCGTTCAATGTCGTAGGCCAGCACACTGACGTCGACCTCGCCGGAGAATCGGGTGCCGGGCCGGGGCACGGAAGTCATCCGGTAGCGATGGCCGACCTCCAGGCGGAAGTCCTCGGCACCTGGCATCTGCCATTGCGCGAGCAGCGCGGGCTCGGTCAGCGCACGCCAGACCTTGCCCGGCGGATGCGGGAAGAAGTGGTCGACGCGGATGGTGGTGAGGTCCTCGGCGGACTCGTCCGGAATGTCGGTGCTCATGTCGGCTCATCGTCGGGCATCCGGTCGAGCAGCGCGCCGAGGCCGGTCAGCCGTTCGCGCCAGAACCGCTCGTACGGATGGAGCCAGTCCTGTACGTCGGCCAGCGGGGCCGCCTCCAGGCGGTAGATACGCTGTCTGCCGGAGCGCTGCTCGGAGACCAGGCCGGCCTCCCTGAGCACCTTCAGATGCTCCGAGAGGCTCGGCCGGCGCATGGCGAAGTGATCGGCCAGCGCCTGGACGGACTGCGGCCCGCCCTCACGCAGCAGCCGCAGCACCTCGCGCCGGGTGGCGTTGGCGAGGGCGGCGAAGACGTGGTCGGCGGGGGTGGCCGGGGTGGCGGTGGATGTGGCCGAGGCGCCCGTCCCGGACCCGGTTGCGGTCATGGCGTGATCAGAAACCTTCCTTCTCCTTCTCCGTCTCCGTCTCCGTCTCCGTCAGGAGCATCAGCGCGTTGCCGTCGGGGTCGTGGAAGGCGGCCATCCGGCCCCACGGCTCCTCCTTCGGCCCCTGCACGGTGACGCCCGCCTCGGCGAGACGCGCGCAGTCGGCGTCGACATCGGTCGTCACCAACATGATCCCCCGGGTCGAGCCGGGCTCGAAACCGCCCATGCCGGGCCCCGAGAGCGTGAACACGGTCTGCGCGCCGCGCGGGGCGACCTGGATCCAGCGGCCGGGAGGCATCTGGAGATCGGCGGTGACCTCGAAACCGAGGACGTCCCGGTAGAAGCGCAGGGCACGGTCCTGGTCGGTGACCGGGAGCGTGATGAAGGAGGCGTGGGTGATGCGGGTGGTGCTGGTGGTGCTGGTGGTGTTGTCCATGGAGTCGACGATAGGTAGGACATTCCCTACGAGTCAAGCGTAGGGGATGTCCTACCTATCGGGTTCTCAGGAAGGGTCAGACCCCCAGGAAGGTGTCGAAGACGGGCGGCAACCGCTTCCAGGCGTCCCGCCCGGCGGCGTACTCGGCGTCGGTCAGCAGGCAGGACTCCAGCAGCCGCTCCAGCCCGTCCCGCTCCAGGCCGGGGGAGGTGAACGCCAGGCGCTGGCCACGGTCACCGTGCTCGGGGTGCCAGTCCAGCGCGGCGGCGACCCGGCGTATCGGCGGCACCAGTTCCCAGGCCGCGTCCGGCAGCGAGGCCAGCCATGGGCCGGCCGCCTCGACACAGAGTGCGCCGCCCGCCGCGTCCCAGTGCAGCAGCGTGTCCGGCTTGTCGGCGAGCCAGAACCGGCCCCGGCTGCGCACGGCGGCGCAGGTCAGTGCCTCCAGCGCCGCGTGCAGCCGCTCGGGGTGGAAGGGGCGTCTTTGGTGCCAGACGAAAGTGCGCACACCGTGCGCGTCCGCGTCGGCGGGCAGTAGCGCACTCGCCGGGTGCTGGGCCGCGGTGGCGGCCTCGATGTCGAAACCGGCTTGGGCGGCGGTGGACAGGGGAGTCGGGGTGAAGGGGGGCGGGGTTTCCGTTGCCGGGACTCCCGTTGCCGAAGTGCCCGTCAGGCCGGCGTGGTCGATGGTGACCTGACGGGCTGTCGGGTGCAACTGGGCCAGCAGCTCGTGGTCCTGGTCGTCGGCCTCCGGGGAGTCGGCGACGGCGAGGACGGGCGCGTACTCCAACTGCCGGGCGAAGGTGTCGGCGACCGTGCGCCGGTCGGTCGCGGCGGCGGCGAGACCGCGGTCGGCGAGGTCGTCGCCGTTGGAGAGGTAGGGCAGCAGCAGGGCCGGATCGACGGCGGTGATCACGCCGGTGAGCCGCGGCCCGCCGGACCCGATCACCTCGGCCATCGCCCTGGGCTCGACGGAGTCCCACAGCTCGACGATCGCGAGCGGGGTGAGCCCGCCGCGCCCGAGCCGCTCCAGCTCGGGCACCAGATCCTCGCGCAGCGCGCAGCACGCGCAGTCGTTGACCAGCGGTGTCTCACCCGTGGCGAGGACTCCGGTGGCGTCCGAGAGGGTCCGTACGACGGTGCCGGCCGGGGCCGTGGTGAGGTCGTGGTGGAGTACGACACTGCCGGGGACGTCGGCGAGCAGCCGGGCCACCGTTGCCCTGCGGGCATCGGCGTGCAGCCCGCCGACGATCACGACGGAGAGGTCGGGCACCGGCCTAGCCCCGCCTTCCGTACCGGCGCTCGAAGCGCTCGACGCGGCCCGCGGTGTCCAGGACGCGGGCGGTGCCGGTGTGGAAGGGGTGACTCACGTCGGAGATCTCGACGTCCACGACGGGGTAGGTGGTGCCGTCCTCCCAGCGGACGGTCTTCTCGCTGGTCATGGTCGAGCGGGTGAGGAAGGCGTGGCCAGCGGCCCGGTCGCGGAAGACGACGGGGCCGTAGGGCGGGTGGATTCCCTGGCGCATGCTCCGGCTCAGCGCTCCTCTCGGAAGTCGACATGACGCCCGGCGACGGGGTCGTACTTGCGCAGGGTCATACGGTCCGGGTCGCTGCGGCGGTTCTTGCGGGTGACGTATGTGTAGCCGGTGCCGGCCGTGGACCGGAGCCTGACCAGTGGGCGGAGTTCGTTGTGTGCCATGCCGCCATCTTACTGAAAACGATTCCCATTAACACCCCCCGGGGCGGATGAGAGGGGTATTGAGCGTTGCTGGCCGCCGGGCGAGGGCCGGTACGTACGGCTGCGGCTGAGTGCGAAGGCGGGGTGGGGACGGGGCCTCATTCGCCTCCTTGGGGCCTCCTTCGGTGGGGTTACGGGCTGCTAGCTTGCTGCTGGTCATAGCGTCTGATCGGCTCCTGGGGGCTTGCGGTGGCTTCGGTGACGTACGCGTGTGATGCGGTGCGCAGGCTCAGCGGGCAGATCGGACGGGTCGGGCCGGGCGTGCGGACCGGGTGGGGGGCTTGCCTCGGGCGCGGCCTGCGGATGCGGTGCTTGGTCCTGGGTGTGGGGCTGGTGGGTGCGCTCGGGCTGAGCGCGTGTGGGGGTGGTGGCTCGGCGGACGGCTCCGTGGGGCCGACGTCCTCGCCCGTGCCCTCTCCTTTGACCGGCGCGAGCGCGAACGCCGGGGGTATGGCCGGTGATGCACCGGCCGTCGCCGGTGATCTGGAGGGGAGTTGGGTCACCGGCTCCGGTGACGGCAAGGTGGTGGCACTGATCGTCACGGGTGCGCGGGCAGCCGTGTTCGCGACCGGCGGGAGTGTGTGCAGTGGGACCGCCGGTGAGACGGACGGTGAGCGGGTGATCAGCCTCAAGTGCACCGGGGGCGGCGACGAGCGGGCATCGGGCACGGTGGACTCCGTGTCCGCCACGACGCTCGACGTGACCTGGGAGGGCACGCTCGGCACCGAGACGTACACCAAGGCGGAGGGCGGGAAGCTGCCTTCGGGGCTGCCGACGGCGGGTCTGGGGCAGTGACTTCAGTGGCTTCGCCGGGCGGCTGATGGATCAACGGGCGGGGGCGTTCTTCGAGTTCCCCGGCTCGTCGATTTCTTTCGGGGCGGGAGCGGATTGCCTCCCTCGGTCCGCCGCGAGCCCTTGGCCGGTGGGCGTTCTCAGCGCCCCGATGTGGCTCGTTCGGTCGGCGTAAGCTCCTGGCAGATCATCGTCATCGGCCACCGTGGGGATCCCGTACATGCGCGCGCGTCCGCTTCCGTTCACCGTTCTCGCCCTTGCGGGCGTTCTGCTGCTGGGGGCCTGCGGGGGTGGCGACGACGGCGACGCCGAGGCCGGGGCACCGGCCGCGCCCGGCGCTTGTGCGATCGGGGATCTGACGGTCGAGGCCGGGCCGGCCGCGGAGGCCCCGGTCGCCGGGGACACCGGAAATGTGCCGGTCAATCTCACCAATCGCGGCGCGGAATGCGTGCTGGACGGCTTCCCCGGCGTGCGCCTGGAGGGCGGGGACGCCGCCGTGGACGTACCCGCCGACGAGGCCGCCACCGCGCAGCCGCTGACACTCGCCAAGGACGTGACGGCGACCTTCACCCTCACCTACGTGCGCGGGGAGGGCGTCGACGCCGACCAACTGCGGGTCAGCCTGCCGGGCGGCGACCAAGGGGCGGGGCTTCCGTGGTCCTACGGGCCGGTCGCGGCGGCGGGCGGGGCACCCGAGGCGTCGGTGAGCGCGTTCCAGCAGGCGGGGGACTGAGTTTTCCGGGTTCTGCGGGTTCTGCGGGTTCTCCGGTTCTCCGGCTCTCGGCCGGCTTCAGCGGGGTGGCAGTCGGGGCCGGGTGGCGACCTCCGCGCGGTCGGCGGCTTCGGCGCCCTGGGTCCAGCCGGCCGCGTCGGTGATGCCGCGCAGCCGGGTCGTGGTGGTCTGCGGGAACATCCGGTCCGCCGCGTCGATGACGGCCACCGCGCGGGAGGCGAGAACCGGCAGCAGATCGTCGCTCACCCGGGTCTCGGCCGCCGCGGCGAGGCGGGCGCCGATGCGGTGGGCGTAGGCGGCGAGGAAGGATTGCCGGAAGGTCTTGGTGCGCCCGCGCCCGCCCTTGCGCTGCTCGGCCTCCGCCCTGGTCATCGCGGTGTTGGCCTGGACGAGGAGCGAGGTGTGGAGGAGTTCGACGGCCGTGAGGTCGGCCTCGAACCCGACGACCGTGGAGAAGCCGAAGGGCTCGTTCCACACCGCGCGGCAGTGATTGGCGGTGGCGACCGCGTCCAGCAGTACGGCCTTGGCCTGCTCGTACGGCGGCTCGACCCCGATCCGGATGGCGCCGGGCGCGTCCGGCGCGGGCGCCCGCGAGGCCAGCAGCGCCGCGTCGACGCTGTGCCGGGCCATCAGCTCCTGCGCCTTCGCGCTGAGCGCCTCCGCCTCCTCGGGAAAGCCGGTGGCCTCGGCCTTGGCGAGCAGCGCGCGGATGCGCGTGAGGGTGCGGGTGAGGATCCGGGACTCCGGCGTGCGCGGGTCGGCCGCCCGAGGCGCGGGCTCGTCGAGCGGTTCCAGGGAGGGCAGGCGCAGCAGCAGGCGGTACAGCTCCAGTACGGCCGTGGCGCGCGAGAAGCGGTCCGCGCGGGGCGGGTTTTCGGCGGGGAGCGCCTCCAGCTGGGCCGTCCAGCGAGGTCCGCGCGGGCGGTCGTCGGGGGCCTGCGCGCGGATCAGGGCGGCGGCGAGGCGGGTGTGTACGTCGTCCAGTTCGCGGCGTACGGCCCGTAGGACGTCGGCGGGCTGCCAGCCGCGCCGCCAGGCAGCCGCGACGAACTCCCGGCCGCGCCGGTCGAGTTCCGTGTCCGTGGCGGGGTCGGCCGCGAGGAGGGAGGCGGCGGTGTCGAGGGCCGTGCCGTCGTCGGAGGCGTAGAGGGCGGCCAGGGCGCGATCGACGGTGGTGGGCGGGGACGTACTCACATGTTCGATCGTGTCATGGGTGAGGGCGGCACCGGACGGTGACCGGCACAGACATGTCAACCATTGGTTGACACTATGACCTGACGCAACCTACGGTTGACACATGACAACGAACCCCATCGCCTCCTCCGTACGTCTCGACGACCTCATCGCGTCCATCAAGAAGGTCCACCAGGAGCCACTCGACCAGCTCCAGGACGCCGTGCTCGCCGGGGAGCACCTGGGCGATGTCGCCGATCATCTGATCGGGCACTTCGTGGACCAGGCCCGGCGTTCGGGCGCCTCCTGGACGGACATCGGCACGAGCATGGGCGTCACCCGGCAGGCCGCGCAGAAGCGGTTCGTGCCCAAGGAGTCCGCGGATCTCGACCCCAGCCAGGGCTTCGGCCGCTACACGCCACGCGCGCGGAACACCGTCATGGCCGCCCACAACGAGGCCCAGGCCGCCCGCAACGCCGAGGGGCGCCCCGAGCACCTGGTGCTCGGCCTGCTCTCCGAGCCGGACGGCCTCGCCGCCAAGGCGATCGTCGAGCAGGGCGTGCTGCTCGACGTCGTACGCCAGGCCGCGACCGCCGCGCTGCCGCCGGCCGCCGACGAGGTCCCGGACCTGATCCCGTACACCGCGACGTCCAAGAAGGTCCTCGAACTCACCTTCCGCGAGGCGCTGCGTCTCGGCCACAACTACATCGGCACCGAGCACCTCCTCCTCGCCCTCCTGGAGTACGAGAACGGCGACGGTGTGCTGTCCGGCCTCGGCATCACCAAGGCCGGGGCCGAGGGGTACGTGGCGAAGGCGCTGGCGGACCACACGAACCCGCGGAAGGAGGGCTGAGCGCGATCGGCCGGCTGATCGGCTGAGCGGCCGGCGTCCGGGCATCACGCCCATTCCGGGCATTGTCAGACCCGGCTGGCACACTCGCAGCATGGTCGATCGCTGGGCACTCGCTCCGGTCGAGGGGGGCGGTGTGGAGGTCGCCCCCCTCGGCCCGGACGGGCTGCCCGGCGGGTCGGTGCGCCGGGAGGCGGACGCGGTGGAGGCCGTGCGGGGGCGGCCCGAGGTCGTGCGGTGGGTGTGGCGGTCCACCGCCGAGGTGTATCCGCGACTGCTCGCCGCGGGGGTGCGAGTGGAGCGGTGCTACGACATCGAGGCCGCGGAGACGCTGCTGCTCGGCCATGAGGGGCGGTACGGGGAGCCCCGCTCGGCCGCCGCCGCCCTGGCCCGGCTGCACCGCGGTCCGGTGCCGCCGGATCCACCCGTGCGCCCGGCCGAACCGGGCTCCCAGTCCCCGCTGTTCGAGCCGCAGACAACACGGGTCCCGCTCGCCGATCTCCTCGCGGTGTACGCCGAGCAGCAGCGCCGGCACGAGCGGGCGGAGCACCCGGACCGGATGCGGCTGCTGACCGCCGCCGAGTCGGCCGGGATGCTGGTGGCGGCGGAGATGAACGCGTCGGGGCTGCCCTGGCGCCCGGACGTCCACCGCGAGGTGCTGCACGAACTGCTGGGCGAGCGGTACGCGGGCGGGGGCGAGCCGCGTCGCCTCGCGGAGCTGGCGGACGAGGTGTCGGCGGCGTTCGGGTATCGGGTGCGGCCGGATCTGCCCGCGGAGGTGATCAAGGCGTTCACGCGCGCGGGCATCAAGATCACGTCGACGCGCCGCTGGGAGATCGAGAGCATCGACCACCCTGCGGTGAAACCGCTGGTGGAGTACAAGAAGCTGTACCGCCTCTGGGTCGCCCACGGCTGGTCCTGGTTGCAGGACTGGGTGCGGGAGGGGCGGTTCCGGCCGGAGTTCCTGGCGGGGGGCACGGTGACCGGGCGCTGGGTCACCAACGGCGGGGGCGGCCTCCAGATCCCGAAGGTCATCCGGCGGGCCGTGGTCGCCGACCCCGGGTGGCGGCTAGTGGTCGCGGACGCCGACCAGATGGAGCCCAGGGTGCTGGCGGCGATCTCACGCGACCCCGGGCTGATGGAGGTCGCGGCCCGCCCGACCGACCTCTACCAGTCCGTCTCCGAGCGCGCCTTCTCCGGCGACCGTGACGAGGCCAAGATCGCCGTCCTCGGCGCGATCTACGGCCAGACCTCCGGCGACGGCCTGAAGAACCTCGCCGCGCTCCGGCGCCGCTTCCCGAGAGCCGTGGCCTACGTCGACGACGCGGCCCGCGCCGGGGAGGAGGGGCGGCTGGTGCGGACCTGGCTGGGCCGGACCTGCCCACCGGTGGCCGGGACATCACCGGACGACATCGGGGACGAGGCCGGAATCCCCCAGGAGGACGAGGAGGACGGCGGCGAGCGCAGCGGCGGGGGTGGGGGCAGGGGGAACGGCGGGGGTGGGGGCAAGGGGAACGGCGGGGGCGCAGGCCAGGACTGGGTACCGGGGTACGCGTCCCGCGACTCCCGCGCCCGCGGCCGTTTCACCCGTAACTTCGTCGTCCAGGGCAGCGGCGCCGACTGGACCCTGCTGCTCCTGGCCGCCCTGCGCCGCGCCTGCTCCGGACTCGCCGCCGAGCTGGTGTTCTTCCAGCACGACGAGGTGATCGTGCACTGCCCGGCGGAGGAGGCCGGGAGAGTCGTCCAGGCGATCCACGAGTCCTCGGAGCTGGCGGCGCGGCTGACGTTCGGGGAGACGCCGGTGCGGTTTCCGTTCAGTACGGCGGTGGTGGAGTGCTATGCGGAGGCGAAGTGAGGGGCGGCGGAGGTGGGGCGGGCCGACCGGGCCCGGTTCGGTTCGGTCGGTTTCGATATCGTGTACGAGTGCGCAGGGGTCGACTCCGCAGGGGTCGGCCTGTCTGCGCCGAAGCCAGTCGAAAGCCACACAAAGGATTGCTGGTCGGCTTGAGATGCGATACAAGCACCGTTGCGCGAACCGCGAACCGCGAACCGCGAACCGCGAACCGCGAACCGCGAACCGCGAACCGCGAAA
>NZ_JBHTZD010000035.1:39244-52505 GCF_042790455.1 Streptomyces sp. NPDC056734
CCGCTGAGCGGTGGGGTATGCCGGTTTGTTAGACCCGCTCGCCGTGTTCGGTAGCCGCCCGCTGCCCGTGCCTGCGGGGCGGGACGCCCGTCGCTGGAACACCCTGCACGGCGAGCGCACCCTCGTGGTGGCCGCCCGGACGGTCACCTCGACGGTCCGGGCCCTCGAATCGCTGCCGTCCCTCCTGCGCGACGACGCCCGCGTGGACGTCGTCTTCGCCTACGACCCCACCTCCGCGTTCAGCGCCGGTGTCCTCGACCTCCTGCACGGCTCCGGCTGCCGGGTCGCCCCCTGGGAACAGCTGGCGGACCTCTCCCCCGACCTCATCCTCACCGCCAGCGAGAACATCGACGTGCCGGAGGGCGACTGCCCGGTCCTGGTGCTGCCGCACGGCATCGGCTTCCAGAAGCTGGTCCCCGACTCACGCGGGCCGGGCACCAGGCTCTCCGGGGTCGTACCGGACGCACTGCTGGAATCCGGACGCGCCTGGCTGGCGATCTCCCACCCCGCGCAGGAAGAGCAATTGCTGGCCACCCATCCGAAGGCCGCCGGGCGCACCCTGCTGGTCGGCGACCCCTGCTTCGACGAACTGGTCGGAAGCCGGACGGAGCGCGGGCGGTACCGGGAGGCCCTCGGTGTGGCGGATCACCAGCGTCTGGTCATGGTCAGTTCGACCTGGGGGCCCACATCCCTGCTGGGGAGGCATCCGGAGCTGCTCCCGCGCCTGCTCGCCCGGCTTCCCGGTGACGAGTACCGCGTCGGCGCGATCATCCACCCCAATGTGTGGTCGGCCCACGGGGAGTGGCAGATCCGCACGCTCCAGGCAGCCGCCCTGGAGGCGGGACTGCTGCTGATGCCGACCGTCCACGCCTGGCGCTCCGCGCTCGTCGCCGCGGACCTCGTCGTCGGCGATCACGGCTCGGTGACGCTGTACGGCGCGGCGGCCGGGACCCCGCTGCTGCTGGGCACGTTCGGCGACGACGCCGTGCCCGGGACGGCGGTGCGGGAGCTGGCCGCCGCCGCACCCCGGCTCGACCCGCACGGCGACCTCCACCGGCAGGTGGAGGACGTCATCGACGCCCACACCCCCGAGCGGTACACGGCGGTCGCCGCGCGGGCCTTCGCGGAACCCGGGCACGCCTCGGCGCGGCTCCGTACGGCCCTGTACCACCTGCTGAAGCTCCCGGAGCCGGCCTCGCCCTCCCCCGCTCCCCGCGTGCTGCCGGTACCGGAATCGCCCGCCGCGCCGGTCACCGCCTGGCAGGTCACCACGGACATCGGCGGGACGGACCCGGGCGGCGCGGACCCGGCTCCGGCCGTCACCGTGCGCCGTGTCCCGGCGGCCGTCACCGCGTACGGCCCGGCCGCCCCGGACTCCGCGACCCGCTTCTCGCATCTCGCCTGCACCGACGGCGAACGGGACCTCCGGCTGACCGAGAGCGCCTCGGTCGTCGTCCGGGGCTCGGTCGCGGCCACGTCGGTCGGGGCGCTGCGGTGGATCGGGGACACCCTCCGGCGGCTCCCCGGCAGCCTGCTCGCCGCTTCGGCGGTCCGCGGTGGCGGCTGTCTGGTGGGGCTCAGGGACGGCCGCGTGGTGGAGGCGAATGCCACCGGCCCGACATCGGACCCGACCCTGCTGGCCGCGGCCGTCTACGCCTGTCTCCGCGCGGGCCTGACGATGGGCGGCGGTATGCGGGGCGGTACGGACGGCGGTACGGACGGCGGTGACGGCAGTTGGGTGACGCTGCGGATCGGGGACCTACGGGAGGAGGACGTCGTCCTGCGTCTTCGTCCTTCCCCGCCGACCGGCTGACCTCGTTCCCTCACCCGCCCAGCTCCGCCAGCCGTCGGCGTACCTCCTCCGCGCGCCGGTCGCCGAACGACTCGTAGATCTCGGCGGCCCGCTCCAGACTGTCCCGCACCAGTTCCGTGCGGCCGCCCGCCCGGTGCGCGAGGGCGGCGAGATCCTCCTGGGCCTGGGCCTCGTACTGCATTCCGGGTGCTTCCCCGCCGAGGGCCGCGATGGCCTCCCGCAGTTCACGGATCGCGTCCTCGGTGGCGCCGAGGTGGCCGTGCGCGACGCCGATGGCCGCCTGGGCCCGCGCGGCCATGCGCCGGTCCGGTACCCGGCGGTTCATCAGGTCCCGGTGGGCGCGGCGCAGCAGGGCCAGGGCCTCCTCGTGATCGCCGCGGGCGTCCAGCGCGCGTCCGAGGAAGAAGGTGGCGAGGGCCGCGCCACGGGTCTCCCCGGCGCGCTCGTTGAGGTCGAGGGAGTGCCGGTACGCCTCGACCGCGCGGGACGCGTCGTGCCGGTCCCAGTACCGGCCGAAGAACTCCTGGACGGAGGCGCGCAGATCCAGCCGGTCGGTGACCTCGGCGAGCGCGACGGCCTGCTCCAGTTCCGTTCGGGCGCGCTCGTCCTCGCCGAGATCGAGCAGCGGGCGGGACAGCAGGCTGCGCAGCCGGGCCTCACCGGCGGACGCCTCGGCGATCTCACCCGCCGTACCGGAGGCGGCGGCCGCGGCCGCTGCGGCCCGGGCGCCCAGTTCCAGCGCCTCCTGCCAGGTCCCGAGGTGGCGGTGGTACAGGAACAGGACCGCGAAGGACTCGGACAACTGCCAGGTCAGGGTGTGCAGACCGTGGTGGGCGGTGGCCCGCAGGATCGCCAGGACGGCCGGGCGCTCGGTGTCCAGCCAGGCGAGCGGTGACGGTCCGCCGGGCGCGGCGAAGGGGTCGTCCGCCTCGCGCAGCAGAGCGGTGAGGTCGGCGACGCGCAGCCGCTCCTCGCGCAGCGCGCGGTCGGCGAGTGCGGTCAGGGCGAGATAGTGCGTGCCCACGCGTTGGATCAGTGCCGCGTGCTCGCCCTGCGGCTCCTGGGCCAGCGCCCGTTCGCGGGCATGGAGACGTACGAGGTCGTGCATCCGGTACCGGCCGTCGCCCATGCCCTCCACGAACCCGGCCCCGGCCAGCGCCCGTACCGTCCGCCGGGCACCCGGCAGACCGGTGTGCGAGGCGACCGCGGCCACGCCGAGGTCGAAGACGCCGAACGGCAGCCATCCGAGCAGCCGGTAGAGCCGCGCGGCGTCGGGCGGCAGGAGCCGGTAGGCGGAATCCAGGACTGCGGACACCGAGGGTCCCTCCTCGTCCAGGGCCAGTGCGGCCATCCTGCCGGTCTCGTCGTCGAGTTCGGCGGCCAGTTCGGTCATGGTCAGGGTGTCGTCCCCGGCGAGACGGGCGGCCACGATCTGGAGCGCGACCGGCAGTCCGCCGCACAGTTCCACGAGCCGCCGCGCGGCCTCCGGCTCACGCTCGACCGCCCGCGTTCCGCACCGGTCGCTCAGCAGCGCGAGCCCGCCGTGCGCGTCCAGCGGCCGGACGGAGATCAGCCGGGCCCCGCCGAGGCTCAGCTCGCCGAGTCTGCCCTGGCTGGTGGCCAGTACGACGCTGCCGGGGCCCTTGGGGATCAGTGCCCGCACCTGGGCGGCCTGGTTCACGTCGTCCAGGACGAGCAGGATGCGCAGCTCAGCCGTGCGCGACCGGTAGAGGTTGGTGCGTTCGGCGAGCGAGTCGGGGATGCCGCTCTCGCCTCCCGGCAGGGACCGCAGGCACATGGCGAGGGCTTCGGAGACGTCCGCGCCCGGCCCGGTGACCGGGGTCAACCGGTCACGCAGGTCGGCGAAATCGACGTACAGCTGTCCGTCCGGGAAGCGGGCGCGGGTCCGTTGTGCCCAGTGCCACGCCATGGTCGTCTTGCCGACTCCGGGGAGGCCGTCCAGTACGTCGACGGCGACGGCCGCGGAGCCCGCGGCGCGCGGGGCGAGGGTGTCGTCCAGGAGGGCCAGCTCGGCCGTGCGGTTGCTGAACGGGACGGTGACCGTGGGCACTTGGTCGGGGCGCGGGGACGGCAGCCCCGGCGCGGACTGCGGGGGCGGCGCGACGTGGAAGGTGATGCCGCCGTGGATGGCCGATCCCTGGAAGACCGGGCCGTGGTACACACCGCCGCCGACCAGGTTGACGAAGGTACGGGACGTCTCCGGCGCCACCTCGGACAGCAGCCGCGCCAGTTCCCGCGCCGCGCCGGGGTCTTCCTGGAAGACGCCTTCCAGCCGGTGCCGCAGCCGCGTCTCGACCAGCGCCGGGGTGCCCGCGCCGCCCCCGGTCAGCTCCTCGCGCGCCGCCCGCATCTCCTCCTCGGCCGCCGCGCCCGAGCCGCCCCGTCCGAGGAACCGGCCGAGGCCGCCCTTGGCCCGCTCGTACGCCTCCGACACCAGCAGCCCGACCAGTGCCGTCGCCCCCGACGCGGCGAGCGCCGCCAACTCGGCTTCCACACGTACCCCTTCGACCGACCATGACCCCGCGGACCTGTCCGGGGACCACCGTAGAGGGACAACCGTAGAGAGTTCCGTGAACGGGGAACATCCGGCTCACCGGAACCGGGCAGCCATCCACCGCCCGCTCGCCGCACGGCGAGCCGTCTCCCGTCTCCGCCTCCATGTCACAGTTCCGCGCCCGGCTGCGTCGGTCGTGGGTGAGAGCCCGTGCACATACGGCATGGCGACTTCGGACGAGGGGCGACGGGTATGGGCAAGGACGTACGGAGAGCTGGGCAGACGAACCCTTGGCTGGTCCTGGCGGTGCTCTGCGCGAGCTTCTTCATGACGCTGCTGGACACGACGATCGTCACCATCGCCATCCCCGAGATGGCGGCCGGACTGGGGGCGTCGCTCGACGACATCCTGTGGTTCGCGAACGCCTACATGCTGGTGTTCGCGGCCCTGCTCCTGCTGTCGGGGCGGCTCGGTGACCGTTTCGGGCCGCAGCGGACCTTCACCGCCGGGCTCGCGGTCTTCACCGTGGCCTCCGCGGTGTGCGGCATGGTGGACACCCCGGAGCAGATGATCGCCGCCCGGGCCGTCCAGGGGCTGGGTGCCGCGGTGATGATGCCGCAGACACTGGCCCTGATCAGCGCGGTGTTCCCGGCCGAGCGCCGGGGAGCTGCCTTCGGTGTGTGGTCGGCCGTCGCGGGTCTGGCGACCGTGGCCGGTCCCACCGTGGGTGGCCTGCTGGTCTCGCAGCTCGACTGGCGGTGGATCTTCTACATCAATGTGCCCATCGGGGCGCTGGCCCTGCTCGGCGCGGTCCTGCTGGTACCCGACGTCCGGTCGGCGCAGTCGCCCACGCTCGATCTGCCGGGCGCCCTGCTGTCCACCGCGGGGCTCTCGCTGATCGTGTTCGCGCTGATCGAGGGTGAGCGCTACGACTGGGGCACCATCGAGTCGTTCCTCAGCATTCCCCTCGTACTGATTCTCGGCATCCTGCTGCTGGGGCTCTTCGCCCTGCACCAGAGGGGCCGTCAGGACCGGCGCCCGCTGGTTCCCTTCGAGCTGTTCCGGATCCGTACGTTCACCCTCTCCGCCACGCTGGCGGCGCTGCTGCTGTTCGGCTCCATCGGGGTGCTGCTCCCTCTCACCCTGTATCTCCAGTCCGCGCTCGGGCTGTCCGCGGCGCAGGCCGGTCTGGCGCTGGCGCCGGGGCCGCTGGTCTCGCTGTTCGTGGCGCCGGTGGCGGGCAACGCGGTGGGCAGGCTGGGCGGGCGGGTCATCCTGGTCCCCGGGCTGATGATCTTCGGGGCCGGTATCGCGCTGACGGCGATCATGGCCGAGGCGGACTCCAGCGCGTGGGCGATCGTGCCCGGCCAGATCGTCTTCGGTATCGGTATGGGCCTGGTGTTCGCGCCCACCAGCACCCTCGCGATGCAGGAGATCCCGCCTCGGCTGATCGGCGTCTCCTCGGGGATGTTCACCACGTTCCGCCAGATCGGCGCCGTGCTCGGGGCGGCGGCGGTCGGGGCGCTGCTCCAGAGCCGCCTCGCCGCCGAGGGCGTACCGGAGGAAGTACGCGGGCAGGCAGGCCGCCTCGCGGATTCGGCGTACGCCGAGGGACTCACCGCGGCCATGCGGTACAGCCTGTTCTGGACGGTCGCGACGGCTGTCGTCGCCGCGCTGCTCGCGCTGCTGCTGCCGGCCCACGAGAAGCGGCCGGAAGCGGCGAAGACCCCCGAGCCGCAGGTCGGGGCCGACGCCGCCGCCCGGGCCGTGGAGTCCTGATCTCCCTCCCTCCCCCCCGGCCCACTACTCGTACCGCCCGTACCACTCGCACCACCCGTTCCCCAGAAGGAGCTACAGATGTCGGAAAAGACTGTGATCCAGCGGTACATCACCGCGCTCGGCGATCAGGACTGGGCGGCCCTTCAGGAGCTGTACTCCCCGGACGTCACCCTGTACACGCCGTCGGCCTGGGGGGTGAAGGGCGTGGACTTCCTGCTGAAGTTCTGCCAGGCGATCCACGTCGCCCACCCCGGTATCCGGGCCGTCCTGCACGACGAGTTCTACAGCGCCGACGCCTCCCGTGCGGCCTTCCGGTTCGCGCTGCACTGGCACAACACCGGGCCCTACTTCGGCCACGAGGCCACCGGTGAGCGCGGGACGAGCATCGAGCAGCACACCGTACGGCTGGAGCAGGGGAAGATCGTCGAGCAGGTCGTCGCCGTCAGCACCCTGCGTCTGCATGTCCTCCAGCGGGATGCGTGGGGCATCGACTATGTGCGCGATGTCGCCGACCCGGCCCCGGAGATCGTCTCGGCACCGCGAGCCGAACGCCGTTCATGACGGAGCCGGCCGCCGGGGGGCCCTCGTTCGCGGAGACCGCCTTCGACCTCCGGATACCCGAGGACATCGCCGGGCGGTTCCGCGAGCAGGGGTGGTGGCGGGACACGTCCATCCTGCACGACCTGCTGCGGGTCGCGGCCGAGCGTCCCGACGACCCGGCGATCGTCGCGCACAGCGCGCACGAGGGCCGTACCACGACCGTGCGCTACGGCGAACTGGTCCGCTACGTCCGCAGGTTCAGCGCCGCCCTGAGATCGCTGGGCGTGCGCCGGGGCAGCCGGGTGGCGTTCCAGCTGCCGAACTGGTGGGAGGCGGCGGCCCTGACGCTCGCCTGCTGCTGGACCGGCGCGATCGCCGTTCCGCTGCTGCCCACGCTCCGCGCCCTGGAGCTGGAGCGCATGCTGGAGGCCGCCCGGGCCCAGGTGTGCATCGTGGTCGACACCTGGGACGGCTACGACTGCGGGGCCGCGCTGGAGCAGATCTCGGCCCGGCTCCCCTGGCTGCGGCACAGCGTCATCCACGGGGACCGGGTGCCGCCCTGGGCCATCGACTTCGGCGACTACTTTCTGCGCACCCCGCACGAGGAACGGTCCACCGCGCCCCCGCGTCTGCCGTCCGGCGCCGATCTCGACCGTGTCTGTCTGCTGCTGTTCACCTCGGGCACGACCGGCGAACGCAAGGCGGTCCTGCACACGGAGAACACCCTGTACGCGGGCACCGGAGCCGGAGCGAGCCCGGTGGAGCGGGGCTGGGCCGCGCGGGAGGTGTTCAGCACCCCGCACCCCATCACCGGTCCCGCGGGCATGCTGTACTGCGTCTGGGGCCCGATCCTGGCCGGGGGCACCGGCGCCTACCAGGACGTCTGGACACCGGAGGGCTATCTCGAACTGCTGTCGGCCGCGTCGGTGACCCAGACCTTCATGGCCCCGTTCTACGCCCAGCAGCTCCTCACGGAACACCGGCGCCGCCCCCGTTCGCTGCCCTCGCTGCGCTTCGTGATGACCGGCGCCGCCCCGGTGACGCCCGCTCTCGCCCGGGAGATCCACGACGATCTGGATGTCCCGGTGCGTTCGTGCTGGGGGATGACCGAGGTGGGCATGGGCTTCAGGACCCGCGAGGACGACCCGTGCGACTGGGCCGCCAAGAGCGACGGATCGCCCCTGCCCGGCCTGGAGATGCGGCTGCGGCCGGCCCCCGGGGACACGGGCGTGTGCCGGCTCCTGGTCCGGGGCGCCTCCCTGTGCGTCGGGTTCGTGCAGCCGGGCTCGGGCGAGCCGCTGCACGAGACCTGGCGGCACGACGACGGGTGGCTGGACACCGGGGACCTGGTCCGTGACGACGGGCGGGGCGGTATCCGCTTCGTCGGCCGGGCGAGCCGGCGGATCGGCGCGACGTTCATGGTCCCGGTGGCCGAGGTGGAACGGGAGATCCTGCGCCATCCGGGCGTACGGGAGGCCGTGCTGGTCGGATACGAGGACGAGCGGGGCTACGAGCGCTCGTGTGTCGTGGTGGTGGCCGCCGGGGACCGGTGCCCGACGCTGGCGGAACTCGTCGCCATCCTCACCGAGCGCGACATGACCCAGTGGTATCTGCCGACCAGACTGCTGGAAATCCCGCGGGAGCTGCCGCGCAACGAAAACGGCAAGATAAAGTACGAGCGGTTGAAAGCCATGATTGTAGACTCGGCCCGGCAGTCGGCGACCGATCGGGACGATTTCTGATCTTGCGGGAACCTTGCGGGAAACGTGCGGGAAACTGGCCGGAATCCGGCGGGATTAGTGCGGGAATGAGGGGGCATGGCCGAGGTCACCGCCATCTCCGGAGTGTCCGGATTATCCGATCCGTTCGAGCAATACCGTGAATTGATGTTCGGCATCTCGTACCGCATGCTCGGCAGTGTCGTGGACGCCGAGGACGTGGTGCAGGAGACCTGGCTCCGCTGGCGGCGGATCGACCGGGACGAGGTCGCCGACCCGCGCGGATATCTGGTGCGGGCCGTCACGCGCACCGCGATCGACCAGATGCGCCGTGACCGGGCCCGCCGGGAGGAGTACGTGGGGCCCTGGCTGCCCGAGCCGCTGCTGGTCTCCGCCGATGTGGCGCTGGAATCCTCGCTGCTGGGCGAGTCGCTGAGCATGGCGGTGCTGGTGATGATGGAGACGCTGTCGCCGCTGGAGCGCGCGGTGTTCGTGCTGCACGAGGTGTTCGGCTTCAGCTTTCCCGAGGTGGCCGAGGCCGTGGACCGCTCCGAGGGCGCGGTGCGGCAGCTCGGCAGCCGGGCGAGGCGGCATGTGAAGCTGCGGCACAGGCGGTTCGAGCCGGACCGCCGGCAGGCCCGCGAGGCCACCGAGCGCTTCCTCGCCGCGTGTCTCGACGGAGACCTGGAAGCGCTGATGAACGTCCTGGCCCCCGACGTGACCATGTGGGCGGACGGCAACGGGCACGCGGAGACCCCGCGGGTCCCGCTGCACGGGGCCGCCACCATCGCCGCGTACTTCGCCGCCACCGCGGGCCGCTATCCGGCCGGGCTCACCATCCGCCTGCACGACCAGTACGGCGGTGGTGCCGCCGCCGTACTGGCCACGCCGACCGCGGTGTTCGCCGTGGTCAGCGCCGAGCTGGAACTGGTCGGGGGGCGGCCGTTGATCACCGCGGTGCGGGCCGTGCGCAACCCGGACAAGCTGAGCCGGATCCCGGTCGCCCGCTGAGGGCCCGGCCGGATCCCGGTCGCCCGCTGAAGGCCCAGCCGGATCCCGGTCGCCCGGCCGAGGGCCCAGCCGGATCCCGGTCGCCCGCCGAGGAGCCCGCCCGGAAAACCGCGCACCCCGCTCACCCCTCCATGGATCCCGAGCTGTTGCGCCGCTGCCGGTGCAGCACCCATTGCGCGACATGGATGCGGGAGGGCACGTCCAGCCGCCGCATGACCTGGCGCACATGGTTCACCACGGTCCACTCCGAGAGCTGTAATCGGTGGGCTATCTGGCGATTGGTCAGGCCCTTGCTGACCAGCAGGGCGACCTCGTACTGGCGGGCCGTGAGCCGTGCCGAACGGGACTCCGCGGGCGTGGACTCGGACGCGGGCGGGCTGACCGCCAGCGCCTCGCCCGCGGCGGCGTCGGCCGACAGCACCCGGCCCTCGCGCCGGGACGCCTCGTACTCCGGACCCGACAGCAGCCGGCGCAGGTCCCGCAGTGCGGCGGCCGAGGTGCCCGCCTCGAACAGGGGATTGGCCCCGGTCGCCTCACGGATGGCGGACGCGGCGGCCAGCAACCGGGAGACCAGGTGCCCCTGATGGGGCAGCCGCTGCCACAGTTGCCGCGCGTGCGAGTCCAGGACGGCGGGCAGCATCGTGTGCTCCCCGATGGACCGGAACCGGTGCAGGCTCTCCCACAGCAGATGCTCCGACAGCGCCTGGTCCCCGCGCGCGTCGGCCAGACCCGCCCGCACGGCCAGGGCGAGCCCCTCGCCCCGTACGTCCCGTTCGCGCGTGAACAAGGCGCCGGCCGCGTCCAGCAGATCGGCGGCGGACCCGGCGTCGTTCAGCCGGCAGCACATGGCGAGGGTCAGGGCGGCGCTCGCGACCTCGCCGGTCGCCCCGGGGTGCTGCGCCACGTCCAGGACGCGCTCCGCGGCCAGTTTGACCACCCGGGCGCCCGGGGTCTGCTGGAGGACGGCGAGCTGGCCGAGCGCGGCCTGTTCATGGACCCGGTCGCCCTGCTCACGGTAGGCGGTGGCCGCGCGCCGGAAGCAATCCGCCGCCAGCCGGGCCTGACCGGCGGTCATGGCCAGCCCGGCCCGCGCCGCCTCGGCCCGCGCCGCCAGCAGACGGTGGCTCGCATCGGCGTGGAAGGCGGCCGACGCCTTCGCCAGCCACTGCTCGCCCAGCGCGAGATGGCCCCGTACCAGCCAGAAGCGGTGCAGGGCGAGCGCGGCGTGGGCCGCGTCCGTGCGGCGGCCGTCGGCTTCGAGCTGGGCCAGCGCGGCCAGCAGGTCCTCGTGGAGCGGGGCGAGCCGGTGCAGCCACTGCGGCTGGAGCGGGCCCGACAGCTGGCCCTCGGCCTGCCGGGCGAGGGCGAGGAAGTGTTCCGCGTGCCGCTGGCGGGCGCTCGTCAGCTCGCCGGACTCCTCCAGGCGCTCCAGACAGAACTCGCGCACGGTGTGGAACATCGTGCACCGCGGCTCCCCGGCGGTGGAGCTGACCCGCAGCAGCTGGTGGCCGACCAGTGCCTCGACCGTGTGTTCCGTGCGGCGCGCGGAGAGATCCCAGAAGTCCGCCATCGTGGTCAGGTCCATGCTGCCGGTGAAGACCGCGAGGCGGGTGAGCAGGGAGCGCTGTTCCGCGTCGAGCAGGGCGAAGCTGCGTTCGGTGATCGCGGCGACGGAGCGGTGCCGCGCCGAGCGGGCGGTGTGATCGCCGCCCAGGGCGGGGCCGCCCTCGCGGAGCCGGGTCAGCAGGCTGTCCACGCTGAAGAGCCGCAGTTTTTCGGTGGCCAGTTCGATCGCGAGGGGCAGTCCGTCCATGCGGCTGCATATCTCCGCCACCGCCTGTGCGTTGTGCACGGTCAGCGCGAACAGCGGGTCGACCGCCCGCGCCCGGTCGACGAACAGCTCGACGGCGGCGTAGTCCTGGAGTTCGGAGATGTCCTGCCCGTACGGTGCGGGCGGGGTCGGCAGCAGCGGCACGGGCCAGAGCCGTTCCCCGTACACCCGCAGGGGTCTTCGTCCGGTGGCCAGGACGCGCAGCTCGGGAAAGTGTGCCAGCAGGGTGTCGACCGCCACCGCGGTGGCGTCGGCCACATGCTCGAAGCCGTCGAGGACCAGCAGGCTCGGTCCGTCCGGCAGCCGGGCGGCCAGGGCCTCGGTGAGCCCGTCGCCGTCGACGGCCTCGTGCAGATCGAGGTAGGCGACCCGGGACATGGAGCTGTCCGTCATGGCCGCGGCGGCCAGCCGGCTCTTGCCCACCCCGCCGGGGCCGGTCAGGGTGATCAGTCTGCTCGTCGGCAGGCCGAGCTGGGCCGTGAGCGTGAGGACTTCGACATCTCGCCCCACCAATGTGGTGCGAAGGCAGGATGTACGGGGCGAAACGTCGACGACGAGGTCCCGATACATTTCTGTATTGAGCACAGTAATTCCCCCGTAATTTAAAGTCGCTTCGAGGTATACGTCAGGTTCTCAAGCCGCGCCATAGGGCGCGGCATGTGACGCCGAACACCAGGCCCCAGAAGGCGGCCCCGAGTCCCAGCAGGGTGATACCGGAGGCCGTGGTGAGAAATGCGATGAGGGCGGCATCGCGGTTTTCGGCCCCGGTGAACGCCCCGGAGAGGCTGCCGCCGAGCGCGCCCAGCAGGGCGACGCCCGCGACGGCCGCGATGAGCGCCGGGGGCAGCGCCGTGAACAGCCCGGCGATCGCGGTCCCGAACAGGCCGACGGCGACATAGAGGACCCCGCAGCTCAGTCCGGCCACATAGCGGCGGTCGCGGTCCTCGTGGGCGGCCGGGCCGGTGCAGATGGCGGCCGTGATGGCGCCGAGGTTGAGCGCGTGCGCGCCGAAGGGGGCGAAGAACGCGGACGCCAGACCGGTGTCCCGGATGACCGGGCCGGTGGGCACCGCGTAGCCGGCCTCCTTGAGCACCGCGACGCCCGGGGCGTTCTGGGCGGACATGGTGACCAGGAACAGCGGCAGCGCCAGACTCACCAGCGCTCCGCCGGGCCACTCGGGCACGGTGAACACCGGTACCACCAGCGCCACTTCGGAGCCGTCCAGGTCGATCGAGCCGGTGACGGCGGCCACCGCGATGCCCAGGGCCAGCGGCGCCGCGATGGCGTACCGGGGTGCCAGCCGCCGGCACAGCACATATCCGGCGATCACCGCCCCGGCCACGGCGGGGCCGTCCTCCAGTGCCCCGAACGCGTCCAGGCCGAAGCGCACCAGCACACCGGCCAGGACGCCGGAGACGACGGCGGCGGGCATCCGCCGCATGAGCGCGTCGAACCAGTCCGTCACCCCCACGAGTACGGTGAGCGCGGCGGCGGCCAGATACGCCCCGATCGCCATCTCGTAGCGGATGTCGCCCAGTTGGCCGACCAGCAGGGCCGCGCCCGGTGTCGACCAGGCCGCCACCACGGGTACGCGATAGCGCAGGCTGAGGGCGAACCCGGTCACGCCGCTGCCCAGGGCGACGGCCCAGATCCAGGAGGACAGCTGGGCCTCGCTCAGGTCGGCGGCGTGCGCGGCCTGCACGACGACGGTCAGGGGTCCCGCGAAGGACACCAGGACGGCGACTGCCCCCGCGACGACGGACGACAGGGACAGATCGCGCAGCACCCGCCGTACGCCGCCGGGGGAGACGTCGGTCGTCACGGCAGCTCCGCCCTCACAGGATCTCGACGTTGCCGACGGGCAGGACGTCCGCCGTCCCGGGAGTCGCGCCTCACAGGATCTCGACGTAGCCGGCCGGCAGGACCTCCGCCGTCCCGGGAGTCGCGCCTCACAGGATCTCGACGTTGTCGGCCGGCAGGACCTCCGCCGTCCCGGAAGTCGCGCCTCACAGGATCTCGACGTAGCCGGCCGGCAGGACCTCCGCCGTCCCGTA
>NZ_JBHTZD010000035.1:52601-77951 GCF_042790455.1 Streptomyces sp. NPDC056734
CGGAAGTCGCGCCTCACAGGATCTCGACGTTGTCGGCGGGTGTCAGGCGCCGTCGGCAGTCCAGGACGTGCCGGGCGGTGCGCTGCACGAGGTCGTAGTCGAAGTCGTCGTGGTCGGTGAGCAGGACGACGGCGTCGGCGGCGGACAGCTCCCGCTCGGTCAGCTCCACGCGCCGCAGCCGTGATTCCCACGGCCCGGTGTCCCGTACATGCGGGTCGGCGGCGGACACCTGGGCCCCGGTGCGCAGCAGCAGTTCCGCCACGCGCAGCGCCGGTGACTCGCGGGCGTCGCCGCTGTTGCGCTTGTAGGCGAGGCCCAGCAGGAGTATCCGGGAGCCGTTCGCCGGGCGCCGGAGCCGGTTGAGGGCCTGGACGAGGCGCTGGACGACGTACTGGGGCATCTGGCTGTTGACATCGTTGGCGAGGTCGATGAAGCGGAAGCGGCGGCCGAGTTCGCGCTCGACCCGCCAGGAGAGATAGCGGGGGTCGACCGGCAGGCAGTGGCCGCCGACGCCGGGCCCCGGCGTGAACGGCATGAAGCCGAAGGGCTTGGAGGAGGCGGCGTCGATCGCCTCCCAGGCGTCCACCCCGAGTTCGTGCGCGATCACCGCCATCTCGTTGACCAGGGCGATGTTGACGTGCCGGTAGGTGTTCTCCAGGAGCTTGGTCAGCTCGGCGGTCCGCGGGTCGCGCACCGGCACGGTCCGCTCCACCACCGTGTCGTAGAACTCCGCGACCCGGCGCAGGGATGCCGCGTCCACACCGGAAATGATCTTGGGGGTGGTCTCCAGGGTCCAGGTCCGGTTTCCGGGGTCGATGCGCTCGGGGCTGTAGCCGAGGTGGAAGTCGGGGCCGGGGGCCAGCCCGCTCTCCTTGTGCAGCAGCGCGCCGAACACGTCCTCGGTGGTGCCGGGATAGGTGGTGGATTCCAGTACGACCAGCGCGCCCGGCCGCAGATACCGGGCGAGTTCGCGGGCCGCGTCCTCGATGAAGGTCAGGTCGGGGACGTCATCGAGCAGCGGGGTGGGTACGGTGACCACGGCCACGTCGAACTCCGCGAGGGCGGCGGCGTCGGTCGTGGGGTGGTAGGCCCCCGACTCCAGGGCCTTGCCCAGTCTGTCGTGGTCCACGTCCTCGACGTAGGAGTCTCCCGAGCGCAGCCGGGCGATCCGTGCGGCGTCGATGTCGTAGCCCACGACCGTGTGCCCCGCCTCCGCGGCCCGTACGGCGAGGGGGAGTCCCACATACCCCTGGCCGATCACCACCACCCGGCGTCCGTGGCGCGGTGCCGAGCCGCCGTTCGTCGTTTCGGACATCGTGGTGCCCTTTCAGCCGTTGTGCACGAGGAGCAGGTTGGCCACGATCAGGAGTACGACGCCCCAGCGGTGGATGGTGACGCCCTGCTTGCGGGCCGACAGCACCTGGCCCGCGACGAGCCCCTGGTACGCCTGGCGGGCGCGCAGGCACACCACGGGCAGCAGGAAGGCGCCGAACCACAGCGGCACCGCGTCCACCGCGAGGGCCAGGACGATCGCGCCGGTCTCGGTGAGGGAGAGCGCGGCGATGAAGCCCCGGTAGACGCGGGGGGAGACGCTCGTGGCCAGATTGCGCCGCCCCGCGTCACGGTCGCCGTCCACGTCGTTGATGTTGGAGTAGACGGAGACCATCAGGCTCCACAGCCCGAACAGGAAGCACTCCAGCCAGGCCACCCCGGTCATCCGCCCGTTCAGCAGGGCGAAGGGGATGAGCACGCACAGGGCGGTGCTGAGCCAGATGACCGTCTCCTGGCCGCCCCGGTAGCTGAGCTTGAGGCCGTACGAGTACTGCACGCTGATGACCACCGACAGGCCGGCCGCGGCCACGGCCCACCAGGGCCGGTGCGGTGCGAGGGCGAGGGCGAGGGCCCACAGCGCGGTGCCCGCCGCGGCGCAGGCCCAGCCGAAGCGCAGGGCCTGGCGGAGCGTCAGCCGGCCGTCGAGGAGCGGCTTGCGGTCGCGGGCGCGCAGGGTCTGCGCGGGGTCGTAGTTGCGGGCGTCGCTGCCGTCGCGCAGGCCGGTGACATCGTCCAGGGAGACGGTGGCCGCCACGATCCCCACCCAGCCCAGGTCGAACAGGACCAGGACCCACCAGGTGCCGGGCCGCCCCCAGGCCGCGGTGGGGAGCAGCGCCAGGACCACCAGGACACACAGGTAGTAGTCGAAGAAGGAGAGCTTCGCCAGCTTGGCGTACGCCCTGGCCCGGTCGCGGACCTCCAGGCGCACCGGTGCGTGGGCCGTGGTCATCGCCCCGCCTCTCCCCGGCCGTCCGTCCCACCGTCCGTCCCACCGGGCTTCCTCCCGGGCTTCCCGCCGGGCTTCCCGCCGGGCTTCCTGCCGACGGTGCTGATCAGTACCTGGCTCAGCCAGTGGTGGGCGGGGTCGGCCATCTCGGCCAGGGCCTGATCGATGCGGGCGTGGTCCAGGAGCCCGGCGTCGACGATCCGGCGCCGCATGAACTCCAGCCACAGCATGTAGTGCCTGGCCTGGTCGGAGCCGCCGCGCACCATCACGGCCCGGCCCTCCGCGGTGGCGTCCAGACCGGCGTCCAGGGCGAGTCGGAGGTTGACGTGACCGCCGCGCGGGTCGTGGCCGGACCGGCGCATCAGGCCGTATCCGGCGGCCCGCACGTCCTGGAGGAAGTCCTCGGAGAGGGACGTGCGAAAGAGCGTGGAGGAATCGGTGTCCTCCAGGAACAGCACCCCGCCGGGCCGCAGCGCCCGCACCATCCGGTCCATGGCGGCGGCCCGGTCGGGTAGATGCTGGAGCACCATCCGGGAGTGCACGAGGTCGAACGCCGCCTCGGGCAGTTCCTCGGTACGCAGGTCGTGCCGCACCACGTCCACCTGGGGCAGCTCGATGAGCGAGGCCAGCCGGCCGGTCTCCAGGTCGGTGGCGAGCACCCGGCCGGCGGGGCCCACCAGTTCCGCGAGCCGGCGCACCACGGAACCCGAACCGGCGCCGATCTCCAGGCAGCTCCAGCCGGGCGCCACGCCCAGCTTCTCCAGCCGTTCCAGGGTGCCCGGGTCCCAGATCGCCTCGTTGGTGCGCAGCCGCTCGGTCTCCTTCTCCCAGGCCGGGTCGAAGACGTACTCCTGCTGCTGGAGCTGCTCGGTCATAGGGGTCTCCAAGGATTCCGGCGCGCTCATGCGAGGAACCGCGCTCATGCGAAGAACTCACAGACGGTGTCCGCGATGAACTCCACCTCGGTGTCATCCAGGTGGGGCCAGATCGGGATGGCCAGATTGCGCGCGGATGCCTGCCGGGCGTGGGGCCAGCTGCCGTGGGGAGGGGCCCAGGGGGAGAAGGCGGGCTGCTCGGGCAGCGGCACCGGGTAGTAGATGTGCGTGCCGATCCGGCGCTCCGTGAGGTAGGCGCGCAGGTCCTCGCGGCGCTCCACGAGCAGTGAATAGACGTAGTAGCAGCGGCCGTTGCGACCGGCGGGCGGGGCGAGCACACCGCGCCCGCGCAGTGGCTCGAAGCGCTCGGTGTAGTGGTCGGCGATCACGGCCCGGCGTTCCAGACGGTCCGGGAAGCCGGGCAGCCGGTGCAGCTGGAACGCGGCCAGCACCTCGTCGAACCTGCTGTTCAGGCCGATGCGGTGATGCAGGAAGCGGTGCACGCCGTCCTGTCCGTGGTTGCGCAGCATGCGGCAGGCCCGCGCCAGTTCGGGGTCGTCGGTGAGGATCACGCCGCCCTCGCCCACGGTGCCGAACGCCTTGACCTGGAAGAAGGAGAACACCCCCAGATCGCCCCAGCGTCCGGCCGGCCGCCCGTCCAGCACCGCGCCCTGCGCGACCGCGGCGTCCTCGATCAGGGCGAGTCCGTGCTCATCGGCGATCGCCCGGAAACGCTCCATGTCGGCCATGATCGAGAAGACATGGGCCGGCATGATCGCCTTGGTGCGGGCGGTGATCAGCGCCTCGGTGGCGTCGGGGTCCAGGACCATGGTCCAGGGGTCGACGTCGGCGAAGACGGGGGTGGCACCCGCGTTGGCCACGGCACTGGCCACCGGCTGGCAGCAGAACGCCGGGACGATCACCTCGTCACCCGGTCCGATGTCCAGGGCCCGTACGGACAGCTCCAGCGCCCCGGTTCCGCTGCCGCAGGCGACGGCGTGTGCGGCGCCCGTCGCCTTGCACAGCGCGTCCTCCAGTTCGGCGGTGCGGTCGCCGAGGATGAACCGCTGACCGGCGCCCACGCCCAGCTCGCGCACGGTCGAGAGCAGGGTTTCGCGGTCGTCCTCGAAGAGGTCGGGCGGGAAGAAGGGCAGTGTCCTCATGGTCCTCATGCCGGGCCCCCTCGGTAGAAGCGGGTGATGACCTCGCACACCCGGTCCACGTCGGCGAGTGCGAGGTCGGGGTGGAAGGGCAGCGCGACCGTGCGTTCGCACGCGGCCTCGGCGTGGGGGAAATCTCCGCGGCGGTGGCCGAGTTCGGCGAAGCAGGGCTGTAGGTGCAGCGGGGTCGGGTAGTAGACCTCGGTGCCGATGCCTTCGCGGGTGAGCCGGGCGACCAGCTCGTCCCGGCGCTCCGCCTCGATCACATAGACGTAGAAGACCGGCTCGCCGCGGCCCTCCCGGTCGATGACGGTGGGCAGCCGCAGGATCCCCGGTACGTCGCGCAGCCGCTCGGTGTACGCGTCGGCCAGCTCGGCGCGTCGGGCGATCGCCGCGTCCAGCCGGGGCAGCTTGCCGAGCAGGACGGACGCCTGGATGTCGTCCATCTTGCTGTTGGTGCCGGAGGATCCGGACAGGTTGGAGATGCCGGCGATGTGGTCGACGGTGCGGCCCATCCGGCCGTGGTGGCGCAGGGTCGACACCCGCTCCGCGAGCTGCGGGTCGTCGGTCAGGACGGCCCCGGCGTCACCGAGCGCGCCCAGGGTCTTGGTGGGGAAGAACGACAGCACTCCCCCGTGGCCCAGCAGCCCGGCGTGCACCCCGCCCCGGCGCATCCCGATGGCCTCCGCGCTGTCCTCGACGACCAACAGATCGTGCCGCTCGGCCAGGGCGCCCAGTGCGGTCATGTCCGCGAGCTGCCAGAACAGATGCACCGGCATGACCGCCCGGGTGCGCTCGGTGAGGACGGTCTCCACGGAACGCGGGTCCAGGGAGTAGCCGTCCGGCTCGATGTCGGCGAACACCGGCCGGGCGCGGGCGAGGGCCACCGAGGACGCCGAGGCGACGAAGCTGAACGCCGGCACCACGACCTCGTCCCCGGGGCCGACCCCGCAGGCCCGGAGCAGCAGGACCAGGGCGTCCGTCCCGCTGTTCACCGCCACCACGTGCCGTGCCCCGGTGTAGGCGGCGAGCGCCTTCTCCAGCTCGGCGACCTGTCGTCCGTGGGAGAACTTTCCGCGATCGAACAACTCGTTCAGATGACGGCTGATATCCGGCCAGCACTCGGTGAACGTGCCCGCCTGGGTGAAGAAGGGGACCGACCGCTCTGTTACCGTTCCTAATTCGCTTCGCCCGGTGCTCCGAGTAGGAGAGATCACGCGTCAATCCTCCGTGTGGCGGGACGGGGATATGGATGGGCGGAGCTAATCAGGACCCCGTCATCAGCGACAATGGCAAACCCTTGTCAGTACCGGGCCGGCACTGACAAGCATCAGCTAGCCCCGGGGGCGAAGAGCGCGGAAGGGCCAGCCCAGGGGCGTTCCGGGCCAGCTCAAGCGAGAGGGCGCCGGCGCCCGAGCGGTCGGGGGACGCTTGACACCCGACCTTGTGGCCCCCCAGATTTGAGCTGCACCGCCGCACCGCATGTGTCTACAGAACGCAATCCGGACCGCGCGCGAGCCTGCCCGTTCAGCGGGCGACAGGGGATGTGCTTTCTTTGAAGTCGGCAGCTGATTCAATTAATTCAGTGAACTCCGTGAACCCGGCGAAATCCGTGAAATCCGTGAACTCGGCGAACTCGGTGGACTCTGCGAACTCGGTGGACTCAGCAGATTCTGGCCGCCCGGCGGAACTTCCGGTGAAGTCGGTCGTGCTCGCCGAACCTCGCAGTTTCTGCGCGGGAGTGCGGCGGGCCATCGACATCGTGGAAGTCGCCCTCGAACGCTTCGGCCCTCCCATCTATGTGCGCAACCAGATCGTGCACAACGAGCATGTGGTGAGCGATCTGGAGGCCCGCGGGGTGCGCTTCGTGGACTCCGCGGAGCTGGTGCCGCCCGGCGAGGTCTGCGTCCTGTCCGCCCACGGTGTCTCGCCGGAGGTACGCCAGGGCGCGGAGGCGCGCGGGCTGACCGTGATCGACGCCACCTGCCCGCTCGTGGCCAAGGTCCACCAGGAGTCCCGCCGCTTCGCCGAGGACGGCCGGACGATCCTGCTCGTCGGCCATGCCGAGCACGAGGAAGTGGAGGGCACGTACGGCGAGGCACCCGAGCGCACCGTGGTGGTGAGCACCGTGGAGGACGTACACGCGCTGGACCTGGCGCGCGACGCGCCCGTCGCCTATCTGACCCAGACCACCCTCGCCCTGGACGAGACGGAGGAGATCATCGAGGCCATGCGCGGGCGGTTCGACGATCTGCTCGGCCCCGGCAGCGACGACATCTGCTATGCCAGCCAGAACCGCCAGAACGCGGTCAAGGCGATCGCGGCCCGTACCGACCTGGTGCTCGTCGTCGGCTCCGAGAACTCCAGCAACTCCGTCCGGATGGTCGAGGTCGCCCGCACCGCCGGAACCGCCGCGCACCTGGTCCCCGGCCCGGACCACTTCCAGGAGAGCTGGCTCACCGGGGTGGACTCGGTCGGCGTCAGCGCCGGTGCGAGCGCCCCCGAGGTGCTGGTCGACGGCCTGCTGCGCCGGCTCGCCGACCTCGGGTACGGCCGGGTCGAGGTGGAGCGGACGGCCACGGAGAACGTGGTCTTCCAGCTGCCCGCGCTGTTGAAGGGGACGGGGTGAGTGCCTTGGCGGGTGGGGGGCGTGAGGTGGATGCGGCCTGGGGGTGTCCAGTGGCGGGTGGCGAGACGGTTGAGGGACGCGGTACGGGTGACGCGGGCGCTGAGGGGCACGGCCCGGGTGACACGGGCGCTGAGGGACACGGCCCGGGTGACACGGGCGCTGAGGGACACGGCCCGGGTGACACGGGCGCTGAGGGACACGGCCCAGGTGACACGGGCGCTGAGGGACACGGCCCAGGTGACGCGCGCGCTGAGGGACACGGCCCAGGTGACACGGGCGCTGAAAGGCACAGCCCGACCGACGCACCCCTTGAGGGACACGGCCCGGCCCGCGCCGACGTCCTGCCCCGGTTACTGGACGCCG
Source organism: Streptomyces sp. NPDC056734 (assembly GCF_042790455.1). Taxonomy (NCBI): domain Bacteria; kingdom Bacillati; phylum Actinomycetota; class Actinomycetes; order Kitasatosporales; family Streptomycetaceae; genus Streptomyces; species Streptomyces sp. NPDC056734. Next base: position 59,907 of record NZ_JBHTZD010000035.1, read on the forward strand.
TCCTGCGGCGCATCGACTCCGTGCTCGCCGGGGAGAGCGCGCGCTGGACCGCCGTCGACCCGCGGTGTGCCGCGTTCGTCGACGCCGTCACCGCGATCACCGTCGCCAAGGGCAAGCTGCTGCGCCCCCGCTTCTGTCTCCTGGGCCATCTCGCCGCGGGCGGCGACCCCGGGTCGGCCGACGCCGTGGACGCCGCCGCGGCGCTGGAACTCCTGCACAGTTTCGCCCTGTTGCGGGACGACGTACTCGACGACTCCCCGCTGCGCCGCGGCGCCGTCACCGCCCATGAACGGCATGCGGACGACCATCGGGCACGGCGGCTGCGCGGCGAGCCGCGGCGCTACGGCGAGGGGGTGGCCAACCTGGCCGCCGACCTCTCCCATGTCTACGCGGACCGGCTCACCCGCCGCCTCTCGGAACCGGCCCGCGCGGTGTGGGACGAGACCCGCGTCGAGGTCACCGTCGGCCAGTACCTGGACATCGCCGTCGCCGCCGAGGGGGTGGCCGACCCGGAACTCTCCCGGTGGATCGCCGTCTGCAAGTCCGGCCGGTACACCATCCACCGCCCCCTCCAGCTCGGCGCCACGATCGCGGGCCGGCCCGACCTCGCCGATGCGTTCGAGGCGTACGGGCTGCCGCTGGGCGAGGCGTTCCAGCTCCGGGACGATCTGATCGACGCCTTCGGCGACTCCGGGAACACCGGCAAGCCCACCGGGCTCGACTTCACCCAGTTCAAGATGAGTTACCTGCTGAGTCTCGCCGTACGACGCGATGACCGCATCCGCGCGCTGGCCGCCGCGCCCGCGGGACCCGAGGCGGCGGCCAGGATGCGCGCCCTGCTCATCGAGAGCGGAGTGGCCGATGACGTGGAGCGGCGCATCGCACACCTCGTCGACCAGGCCGGACAGGCCGTGGCCGAGGCGCCCCTGGTCTCCCGCTGGCGCGACGAACTGATGGATCTGACGGCCTCCGTGGCCTACCGCGACCGCTGAGAGGAGCCAGGCCGGCATGGAGCGCGCAGAGCAGCCAGCAGGGGCAGGGCAGCCGGCACCGGCAGGACAGCCGGCACGGGCAGGACAGCCGGCACAGGCACAGGCACCGGCACCGGCACCGGCACCGGCACCGGCAATGCAGCCAGGGGATGCGGCACCGCGAACAGAACAGGCAGCGCCCGTCGGTCAGCCCGCGCGGACGCTGATCATCGGGCTCGGCCGGGCCGGTCTCGGCCTGCACTGGGCGGTACTGCGCCGGCTGCGCGCCACCGGGCGGCACACGGATCTCTTCGATCCCGCGCCCGTCCTGACCCTCGACCCCGTGACCCCGGCGCTGCCCGTGGCGGCCGAGGGACTGCGGCACGTCTCCTCACTCGACCAGGCCCGCACCCTGCTCGACCCCGAGCGGACCGTCGTACACCTGTGCACTCCGCCGGTCGCCCGCCTCGGTCTGCTGCGTGAGCTGGCCGCCGCCGGGTTCCGCCGGATCGTCGTGGAGAAACCCCTGGCGTCCGACCGCGCGAGTGTCCGCGAGATCGTCGGCCTGTCCCGTACCGAGGGGCTGCGGCTGGCGGTCGTGGCACCCTGGCTGGCCAGCGCCCTGACCGGCCGGCTCGCCCGCCTCGTGGACGCTGGCGCCCTGGGCGCCCTGCGCTCGATCGAAGTACGGCAGTACAAGCCGCGGATGGGCCGCACCCTGGCCGACAACGGGCACCCCACCGCGTTCGACATAGAGCCTCCGCACTCCCTCGGTGTCTGTCTCCGGCTCGCCGGGCCCGCCCGTCTCACCGGTGCGGAGCTGGCGGACATGCGGATCGGTGACACCGTCGTCGCGGGGATGGGCCGGGCCGAACTCACGCTCCGCCACGACACGGTGACCAGCCGGATCGTCTCCGACCTCACCGCGCCGGTCCGGGAACGCCGCATCCAGCTGGACTTCACGGACGGCCAGGTGGTGGCGCACTACCCGGGCGCCGAGGACGACCACTACGCCCAGCTCCGGATCAGCCGCCGCGGACGCCCGGAGACCTGGGACGTCTTTCCCGACGACGCGCTGTCCACCTATCTCCTGGACACCTACCGCGCCCTGCGCGACGGCACGGATCTGGCGGCGCAGTTGCATCTCGCCTCGCGTGTGGTCGAGTTGCTCGCCGACGCCAAGGACCTGGCCCGCCGAGCCGTCCCGGCCGCCGGTCACACCGGACAGCGGGTGGCCCGTGCCGGCTGACATCGAACACCCCCTGGCGACCGGGACGGCAGCCGCGACCGAGGCGGCAGCCGCGACCGGACCGGCCCACCCACCACCCCCCGGAATCCGCTTCGCCGGCATCGGCGACGAAGCCGCCCCCGCCCTCGCCGAACAGATCCGGGCCCACCACCTGCTGGGCTGGTCCACCATCGAGCTGCGCGACCTCGACGGCACCGCCCTCGCCGACCTCGACGACGCCGCGTTCGACCGCGTCCGGGGGGCCCTCGACGACGCGGGCCTCGACGTGGTGTGCGTGGACTCCCGTATCGCCAACTGGGCCCGCCCCATCACCGGGGACTTCGCACCGGACCTGGCCGAGCTGAAGCGCCTGGCCCCGCGCTGTGCCGCGCTGGGCACCCGCTACCTCCGTGTCATGTCCTACCCCGACGACCCGGACGGCCGCCTCGGTGAACCCGAGTGGGGGCGTCGCGCCGTACGCCGGATGAAGGACCTCGCCCGGGTGGCGCGGGACGCCGGGCTCGTCCTGCTGCACGAGAACTGCGCGGGCTGGGCGGGCGCCCGCGCGGACCGCGCCCTGCGGCTGCTGGCGGAGGTCGACAGCCCCGCGCTCCGGCTGCTGTTCGACACGGGCAACGGCGTGGCGTACGGCTACGAGGCGTACGACCTGCTCACCGAGCTGGTGCCGTGGGTGGAGCACGTACAGATCAAGGACGCCAGGGGCGACGCGGACGACCCCGTCTACACCTTCCCCGGTGCAGGCGCCTGCCGCGTCGCCGACTGCCTGCGGCTGCTTCTCGACCATGGCTACACCGGTACGTGGTCCATCGAACCCCATCTGTCGGTACGCCCCCACGAGGGCCGGACCGACGCCGGTGACGACGGGGTGGCGCAGTTCGTACGCTACGGCCGCGCCCTGGAGCGACTGGCGGCGGGCCTGTCGGTCGCGGAGGATACGGCGGACACGGCGGACACGGCGGACACGGCGGACACGGCGGACACGGCGGATACGGCGGATACGGCGGATACGGCGCCGGAGGCCACCCGGTGACCCGGGCGAGGCTGAGCGGCGCGGAGCGCGAACTGCTGCTGCGGCTGCTGGAGCTGCCCACGGTCGGCCCCCTCGAAGGAGGGGGCGAGGGGGCAGGCGCGTGCCCCGTCGAGCCCCGCTTGTGGGACGCCCAGCGCGCCTACGCCGAGGCCGCCCGGCACATCGGCTTCGAGGTGGTGCACCACGCCCCCGCCGACCCCGCCGACCTGGTGGGCGACCATGTCCCGCTCGCCGTACGCGAAGCGGCCGCCGACCCCCGCTTCCTGGCCGTACAGCCCAGCCTGGTGCTGGCGCTCGGCCCCGCGCTGCCGCAGGCGGACACGGTGATGTTCAACGTCCACCTGGACACGGTCGCCGGTCTCGAACCGGTGGGCTTCGACGGGGAGGTCTTCACCGGCCGCGGCGCGATCGACGCCAAGGGCCCCGCGGTCGCGCTCCTGGCGGGCCTGCGGGCGGCGCTCGAATCCGTGCCCGGCCTTGCCTCCGGCACCCGGGTGCTCATCCAGGCGGTGTCCGGCGAGGAAGGCGGCGCCATGGGCGTGTTCGGCACCCGCCCGCTGATCCGCCAGGGCTGGTACGGCAGGCTCAACCTGTTCTGCGAACCCACCGGGATGCGGCTGCTGACCCGCTCCACCGCCGCCATGACCGCCTGTGTCCGGGTCGACGGGGACGACGCCATCGACGACCGCCCCGGCGCCGGGCACAACGCCACCGTGCTGCTCGGCCATCTGGCGCAGCGGCTCGCGGCCCGGCTGCCGGAGCGGGCCGGCGGCGGACAGATCTGTGTCGCGGGCCTGCACACCGGGCACCTCCACAACCGGGTGTACGGGACCGGCCGGCTGCTGCTCAACTGCTCCTACCCGGACCTGGCGACCGGCCGCTCACTGGCCACCGCCCTGGAGGACGAAGTCTCCGCCGGGCTACGGGAATTCGGCGACCTCTTCCGCACGCACCCCAATCTGGCCCGCACCGCCGCCGACGCCGCCGCCATCACCCGCGTCGAATGGCACAAGCGGGACCTCCCCGCGCTCGCCCCCGTGGACGACCCCTGGGCCACCGAACTGCTGGAGCGGCAGGCGGGCCTCGCCCGGTGGCCGGCCGACGAACCCGCGTTCACCTGCGACGCGCTGTGGATGTCCCGTCTGCCCGGCGCCTACACCGCCGTCCTCGGCCCCGGCGACCTGGACCACAACCACGCCCACGCAGCGGGTGAGTACGCCGCGTTGTCCGATCTCGAAGCCTTCGCCGGGGCGGTGCGCGATCTGCTCGTCCGCTTCGCCGCCCGGCATCACGCCGCACCGGGAGGAAGCCCACTGTGACCCAGAAGACCGACGCCCCAGCCACGCGCGGGGTGCTCGTCTCCCATGACGCCCTCGTCGCCTTCACCGCCGAGGTCTTCGCCGACCGCGGGGTACCCGCCCAGCGGGCCGCCGGCGCCGCCGAGGCACTGGTCCACGGAGATCTCGCCGGACTGACCTCGCACGGCCTGGCCAATCTCACCCGGCTGTACCTCCCGGCGATCGACGAAGGCCGTATCGACCCGGCGGCGGAGCCGGAGAAGATCACCGACACGGGCGCCGCCGTACTCCTGGACGGCCGCCGCTCGCTGGGCCTGTGGGCCGCGACCGAGGCACTGGAGCTGGCCGCGGACCGCGCGGAGTCGACCGGTATCGCCCTGGTGACGATGCGCAACGCCACCCACTTCGGCTGCGCGGGCTACCACACGGCCCGGATCGCGCGGCGCGGCATGGTCGCCGTGCTCGCCTCCAACTGCGGGCGCCAGCGCATCGCCCGGCCACCGGGCGGCCGGGCGGCGATGCTCGGCACCAACCCGTTCAGCGTCGCCGCGCCCGCGGGCGAGCACCCTCCCTACGCCCTCGACATGAGTACGACCGTGGTGCCCACCGGCAGGGTGCGCGCCGCGGCCCGCGCCAAAGAGCCGATACCGGAGGGCTGGCTGGAGGACGCCGAGGGACGCCCCGTGACCGATCCGAACGCCCTGGACCGCTCCGAGGGCTTCCTGCGCTGGCTCGGCGGCGACCCCGCCACCGGCGCCTTCAAGGGCTACGGGCTCGGCCTGATGGTCGAGGTGCTGGCCGCACTGGTCCCCGGAGCGGGACTCGGCCCCGCCCCGGAGGCGCTGGGCGGCGACGGCTCGCCCACCGGCCGGGACGACGACATCGGCATCACCGCGCTCGTCCTGGCCCCCGGCGCGCTCCGCCCGGAGCAGGACTTCCGGGCCGACTCCGGCGGGATGTTCCAGGCACTGCTCGACACCCCGCCCCTCGACCCCGCGTCCCCGGTGAGCTACCCCGGCCGGCCCGAGGCGCTGGCCGCCGCGCGCCACCGGGAACACGGCGTCCCGCTCTCCGCCGAGGGCTACGGCGAACTGACCGCCCTGGCCGCCGAGCGGGGCCTGGCCTTTCCCGAGGTCCGGTATCCCGAGGTCCCGGAAGCACAACCGACCGGAACCACCGCTCTCTCGGGAGGCGCCCGATGAACACCCCGCTGAACACCCCACCGAGCCCCCCACCGAACCCCCCACTGAGCCCCCGGCCGAACGACCGGACCCGCATCGGCATCATCGGCCTCGGCGTGATCTCGAAGTTCTACGTCGCCGCGTTCGACCAGCTCCCCACGCTGGACCTCACCGCCGTGTGCGACCTGCGGCCCGACGCCCTGGACCCGTTCCGCGCCACGGCCAAGTGCTACGACGGACACGCGGCCCTGCTGGCCGACGCCGGGGTGGACGCGGTGGTGGTCAACGTCCCCAACGACGCGCACGCGGCGGTGTGCGCCGACGCCCTCGCCGCGGGAGTGTCGGTCTGCGTGGAGAAGCCCCTCGCGACCAAGGGGACGGACGCCCACGCACTCGCCGAACTGGCCCGGAAACACGAGGTCACCCTCTTCACCTCCTTCCACCGCCGCTACAACTCCGCGGTGCTGCGACTGCTGGAGGAGGTGTCCGCGGCAGACGCCCCCGTGCGCTCCCTCACCGTCCGCTACCTCGAACGCATCGAGGACCACGCCGGATCCGACCGCTGGTATCTGGACGCCGACCGCTGCGGCGGCGGCTGTGTGGCCGACAACGGCCCCAACGCCTTCGACCTGGTCCGGCTGTTCCTCGGCGACACCGAACTGACGGCCGCCGACGTCGTACGCGACGCCGCCGGTACGGACCGCCGGGCCGACATCGCGCTGCGCGCGCCGGGCGGCGCGAGCGCCCGCGTCGAACTCGACTGGTCCTACGACGGCGAGGTCAAGGACGTCACCGTCGCACTGGCCGACGGCACCCGGCTCACCGCCGACATGCTCGACGGGCACACGGCGTTCAAGGGTTCGCTGTGGCACGAGTACGTCGGTGTACTGGCCGACTTCGACGCCCGTCTGCGCGCCGGGCAGGACAGCGCACGCGATGGGCTCGCCGCCCTCGAACTGGTCGAGGCCGTCTACCGGACGGAAGGAGCCACCAGGTGAACCCGCGTGAGGACGGCGCCAAACGGGTCGTGCCCGCCACCCTCGTCAAGGTGCTCACCCATCGCCGCGACGACCGGGGCATGTGGCTGGAGGAGTTCACCAGCCGGTGTGTACGCCGCGGTGAGGTGCATGAGCTGGTCTCCACCGACCAGGCGGGAAGCCCGCCGGGGGCGCGCATCGACCGGGTGGGCTTTCTGGGCTTCGCCGAGATCGACGGGGCCGGGGTGATCGACCGGGGTGACGAGGTGTGGGCGGACGGCCGCCGGGTGGGGACCGTGCTCGGCTTCGACTCCTGCCACTTCCCCAACCACTACAACGTACTGATCGCCGTCGACAGCCTGGTGACGGGCCCGGAACTGGGCCTGCGGCCGGAGGTGTCCGTCGTCTTCCGGCAACGACGGGCGGCCCCGCGCGTGGACCGGCCCGCGGGTCCACCCACCGGGCTGCCCGCAAAGGAATCCGTAGAGGTGTCCGTGGAGGAATCTGTAGAGGTGTCCGTGGAGGTGTCCGTAGATGCGGGAACCGGGAGCTGAGCCGACCATGGATCTGGATCTCCTCGAACGCGTCACCTGCCCGGCCGACCTGCGCGGACTGAGCCCGCGCGAACTCGACCGGCTCGCCGCCGAGACCAGGGCCCTGCTCATCGAGCGGGTGTCCCGCAACGGCGGGCACCTCGGCCCGAACCTCGGCGTGGTCGAACTCACCATCGCCCTGCACCGCGTCTTCGACTCCCCCCGCGACAGCGTCGTATGGGACACCGGCCACCAGGCGTACGTACACAAACTCCTCACCGGCCGGGTCGCGGACTTCGCGACGCTGCGCACCCGCGGCGGCATGTCCGGCTACCCCAGCCGCGCCGAGTCCGCGCACGACCTGGTGGAGAACTCGCACGCGTCCACCGCCCTGTCCTACGCCGACGGCCTGGCGCGGGCCCGGCGGGTGCGCCGCGAACCCGGCCATGTGGTCGCGGTCATCGGCGACGGCGCGCTGACCGGCGGCATGTCCTGGGAAGCGGTCAACAACATCGCGGCCGACCCCGACCGCCCGCTGGTCATCGTCATCAACGACAACGCCCGTTCCTACGCCCCCACCGTGGGCGGGCTCGCCAACCATCTCGCCGCGCTGCGTACGTCGCGCCGGTACGAGGAGTTCCTCCACCGGGCCAAGGACACCCTGCGGGGCCTGCCCGCCGTCGGCGACTTCGTGTGCCGGGCCGTGCACGGGGCGAAGAAGGGCCTCAAGGACTTCCTCACCCCGCAGGCCCTCTACGAGGATCTCGGCCTCAAGTACCTCGGCCCGGTCGACGGGCACGACCGGGCGGCCGTCGAGGCGGCACTGCGCCGGGCCCGCGCCTTCGGCGGCTCGGTGGTGGTGCACTGCATCACCGAGAAGGGCCGGGGCTACGCGCCCGCCGAGGAGGACACCAAGGACCGCTTCCACGCGGTACGGGCCGCTCCGGCACCCGGCGCGGCGAGCACCGGCGCCAAGCAGAGCTGGACGGCGGCCTTCGGCGAGGAACTGCTCGCGCAGGCGCGGCGGCGGCCGGACGTGGTCGCGCTGACCGCCGCGATGCTGGAGCCCACGGGTCTGCGGCCCCTGCAACGGGCCAGGCCCGGACAGGTCGTGGACGTGGGCATCGCCGAACAGCACGCGGTGACCTCCGCGGCGGGCATGGCCATGGGCGGTCTGCACCCGGTGGTGTGCGTCTACGCGACCTTCCTGAACCGGGCCTTCGACCAGGTCCTCATGGATGTGGCGCTGCACCGGCTGCCGGTGACCTTCGTGCTCGACCGGGCCGGGATCACCGGCGACGACGGGGCGTCCCATAACGGCGTCTGGGACCTGGCCACGCTCCAGGCCGTACCGGGACTGCGGATCGCCGCGCCCCGTGACCGGGCGAGTCTGCGACTCCAGCTCGACCAGGCGCTGGCCGTCGAGGACGCACCGACCGTGCTGCGCTTCCCCAAGGGAGCCCTGTCCCCGGAGCTGCCCGCGGTGGACCGGATCGCGGGGCCGGACGGCACCGGATCGCTCGACGTGCTCGCCCGTACCGGCGAGGACGTGTTGCTGGTCGCGGTGGGCGCGATGGCGGGCCCCTGTGTGGCGGCGGCCGGCCGTCTCGCCGACCGGGGCATCGGCTGCACGGTGGTCGACCCGGGCTGGGTGAAGCCGACGCCCGAGGCACTGGTACGGCTGGCCGGCCGGTTCGACGTCGTGGTGAGCGCCGAGGACGGTCTACGGACCGGCGGCGTCGGCCAGACCCTCGCGTCGGCGCTGCGCGACGCCGGGACGACACCACGGGAACTGCGGACCCTCGGTGTGTCCTCCGGGTTCCTGGAGCACGCCGGACGCACCGATCTGCTGCGGGACTGCGGTCTGACGGCGGACGGAATCGCGGACCAGGTCGAGGAAGCACTGGGGTGGTCACTGGCAGCAGGGGAAACGGTGAACCCGATGGACGGGGCGGCCGGGGCGGTCGACCGCCCCCCATTGAAGGGAGTGGTGTGATGACGACCGCGTCCGTAGCGCTCGGAATGCCGTCGATCCCCCTCAGACTGGCAGAACGCCGCAGGTCACGACAGATCCAGGTGGGTCCCGTCGCGGTGGGCGGGGACGCCCCGGTGTCGGTGCAGTCGATGACGACCACCCTCACCGCCGATGTGGACGCCACGTTGCAGCAGATCGCGGAACTGACGGCGGCGGGCTGCCAGATCGTACGGGTCGCCTGCCCCTCGCAGGACGACGCGGACGCGCTGCCGCAGATCGCCCGCAAGTCGAAGATCCCGGTGATCGCGGACATCCACTTCCAGCCGAAGTACGTCTTCGCGGCGATCGACGCGGGGTGCGCGGCGGTCCGGGTGAACCCGGGCAACATCCGCCGGTTCGACGACAAGGTGAAGGAGATCGCCAGGGCGGCCTCCGACGCCGGGACACCGATCCGCATCGGGGTGAACGCGGGCTCGCTGGACGCCCGGCTGCTCGCCAAGTACGGAAAGGCGACGCCGGAGGCGCTGGTGGAGTCGGCGCTGTGGGAGTGCTCGCTGTTCGAGGAGCACGGGTTCGGTGACCTCAAGATCTCGGTGAAGCACAACGATCCGGTCGTCATGGTCAGCGCCTACCGGCTGCTGGCGGCGCGGTGCGACTACCCGCTGCATCTCGGGGTGACCGAGGCGGGCCCGGCCTTCCAGGGGACCGTCAAGTCGGCCGTGGCGTTCGGCGCGCTGCTGGCCGAGGGCATCGGGGACACCATCCGGGTGTCGCTGTCCGCCCCTCCGGTCGAGGAGGTCAAGGTCGGCGCCCAGATCCTGGAGTCGCTGAATCTGCGCCAGCGACGCCTGGAGATCGTCTCCTGCCCGTCCTGCGGCCGCGCCCAGGTGGATGTCTACCGCCTCGCCGACGAGGTCATGGCCGGTCTGGACGGCATGGAGGTCCCCCTTCGCGTGGCCGTCATGGGCTGTGTGGTCAACGGCCCCGGCGAGGCCCGCGAAGCCGACCTGGGCGTCGCCTCCGGCAACGGCAAGGGCCAGATCTTCGTCAAGGGCGAGGTCATCAAGACCGTCCCCGAGTCGAAGATCGTGGAGACCCTCATCGAGGAAGCCCTGAAGATCGCCGAGCAGCTGGAAGCCGAAGGCACTCCGCCCGGAGAACCACAGATCACCATCACCTGACCACACGTCGGCAACCAACTCGGCAGATCAGACCAGACCAGATCAGGTCAAACCACATCAGGTCAGACCAGATCAGAGAGGCGCATCCCCATGAGCTCGGTCAGCTTCGACGTGACCCCCGCGCAGTCCCCCGGCACGACCTGGCACCTGGCCGCGGAACTGTCCCTCCCCGCAGGCGATCCGCCCGACACCGTCCAGCTCCTGCTGCCCGGGCTCACCTACGACCGCCGGTACTGGACCGCCCCGGGAGCCCATGACTACACCCGGCACGCCGTGGCCGAGGGCTACGCCGTACTCGCCCTCGACCGCCCCGGCACCGGCGGGAGCACGCACCCTCCGGCCGAGCAGGTCACCGTAGAGAGCAATGTCGACGCCGTGCACCAGGTGATCCAGGCCCTGCGCCGTGGCGCCCCCGGCATCCCGTCCTTCCGGCGGGTGGTCGCCGTAGGACATTCGCTCGGCTCCGGCATAGCCGTCATCGAGGCGTCCCGCCACCACGATCTGGACGCACTGGTCATCACGGGCCTGCTGCACGCGTTCGGCCCGCTGTACGAAGAGGCGGTACCGGCACTGCACCCGGCCGCGGAAGACGAGTTACTGGCCGGGACGGACCTGCCGGAGAACTACCTCACCACCCGCCCCGGCCGACGCGCGGCCCTCTACGAGCACCCGGGAGGCGTGGACCCCGGGCTCTCCTCCTACCACGAACACACCAAGTCGACGGTGACCGCGGGCGAGGGCTTCACCCTGGACGCCATCTACCGGCCGGAACCGGCGGCCGGCGTGGAGGTGCCCGTCCTGCTGGTGGTGGGCGAGGAGGACCGCCTCTTCGGGGGAGGCCGGCTCTCCACGGCCGACCCGGCGGCCGTCGCGGCACACGAGCGGAAGTTCTACACCGGAGCGCCCGATCTGGAGGCATTCACGGTCCCCGAGGCCGCGCACTCCCTCAACGTCCACCGCACCGCCCCGAGCTGGTACGCGGCAGCGCACCACTGGCTCGGCCGCCGGGTGCCCGCCACGGCGTCCCGCGCATGAGCGCCGGGGCGGCGAGAGGGAGGAGGAGGCCATGACCGGCCGGAGAGCGAGCCCCGGGGGCGGCCACGCGGTGGTGCTGGGAGGCAGCCTCGCCGGGCTCTGCGCGGCGGCGGCGCTGGCCCCGCACATGGACCGGGTCACCGTGGTGGAGCGGGACCGGTACCCCGAGGAGCCGCGCTGGCGCCGGGGGGTGCCCCAGGCACGGCACACCCACAACCTCCTGGGCGCCGGACAGCGGTCCCTGGAGCAGCTCTTCCCCGGCCTGCTGGGCGAGCTGCGGAGCTTGGGCATGGTCGAGGTCCGGATGCCGAGGGACATGCTCCTGCTGGTGGCGGGCGGCTGGGTGGACCGCTTCCCGAGCCGCCATGTGGTGCTGTCCGGCTCCCGCGATCTGCTCGACTGGGCCGTGCGGAGACGGCTGCTGAAGCTGCCGGGGGTCGAGATCCGCGAGGAGACGGAGGCCGTGGGCCTCATCGCGGCCCGGGGCGACGCGGTACGCGGGGTACTCCTGCGCGACCGCGACGCCTCGGCCCGCACGGGATGGGGAGAACCGTACGAGTGGGAGGCGGACTTCGTCGTCGACGCCACCGGCCGCGGCTCCCGCACCCCGGCCTGGCTGGAGAGCCTCGGCTACGGCGCACCCGCCGAAACGGTGGTGGACGCGGGCTGCGCCTACGCCACCTGCGTCTTCGCCCCTCCCCCGGGACACACCGCCGACTGGAAGTGCGTCCTGCTCCAGTCGACGCCCGAGGAGCCGCGTTCGGGCATCCTCAACCCGATCGAGGGCAACCGCTGGATGGTGTCCGTGGCGGGCCTGGGCGGTGAGCGCCCACCCCTGGACCACCAGGGCTTCGTGGACTTCGCCAAACGCCTGCGCAGCACCGCCCTGTACGACGCGATCCGCGACGCCGAACCACTGGGCGAGGTGTACGGATCGGGCCGTACGGAGAACCGCAGGCGCCATTACGAACGGCTGCCTCGCTGGCCCGACCGCTTCCTGGTCCTGGGCGACGCGGCCGGCGCCTTCAACCCGGCGTACGGCCAGGGAATCTCCGTAGCGGCACTGACCGCCCTCTCCCTCCACAAGGCACTGACCCAGGCCAGGCCCCGCGGCACCGACGCCATCCCGGACGGCCTCGCGGTGGCCATGCGCGCTCACGTCGCACGGCACGTGGACGCCGCGTGGATGCTGTCGGGCAACGCGGACCTGGCGTACCCGGGAGCCGCCGACGGCCCCCTGCCGCTGGCCGCGCGCCTGGGCAAGAAATACACCGACCGCCTGCTGAAGGTGGCGACGACCGACCGGACAGTGGCCACCGCTCTGCTGGACATGACCCACCTGCTGGCCCCGCCACACGTCATCCTCAGGCCGAGAGTCCTCGCCTCGGTACTGCGCGGCCCGAGAAACACCGACCCTTTGGAGGATCGCGCATGACGACGGTCGAGTCCCAACGCATGGTGAACATCTACCGCAAACGCGCCAAGCGCTACGACCTCACCTCGAACCGCCTCTACCTCATAGGCCAGCGCACGATGGCCTACAAACACCTGGCGCTGGAGCAGCTCGCCCTGCGCCCCGGCGACACGGTCGTGGACGCCGGCTGCGGCACCGGCCACAACCTCCCCCTGCTGGCCGAGGCGGTCGGCCCCACCGGCAAGGTCATCGGCGTGGACCTCACCGACGCCATGCTGGCCCAGGCCCAGGACCGAATACACCAAGCCGCCCTGACCAACGTCACCTTGGTCCAGGCCGACCTGACAACCTACGAATACCCCGAAAACGTCCGGGGCATCATCGCCTGCTTCTCCCTCACCCTCATCTCCGAGTACGCCAAAATCATCGAACGCGGCTATGAGGCCCTGTCCCCCGGCGGCCGCTGGGTGATCCTGGACTACCGCCTCCCCCACTGGTGGCCCAACCGCCTGACGCCCGCCCTGGGCCCCATGATCGCCCCCTTCGGCGGCGACACCAGCATGGTCGACCGCCACCCATGGGAGCCGCTCCAGAGGGGCGCCGAACGGCACCGGACGCTGACGCGTTATGGCGGCTGGGTCTATGTGGCGGTGGGGGAGGCGCCGACCCGCCGGGATCGGGACCGAGGCGGACCGGATCGGGGCGACAGCTGGCAGCAGGGGGGCTGAAACCAGCCGGGCCCGTCCGGACCGTGCTGATGCATGCCCCTTGATGTCGTTGTGCCTGATCAGAGCACACATGGTGGTGCAGGGCGTGCCGGTCCGTGATGCACAGTCCCAAGGCAACCGCGCTCCCCTTGCGCTCCCCTGGTGGTTGCTGGTGACAAGTTGGGGCCGCACAACGACCCGCCGTTAACGTCGATCCGCCTCTTGTCGTCGTGGGCGCCGACACAGGGGGCACCCGCACAGCGGGAACCGGCCACCAGAGGCCGCTGCCGCTGATCAGACGGCCTCCCACGTTCGTGGATCCGTGGACCGGAACCGGGGAAACAGGAGGTTGCTTCCCACCGGCCGTTTCAGCCGAAAAGCCTGCCTCTTCCAAAGCCGACGTCGCGGCCACGATGCTTTCAAGCTGGCTGCGAAGCATCACGTCGTACGGTCTACTTCCGCCCGCCGAGCGCAACGTTCAGCAGAACCTCCACCAGCCGGGACGCGGCATCGGGCTTCCCCATCGCGCGGGCAGCTGTCGCCATCGTCTCCCGACGCTGCGGGTCGGACAGGACCGGTTCCAGGGCCGCCCGCAGTGTGGGGGCGTTCACCTGCTCCCCGGTGAGTGCCACGGCGGCCCCGGCCCGCTGAAGGTGGAGGGCGTTGTGTTCCTGCTCGTTGCCCGCCGAGGAGGCGAGGGGGATGAGGAGGGACGGTTTACCGAGGGCGGTCAGCTCGGAGATGGTGCCCGCGCCACTGCGGGAGACGACGACGGAGGCGAGTGCGAGCACGTCGGGCAGCTCCGGACCGACGAATCCGTCCACCCAGTACCGGGCGTGCAGTTCGGGCGGCAACCCTGCCACGGCCTGCCGCGACTTGTCCACCCAGTTCGGCCCGCACTGGTGGATGACGTTGGCGGCGGAGAGCAGCCAGGGCAGGTTCTCGCGGATCAGGCCGTTGATCTGTTCGCTGCCCTGCGCGCCGCCCGTGATGTAGACGGTGGGGAGGGCGGGGTCGTAACCGCTCATGCCCAACGCAGGGACGGCCTTGGCCGCGTCGCCGGTGAAGACGGTGGGGCGGACGGGGTTACCGGTGACGACGGCGGAGGCTGCCACCGAGTCCGGCAGGAGGCTGAGGGAGTTCTCCGAGGACAGGGCGACGGCGGTCGCGGAGCGGGCGAGGACCCGGTTGGCGAGGCCGAGCCGTACGGTCTGCTCGTGGATGACCAGAGGCGTCTTCGTCGCGCGGGCGGCGAATCCCACGGGCACGGCGACGTATCCACCGGTGGAGAGAATCACGTCGGCCTGGAAGCGGCGGGCGATGGCGCGGGCCTCCAGCACGCCCTTGGGTACGCGGCCCATGTCCCGCATGTTCTCGGCGCTATCCCGTGGGGCGGAGCGCGCCGCTTTCACCGCCTATGCCCGTCCTCTGGGGCCCGCCGTGGGCACGGTGCCCCGAGCGTGGCCGTCAGCGCGCCGGGCGTTCTGCCCACGGCCGGGCCTCTCCCGCCCGGAGCGGCGTCCGGGCGAGCCTTGCGCGTGCACATTCGCTGCCGCATCCGGTCCGTTGGCCCGGGAACGGGACGGCCCGGCCCGGATGGCTCGGCCCGGTGTCATCGGCTGGCCGGGCGGAGGATGCTGGGGACAGACGGAGAGAGGCGGTCGATGTCGTCCCAGGGCACCGGCGAGGGCGAGGGCGCGGGCGTACCCCGTGCGCCGTGGCGTCGGCTGGTGCCCGGGGTGGCGGTGCTCGCGGGCTATCGGCGGAGCTGGATGAGGGGCGATCTGCTCGCCGGGGTCACCGTGGCCGCGTATCTCGTCCCGCAGGTCATGGCGTACGCGGGGGTGGCCGGGCTGGCGCCGGTCGCGGGGCTGTGGGGAATCCTGCCCGCCCTCGCGCTGTACGCGCTGTTCGGCACCTCCCGGGTGCTGTCGGTGGGGCCCGAGTCCACCACCGCGCTGATGACGGCGACCGTGGTCGGGCCCCTCGCCGCCGGTGACCCCGGCCGGTACGCGGCGCTGGCGGCGTCGCTCGCCGTGGTGGTCGGGCTGCTGTGTCTGGTCGCGCGGGTCGTGCGGCTGGGGTTCCTCGCCGATCTGTTCTCCCGGCCGGTGCTGATCGGCTACATGGCCGGGGTGGCGTTGATCATGATCGTGGACCAGTTGCCCCGGCTGGTGGGGGCGGGGTCATCGGGGACCGAGTTCTTCCCGCAGTTGTGGTCGTTCGTCCGGTCCCTGTCCCAAGCGCATCTGCCGACCGTTGTCCTGTCGGCCGTGGTCCTCGTCCTTCTCTTCCTGGTGCGTGCCTACGCCCCGGTGGTGCCCGGACCGCTGCTCGCCGTGGTCCTCGGGACGGCCGCTGTCGTCGCCTTCGACCTGGACGGGCGATACGGCATCGCTGTGATCGGGGAGGTTCCCTCGGGGCTGCCGGGCTTCGCCTGGCCGGGGCTGGGTGAACTGCCGCAGCTGCTGCTGCCCGCGCTGGGCGTGCTCCTCGTGGCGTACACGGATTTCGTGCTCACCGCGCGGGCGTTCGCGGGGCAGGTCCCCGCCGGGCAGGGCAAGGATCATACAAAGCCGGGACACGGCGGAGGGCGAACCGGCCCTGCGCGGGTGCGACGCGAGCGGGACGCCTTCGACGCCGATCAGGAGTTCCTGGCGCTGGGCGCGGTCAACCTCGGCGCGGGGGCGCTGCACGGCTTCCCGGTCAGCAGCAGCGCCAGCCGTACCGCGCTCGCGTCCTCGGCTGGGGCGCGGAGTCAGGCGTACTCGCTGGTGGCCGGGGCCGTCGTGCTGGCTGTGCTGCTCTTCCTGAGCCCGCTGCTCGCCCGCACGCCGTCGGCGGTGCTTGGCGCACTGGTGGTCTACGCGGCCGTCCGCATGATCGACCTGGCGGGTTTCCGGCGGCTGTCCGCGTTCCGTCGCCGCGAGTTGCTGCTCGCCCTTGGATGTCTGGCCGGGGTGCTCGCCCTGGACATCCTGTACGGCGTCCTGGTGGCCGTCGGGCTGTCGGTGGCCGAGCTGCTGACGCGGGTGGCACGTCCGCACGACGCGGTCGAGGGGCTGGTGCCCGGCGTCGCGGGAATGCACGATGTCGACGACTATCCGCGGGCACACACCGTCCCGGGGCTGCTTGTCTACCGCTACGACTCCCCGCTCTTCTTCGCCAACGCCCGTGACTTCCGCCGCCGCGCCCTGGCCGCCGTCGACGGGGTGGACGCCGAGACCGGCCCCGTGCGCTGGTTCGTGCTCAACACCGAGGCGAACGTGGAGGTGGACATCACCGCGCTGGACGCCGTGGACGAACTGCGCCGCGAACTCACCGGCCGTGGTGTCGTGTTCGCTCTGGCCCGGGTCAAGCAGGACCTGCTTGACCAACTGCGGGTGTACGGCCTCGCCGACTCGGTGGGCCCGGACCTGATCTTCCCGACGCTGCCGACCGCGGTGGCCGCGTACCGCCGCTGGGAGCGGGAGCATCCGGTGACCTGACCTGCGGTCGGACCGGCTCAGACCGGCTGGGGGACGACGGCGACCGGGCAGTGGGAGTGGTGCAGCAAGGTGTGCGCGACCCTGCCGAGCTGGAGCCCGAAGCGGCCGTGGGCGCGGCGGGCACCGACGACGATCAGGTCCGCGTCGGCCGACGCGTCGAGCAGCACCTGGTGGGCGGGACCCTCCACCGGCAGACGGCGGATCTCGGTGCCCGGGTACTCTGCGTCCACTCCAGGGGCTGGGAGGTGACCGAGGCGACCAGCCCGTCCGTGGTGGCCCGGAGCCAGACACGTTCGAGTGCCTGGCCCGCGCGCAGCCAGTCCACCGGCGCGTCGTGAGCGGTGCCCAGGAGCGCGAGACGGGGGTTGGCCTCGAAGGGTGCCCAGCCACGTCCCGCCACGGGACGCCCGGCGGCGAAGTCGCGCACCGGGCCCACCCCCGCACGCGGCAGCGGGCCGAACGCCTCCACCGGGACACCGTCGCTCGCTGTACCGTTCCTGCCCGTCGGCTCCGTGCGCGCCCACCGGCGCGTTTCCTCCCGCAGCCCCGGGTCGTGCGCCTCCAGGTCCTCCGCGTCCCCCGCCAGATCCAGGACCTCCCGCACGTGCCAGGCATCGGGGAACAGCAACTGCGCACCCTCGGCGGAGACCGCCTCGTACAGCCGCTGCCGTACTGCTTCGGCGATGTCCCGGTCCTCGAAGGGCAGCCGACTGGAGCGGCGCCGGACGACCGCCGGTGCCAGCAGGGCGAGCGCCGGGTCCGGTCTCCCGCCGCCGGTCGTCAGGATCTCGGCGAGGAGCGGGGGCCGAGCGGGGTCGGGCAGCAGCCGGATGGCCGGCGCCAGACCGGCTGCCGCGGCGGCGGCCCGCAGATTGAGCAGGGCGGCGCCGCAGCCGATGCGCAGACCGCGCCCGTCGGGGTCGGTGCGCGGCAGGGCACGGTCCGGGTCGGCTTAGAACTCCTAACAAAGTGGCCCTGGAATATGGGCAGTTGTGTGGTTGTTTGC
>NZ_JBHTZD010000036.1:0-48087 GCF_042790455.1 Streptomyces sp. NPDC056734
GCAAACAACCACACAACTGCCCATATTCCAGGGCCACTTTGTTAGGAGTTCTAAGGCCGCCGTGGGACCGGGGTGGGGCCCGGTGGGGACAGCCGAGGCCGGGGGGCCGGATGGGGCCGGGTGGGGATCGGTGGGGACAGCTAAGGCCGGGGTGGGACCGGGTGGGGCCGGGGTGGGGATCGGTGGGGACAGCTAAGGCCGGGGTGGGCCGGGTGGGGACGGCTAAGGCCGCCGTGGGACCGGGGTGGGGCCCGGTGGGGACAGCCGAGGCCGCCGTGGGACCCGGTGGGGCCGCATGGGGCCGGGTGGGGCCGGGTGGGGCCGGGTGGGGACAGCTAAGGCCGTGGGACCGGGGTGGGGCCCGGTGGGGACAGCTGGGGCCCGGGGGGGCCGGGGTGGGGCCCGGTGGGGACAGCCGAGGCCGCCGTGGGACCCGGTGGGGCCGGGTGGGGACAGCCGAGGCCGGGGGGCCGGATGGGGCCCGGTGGGGACAGCCGGGGCCGGGGGCCGGATAGGGCCGGGGTGGGGGCAGTTGGGGGCCGCCCGGGGTCAGGTGGTGGTGGCGTAGGTCGGCTCGGTCTCGTCGTCCGTTGAGTCGTTCGGGGCGACGTCCCAGCCCGCCGCCGCCAGTTTGCGGGACAGGGTGTGTGCCTCCGCCGGGGTGACCTCGAAGCGGATGACCAGGGGGCCGTCGGGGCCGTGCGGGGTGAGGGGGGCGGCGACGGTGTCGGGGCTCGCGCCGTGTGCGGCGGCGGTGTCGAGGAGCCGGGCGAGTTCGCCGGGGCGCTCGGCGATGGTGACGTCGACGTGGGCGGTGTCGGCTGCGGGGCGGCCCCTCGCGGGGGCGGGCAGGGCCGCCAGGGCGGCGGTGCCGCGTTCCAGGAGGGCGGTGAGGTCGCGCCGGCTGCGGGCCCGGTCGCGGGGGGCGCGGGCGGACAGGTCCCGTACGGCGGCCAGGAGTTCGGTGAGGTCGAGGTGCACGGCGGCCAGGACGCGGGCGACCTCGGCGGCGTTGGTCTCGATGATGTCGGTCCACAGCCGGGACTCGCCGCGGGCGATCCGGGTGGCGTCGCGAAAGCCCTGCCCGACCAGGAGCGCGGTCACCGGGGAGCGTCCGCCGAGCCGGGCGGCGACCAGGCTGGCCATGAGGTGCGGGGCGTGCGAGGTGAGCGCCACGGTCTCGTCGTGGGCGCCGCTCTGCATCACCGTCGGCACCCCGCCGCACAGGGCGATCAGGTCGAGCGCCCGGTCGAAGGCCCGCTTGGAGGTGAGCCGGGAGGGCGTGAGCACCCACACCCGGTCCTGGAAGAGGTCGGGGCGGGCGGCGAGCGGGCCGGAGCGTTCCCGGCCGGCCAGCGGGTGCCCGCCGACGAAGTGGGCGGGCCGGGGGGCGCGGGCGAGGACGTCGCGCTCGGGTCCGGCCTTGACGCTGGCCACGTCCGTGTAGCTGTGGGCGAGGCCCCGCGCCTGCTGTTCGGCGAGCACATCGGCGACCTTGCCCGGCGGGACGGCGAGTACGGCGAGGTCGACGGGTTCGTCGGGGGGCCGGGCGGTTCCGGCGCCGAGCAGGGCGGCGGTGCGTACGGCGGAGGCGTCGGCGTCGAGCAGATGGACCGCGAGACCGCGCCGGGCGGCGGCGAGCGCCACCGAGGTGCCGATCAGGCCGGTGCCGACGACGGCCAGGGAGCGGATCACGAGGCCGCCCCGGTGGGGACGCCCTCGGTGACGGCCAGCCGGGCGGTGACGGCCGCGGCCAGCCGGTCGAGACCCTCCTCGATCTTCTCCGGCGTCAGGGTCGAGATCGACAGCCGCAGTTGCCGGGAGACGGTGCCCGCGCCGTAGAAGTGGTGCATCGGCGTGAACAGCACGCCGTACTCGCTCCCCGCGTGCTCCAGGAAGGCGTCGTCCACGGTGAACGGGACGGTGACGACGACGAAGAAGCCGCCCTCGGGTTCGTTCCAGGTCACCTGGTCGGTGCCCCGGAAGCGGGCGCCGAGCCCGCTCAGCACCTGCGCCAGATTGGCCTGGTAGACGGCGGTCTCCTTGGCGTTCGCGGTCACCAGGCTGAAGTCGTTCGCGATCAGCTTGCCGCCGATGACGGCCTGCGCGATGGGTGAGGTGTTCACCGTCAGCATGCTCTTGATCTTCGACAGTTCGTCGGCGAGCAGCGCGCCGCCCGCCACCGGCTGATCGGCGACGGCGAACCCGACGCGGGCGCCCGCGACCCCGCTCTTGGCGAAGGAGCCGAGGTAGACGACCCGGCCCTCGCGGTCCAGGGACTTCAGGGTCGGCGGGCGCCGGTCCGGGGTGCGGTGGAAGATCCCGTACGGGTTGTCCTCCAGGAGCAGCAGGCCCTCGGCCCCGGCGATCTCCAGCAGCCGGTGCCGGTCGGGGACGGTCATGCTGACGCCGACCGGGTTGGCGAAGTCCGGGGTGACATAGCAGGCGCGCACCCGGCGCCCGGCGGCCCGCGCGGCATGCAGCAGGCGCAGCAACTCGTCGAGGTCGAGCCCCGCGTCGCCGGAGGGCACCGGCAGCACCGGCAGATCGGTGAGCAGGGCGGAGCCGGTGAGACCGACGTAGGTGGGGGACGGGGCGAGCAGGGTGTCGCTGCCGTCGGCGCGCAGGGCGCGCAGCACCAGGAAGAGCGCCTCCTGGAAGCCGACGGTGACCACGATCGCGCGCGGGTCGGCCTCGATGCCCTCGTCGACGGCGAGGTTGCGGGCGATCAGCTCGGCGATGACGCCCTTGGTGTCGCCGTACTGGAGGAGGGTGCGGGAGACCTGCTGGCGGGTCATTCCCCGTACGTCGCGCAGATAGCCCGTGAACACCGCGAGGTATTCGGTGAGCTGATCGGTGTCGAAGAATCCCTCGTAGGGCCGGCCGGCCGCGAACGATATTGCTTCCGGATAGGCTCCGGCAATATTGTTCAGCAGGTTCATCGACTCCATGGACGCAGCGGTGAGCGAGGCGTGCAGCGGCTCCGAACTCAATTCCGCAAGATTTTCCCGGATCGGCATGGGGGCCAGTATCACGCACGGCGCAAGCTGCGACAATGCCTCTTCTTTGACACTTGGACAGAGCGCCTGACCAGTGCTTTTCGGCCCCGTACTTTGACAGTTCGGAATTTTTTAATCGAGTTGTACGGTGGTGCCGCAAATCCCGATCCTTCTACGACCCAGGGACCGTCATGAATGATCGAGCGAGCGGTAATCTGCCCATCAGTCACTACACGATCGACTACGTTGAGATGTATGTGGAGGACCTCGCGGCGGCGGCCCGGGTCTGGCAGGGCGCGTACGGTTTCTCGGTGGTCGGCGAGAGCCTGTCCGCCGACCACCGAGGGCTCGCGCTGCGGCACGGCGGGATCACCCTGGTCCTGACCACCCCGCTGAGCGACCGGCATCCGGCGTCGGCGTATCTGCCGGCGCACGGCGACGGGGTCGCGGACATCGCGCTGGGCACCTCGGACGCCGCGGCGGCGTTCGCGGCGGCGGTGTCGGGCGGGGCGCGGGCGCTGCGCGGGCCGCAGCGGCACGACGACGGGGCGGGGCCGCGGGCGAGCGCGGTCATCGGCGGGTTCGGGGACCTCGTGCACACGCTGGTGGAGCGAGGGCCGGACGACGCGGGCGGGCTGCCGGCCGGGTTCACGCCGGTCGCGGGGGAACCGCCGTCCTGGGCCGGGGAGGTGGGGCTGCGGGAGATCGACCACTTCGCGGTGTGCCTGCCCGCGGGCGATCTCGGTCCGACCGTGCGGTTCTACCGCAACGCCCTCGGGTTCAGCGAGATCTTCGAGGAGCGGATCGTGGTGGGCACGCAGGCGATGGAGTCGAAGGTGGTGCAGAGCCCGAACGGGGCGGTGACCTTCACTTTGATCGAGCCGGACACCAAGGCCGAGCCGGGGCAGATCGACGACTTCCTGAAGAACCACGACGGGGCCGGTATCCAGCACATCGCCTACTCCAGCGACGACGCGCCGCGCACGGTCCGCGCGCTGGGCGAGCGCGGGGTGCGGTTCCTGAAGACCCCGGATGCCTACTACGACCTGCTCGACGGGCGGATCGACCTGGCGACGCACTCCATCGGCACGCTGCGCGAGACGCAGTTGCTGGCGGACGAGGACCACGGCGGGCAGCTGTTCCAGATCTTCACCGCGTCCACGCACCCCAAGCGCACCCTGTTCTTCGAGGTCATCGAACGGCAGGGCGCGGGCACGTTCGGCAGCTCCAACATCAAGGCGCTGTACGAGGCGGTGGAGCTGGAGAAGTCCGGGCAGCATGGGCTTCGGTGAGTCCGGGCGGGGCGCGGCGGGCTCTCCGTCCGGCTCCCTGTCCGGCTCTGTATCCGGCTCCGCATCCAGCTCCGTGTCCGGCCCCGTCGACATGGATGACGTCGAGCGGATCGCCGCCGCGATGCTGCCGCGTGAGGTGTGGGACTTTCTCGCCGGGGGCAGCGGGCGGGAGCGGTCGCTGGCCGCCAACCGGGCCGCGTTCGACCAGGTGTTCGTGCGGCCCCGGGTGCTGACCGATGTCTCCGGGTGCGCGCCGGACGCGACGCTGCTGGGGCGGGCGGTGCGGATGCCGGTGGCGGTCGGGCCGGTCGCGTACCACCGGCTGGTGCATCCCGACGGGGAGCTGGCGACCGCGCGGGCGGCGAAGGCGGCCGGGGTGCCGTTCACCGTGGCGACGCTGAGCAGTGTGCCGGTGGAGGAGATCACGGCGGTCGGCGGCACGGTGTGGTTCCAGCTGTACTGGCTGCGCGACACCGGGCGGACGCTGGAGCTGGTGCGGCGGGCGGAGGACGCCGGCTGTGAGGCGATCGTGCTGACGGTCGATGTGCCGTGGATGGGGCGGCGGTTGCGGGATGTCCGCAACGGGTTCGCGCTGCCGCCGGACGTGTTCGCCGTGCATCTGGGGGACGGGCCCTCGGCGGCCCACCGGGGCGGGGCGGGGGTGTCGGCGGTCGCGGCGCACACCGCGGAGATGTTCTCCCGGTCGCTGGGGTGGGCGGACGTGGAGCGGCTGCGGGCGCACACGCGGCTGCCGGTGGTCCTCAAGGGGGTGCTCGATCCCGAGGACGCGCGGCGGGCGGTGGCGTACGGGGTCGACGCGCTGGTGGTCTCCAACCATGGGGGGCGTCAGCTCGACGGGGCGGTGACCGGCGTCGCCGCGCTGCCCGCCGTACGGGACGCCGTGGGCGGCGCCTGTGAGGTGCTGGTCGACGGGGGTGTGCGGGGGGGCACGGATGTGCTCAAGGCGCTGGCGCTCGGGGCGTCCGGTGTGCTGGTGGGGCGGGCGGCGATGTGGGGGCTGGCGGGGGGTGGGGAGGACGGGGTGCGGGAGGTTCTGTCGCTGCTCGCGGGGGAGTTGACGGATGCGTTGGGGTTGGCCGGGTGTGTTGGGGTCGCTGACGCGGGGCGGTTGGTGACGGTGTTCCCTGCGGGCGGCTGAATGTGTACGTGGGAGTGCCCGGCAGGTGGATTCTGCCGGGCACTTTTTTCGTTTCGGGCGGGGGTGGTTGTTCGGGTGCGGGTCGTGGTGGGTTGCTCGCGCAGTTCCCCGCGCCCCTATAGGTCGGCTGGTGCAGCGTCTCTTTGTGGGTTCCCTACGTTGGGTGGTCCAGGGGCTGTTTCTCATGGGTTGAGATTGCGTGGCCTGGGCAGCGCCAGATTACTGAGCGGATGGCTGCGGCCTGGGCCTCGGGTGGGGCGGTGGTGTTCACCACGCCCACGCCTTCGTCGTCCTGGTCGAAGACCTGGGGGGCGAACATGGCGCAGACGCCGCCGCTCACGCACTTGTCGCGGTCGATCCGGATCTCCATGGCGCTCCCCTCACCAGGTGACCGGCAGGCGGTGCACCCCGTGGGCCAGCGCGCGGTTGTAGAAGCGCACCTCGTCCAGGGGCACGGCCAGGCGCAGGTCAGGGAAGCGCCGCCACAGTGCCTTGTAGGCGATGCGCAGTTCGGTGCGGGCCAGCGCGGCGCCCAGGCAGTGGTGGACGCCGTGGCCGAAGGCGACATGGGCGACCGGTTCGCGGGCCAGGTCCAGACGGTCCGCCCCGTCGGTGAGGGAAGGGTCGCGGTTGGCCATGGTGAGGGAGCAGATCACCGTCTCGCCCGCCTTGATCAGCTGGTCGCCGACGCGTACGTCGTGGACGGCGGTGCGCGGGGTGGGCGCGTTGGCGACCGACATGTAGCGGATCAGTTCGTCCAGGGCTCGGTCGGAGGCGAGCCGCCCGCCGTCGCCGCGGCCCCTGCCCGGCGTACCGGACGCGGCCGGGGTGTCGTTCGCGCCGAGGAGCTGGGGCAGCTGGTCCGGGTGTTCCAGCATCGCCAGCACGCCGAGGCCGATCATGCCCTCGATGTTGTCGATGCCGGCCAGGATCAGCAGCACGCACACGCCGCGCATCTCGTCGTCGGTGAAGTCGTCCCCGTGCTCGCGGATCAGGGCGCCGATGAACCCGTCGTCGGGGTCCTTGCGCTGCCGGGCCACCATGGAGACCAGATAGCGGGAGAACGCGGCGCCGTCGGCCGCCCGCACCTTGCGGCTGCGGGAGAAGTCCAGGTGCCGGTGGCAGTGGCGGAGGAACTCGGGCCGGTCGTCGCGCGGCACTCCGATCAGCTCGCACAGCACCTCGCCGGGCACGGGCTGCGCGTACAGCGGCATCAGGTCGGCGCCGGGACCCGCGGCCTCGATGGCGTCCAGGTGCTCCTCGATGATCGCCTCGATGTCCGGCTCCAGCCGGCGCAGCCGCCGGACGGTGAACTCGGGGGTCAGCATCGAGCGCAGCCGGGTGTGCTCGGGCGGGTCGTAGTCCATGAGGTGGCCGACCAGCTCCGGCGGGCGCCAGGTCGGGCCCTCGGCGCCCCAGCGGCGGCGGGTGGAGAAGTTGGTGTGGTCGCCGAGGATGCGGCGCACCTCGTCGTAGCCGGTGGCGAGCCAGACCCATTCGTCGGACTCGTTGGGGCCGATCGTGTACTTGCCGAGGGCGGGCGCGGCCCGCAGGTCGGCGGCCGGGTCGTAGCGGGTGCGGCGGGTGTAGAGCAGCTCGGGGTACGCCTGGGAGCGCGGCGCTTCCTGCGCGGTCGGGGTCTGCTGCGACATGGGTCGGTTCCTCCTACCAGGTCACCGGCAGCGCGTCCACGGAGTAGACCCGTGAGGACGGCATCCGGAACCTGATCTCGTCGGGCGGGACGGCGAGCCGCAGGTCCGGGAAGCGCCGCCACAACGCCAGATAGGCGGTGCGCAGTTCCATCCGGGCCAGCGGGGCGCCGATGCAGTAGTGCACGCCGTGCCCGAACGCCATGTGCGGGGCGGGTTCACGGGTGATGTCGAAGCCGCCCTTGGGGTCGGCGCCGGGGGTCTCGATCCGGTTGGCGGCGAAGGCGGAGCAGATGACCCGCTCGCCCTTCGGCACCACCTGCCCGCCCAGCTCCACGTCCACCAGTGCCGTGCGCGGCGAGAGCGTCGGGATCGCCGAGACATGGCGGAGCAGTTCCTCCACGGCGCGGTCGATCAGCGTGGGGTCGTCGCGCAGCTTGGCGAGCTGGTCGGGGTGTTCGAGGAGCACGAGGGTGCCCAGCCCCAGCATGCTGGCGACGTTCTCGATGCCGGCGGAGGTCAGCGACGCGGCGAGGCCCTCCAGTTCCTCGTCGGTGATGTCGTCGCCGTACTCGCGCACCAGCATGCCGAGCAGATCGTCGCCAGGGTCGGCCCGGGTCCGGGCGGTGAGCTGGTGGAAGTAGGCGCGGTAGGCGCGGCCCGCGGCCAGCTGGCGGGCCCGGCCGCGCCCGTCGTCGCGGGTGATGTCGAGATGACGGGAGAGTTCGGCCCGGTCGTCGCGGGGCACGCCCAGCAGTTCGCAGGCGGTCTCGCCGGGGATCTGCCAGGCGAAGTGCTGCATCAGGTCGGCGGGCGTCCCGGCCTGCTCCACCGCGTCCAGGCACTCCTCGACGACCTGCTCGATCCGCGGCTGGAGCCGCCGCAGCCGGCGCATGGTGAACTCGGGGTTGAGCATCTTGCGCAGCCGGGTGTGCTCGGGCGGGTCGTAGTGCAGCGGGTTGCCGATGTTCTGGAGCCTGCGGGACTGCGCCTCGGTGTCGGCCGGCGGCAGCATGGTGAACCGCTCCAGGTCGCTGAGCACCTCCCGGGACTCCTCGATGCCGGTGACCAGCCAGCCGACGACCTGGCTGGAGGGCCCGGAGTGCAGCTCCGTACGGAGCACCGGACACCGGGCGCGCAGCTCGGCCAGTTCCGGGACCGGGTCGAACCGGTCCCGGCGGTTGTACACGGGGACATCCTTGGACGACGCCATCGCCTTCTCTCTCCTCCCCTTCGGCTCCCCTCGGGTCCCCCTCAGCCGGTCTTGGCGGGCAGCCAGTACATGCCGTCCGCGGAGGAGACGAGCCCGCCGGGGAACAGCGGCGCCTCGGGTTCGGCGTCCTCGCCGAGCAGCGCCCGCATCTGCACCTGGCCGGCCTCGTGCATGGCGTTGCGGACCACGGAGGAGCTGAACAGCGGGACCGAGCTGCCGTCGTCGTTGGCGGCGAACTTCTCCACGGCGGTGGCGAATTCCTCGGAGTTCTCCGCGAGCCGCTCGCTGAGCGCCTCCGGGTTCATCAGGCCCTGCTCGCCGGAGGAGACCCCGCCGATCAGCTCCACGAACGCCTGGAGTTCCGGCTCGGTGTTGGAGGTGACCTTCTTGGCCTGCCAGAAGTAGGAGTTCTCGTCGCGGTGCATCTCGTAGAAGGAGACGAGGAACTCGTAGAAGACGCCGTACTCGCGCCGGTAGCGGGCCTCGAACTCGTGCATCGCCGCGTCCTCCTCGACCTTGCCCGCAAGGACGCTGTTGAGGGAGCGGGCGGCGAGCAGGGAGCTGTAGGTGGCCAGGTGGACGCCGGAGGAGAAGACCGGGTCGACGAAGCAGGCGGCGTCGCCGATCAGCATCATGCCGGGCTTGGTGAAGGTGGTCTGGTGGTACGAGTAGTCCTTGCGGACCCGGATCTCGCCGTACTGGCCCTCGGTGACCCGGGTGGCGTCGGAGAGGAAGTCGGCGATCATCGGGCACTCGTCGATCAGTGCCTTCAGCGCCTTCTCGGGGTCGCCCTGGATCTTCTCGGCGAGATCATGACGGACGACGGCGCCGACGCTGGTGAGGGTGTCGCTGAGCGGGATGTACCAGAACCAGCCGCTCTCGAAGGCGACGCACAGGATGTTGAAGCGGCTGGGCTCCGGCATCCGCTTGCCGTTCTCGAAGTAGCCGAAGAGGGCGAGGCTGCGGAAGAAGTCGGAGTACTCGCGGGTGCCGCCGACCTTGTTGTAGAGCCGGCTCTTGTTGCCGGAGGCGTCCACCACGTACCGGGCGCGGATCTCGCGCTCGACGCCGTCGGGGTCGGTGTAGGCGATCCCGCGCACCCGCTCGTCGTCCTCGACGAGGCCGCGCACCGAGCAGCCCTCACGGACGTCGGCGCCCTGCTTGCGGGCGTTCTTCAGCAGGATGTCGTCGAACTTGGACCGCTCGACCTGGTACGCCACCGAGGTCGGGCCCGCCATCCGGGGCGAGACGGCGAACGCGAACGTCCAGGGCTCGGGCCGGGCGCCCCAGCGGAAGGTGCCGCCGCGCTTGAGCGGGAAGCCCGCCTTGGCGAGGTCCTCCGAGGCACCGGAGAGCCGGCAGACGCCGTGGATGGTGGACGGCAGCAGCGATTCGCCGATCTGATAGCGCGGGAAGTTCTCCTTTTCGAGGACGACGACCCGGTGTCCTTGTTTGGCGACGAGTGCGGCGAGGGTGGAACCGGCGGGTCCGCCGCCGACGACGGCCACGTCGAATTCTTCGGTCAGTGCTGCCACAGCCAACTCCCTGTCCGTTTATGCGCTATCTGAAATTTCGGTGTTCACTTTGTTCGCTGCGTTCGCGCTTCGTTCGCTGCGTTCGCTGGGCTCGCTGGATTCGCTGGGTTCTTATTGAGCCTGAATTTTTCCGGCTGGCTGGTCAAGTCGTCCAATGTCGTTTTCTGGACGGTCTCTTCGCGCGATCAGGGTGAGCAGGGGCCCGGTCATGAAGGTGGTGATCAGGGCCATGAGGACCAGTACCGTGAAGAGCCCGGGGCCGATCACGCCGGCTTCCAGCGCCACATTGAGCACGATCAGTTCGGTGAGCCCCCGGGTGTTCACCAACGCGGCGACCCGCGCCGACTGCTGGGTGCCGAGGCCGGTGAACCGGCAGGCCGCGTAGGCCGGGCCGAGCTTGCCGACCACGGCGATGGCCAGGATCAGCGCGAGCAGCACCAGGCCGTCGCCGTCGAGGGTGCCGACGTCGAACTTCAGCCCGGTGGTGACGAAGAACAGCGGCAGCAGCAGCGCCGCGGTGTGCTCCATCGGCTGGAGCACCTCGGCGTCCGGGACCTCGTTGCGGCGCGGCATGACGAGCCCGGCGAGGAAGCCGCCGAACACCGGGTGCAGCCCCAGTTCGGAGGTGACCCAGGCGCTGCCCATCGCCAGTCCGAACGCCAGCGGCACCTGGCCCAGGAGCCGGGACTCCGAGCGCCGCAGCAGCCAGTCGAGGGCGGGGCGGACCAGCAGGAACATCACCGCGCTGAACAGCACGATCAGCACGAGCGAGGCCAGCCACGACGGCCCGTCCCCATGTGCGGTGCCGGCGAACGCGGCGGCCAGCACCAGCCAGGCCACCACGTCCATCACCCCGGCCGCGGTGGTGGCGACCGTGCCGGTCGGGGTACCCGCCAGGCCCCGTTCGCGCACGATCGCCACCAGCACCGGGAGCGCGGTCACCGAGCAGGCCACCGCCATGAACAGCACGAACGTCCGCCCGCCCGCGTCCGGTTCGACGGCCGTGAACAGCCCGTCGAACAGGGTCACCGCGCCCGTGCTGAGCCCGGCCGGGACCAGCAGCGCCAGCGCCGCCACCGCCAGCACCGAGCGGCCGCCGCCGCGCAGTTGCCGGTAGTTGATCTCGTATCCGGCGAGGAACATGAAGATCACGACGGCGACCTGGGAGAGCACCGTCAGGAACGGCAGCACCTCCGCCGGGAACAGGTCCTTCGTCGGATCGCCGGGGAGCCGGCCGAGCAGGGTGGGGCCGAGCGCGATCCCGGCCACGATCTGCCCGATCACGGTGGGCTGGCCCAGCCGCCGGGCCAGTGCGCCCATCAGCCAGGAGGCGACGACGATCAGCCCGACGTCCGCGATCACCAGGGCGGTCACCTGTTCGGTGTCCACGCTGTCCACACCTCTCTTTCCCTCATGTGCGTCCGGGTGGTGGCGGCCCTCAGACCGTGGCGGCGCTCTCGGTGCGCGCGATGAGGCTCTTGGGCCGCAGGTCGGTCCAGTGCCGCTCGACGTACTCCAGGCATTCGGCGCGGCTCGCCTCCCCGAAGGCCGTGGTCCAGCCCTGCGGGATCTCCGCGAAGACCGGCCAGAGCGAGTGCTGTCCCTCGTCGTTGACGAGCACCAGGAAAGTGCCGTTCTCGTTGTCGAAGGGGTTTGTCATGGTGTTACTCGCTTTCTTTTCCGAAGGAGGGCGCGGACGCCGTGTTCAGGGGTTCCGGGGTGCGGCGGTGAGTTTCTCGGTGAGAATGCGGCCGACCGGCGGGAGATTTCCGGGGTGCAGCATCTTGTAGTGGTCGACCGGCACTTCATGGGCCTCGATGGCGCCGCCGGTGTACGGTTCCCAGCTGGCCCGGGCCTCGGGGGCGGGCAGTTCGGCCGGGCGGTCGTGGGCGGCGATGAACAGCAGGAGGTCTCCGCCGAACCGGCGCGGGGTGTGGCCGGGGGCGAACCGGGCCATGTTGCCCAGCACCTCCTGCATCCGCGACAGCACCCGGTCGCCGAGGTTGCCGCGCGCGTCGACGCCCGCCGAGACCTCGATCTCCTGCTCCATCAGCGTCGACGCCTGCTCCTCGCGGGAGACCCCGCGTTCCCGGGAGATCGACTTCCCGGCGCTGCTGGGGTAGGCGTCGAGCAGGGCCAGGAGCGCGACCTCCTCGCCCAGTTCCTCCAGCCGGCAGGCGATGGCCTGCGCGATCATCCCGCCGAAGGACCAGCCGAGCAGGTGGTAGGGGCCGGTGGGCTGTACGGCACGGATCTCGTCGGCGTAGTCGGCGGCCATGTCCTCGATGCTGTGCGGCAGTTCCTCGGGCCCGGCGAGCCCGCGCGCCTGCACGCCGTACACCGGGAGATCGGCGGGCAGATACGGCACCAGTGCCGCGTAGGACCAGCTCAGGCCCATGCTCGGGTGCAGGCAGAACAGCGGCGGGCGGTCGCCCTCGGGGCGCAGGGGCAGCAGCACGCCCAGCTCGCTGCCGGCGCGGGCCGCCGGGCGGGTGCCCCGGGTCACCCGTCCTTCGCGCAGGGCCAGCACGCCGTCCCGGTCCCGGCGGGCGCGTCGGCCGGTCCGCAGCATCCGGCCGCCGGGGCGGTACGGGTCGGCGACGAACCGTTCGGCGGTGAGCGCGGGGCGCTGCGCGTAGCCGCGGGCGAGGGCGCTGCCCGCCACGTACAGATCGCCCTCGGTCCCGGCGGGGACCGGCCGCAGCCGCTCGTCCAGGACGTAGGCGAGGGTGTGCGGGAGCGGGTGCCCGGCGGGGAGCCCACTGGCGGGCGGGTGTGTGCCGCGGGCCAGCCGCGCCTCCAGCCAGCCGCCACCGGTCTCCGCGAGCGAGTGCCCGGTGACCCGGACGGTGTCGGCCGGGATCCGGTGCGGCTGCTCGTCGGCGACCAGGATCTCCTCGTACGACGCCGCCTGCGCGCCCTGTTCGGCGAGCAGGGCACCGGTGGTGACGAGGAGGGTGTGATCGCCGGGGGTGGGGAGGTGGGGGGTGGGGAGGTGGGGGGTGGGGAGGTGGGGGGTGGGGAGGTGGGGTGTGGAGGTGCCGGACGGGGAGGCACCCGGCCCGGGGACACCATCCGGCGCAGAGGCGCCGAAGCGCACCGTGCCTCCGGCGGTCAGGGTCGCCAGCAGCGGGACCACGAGGGACTCGGCCGGGACGCGCGGGTCCAGCAGGGTCTGCCCGGCGACGGGCGAGGTGTCCGCGCGATGGGTGATCCGGGCGACGAGCGTGCGGTGTTCGATCACCGCGTGGGCGCCGTCGCGGGCGGGGAGGAACAGGGCGGGGTGAGCGGGGAGCGCCGGGCGCGGGTCGCCGTCCGTGCGGTCGTCGGTGCCGGTGCCGGTGCCGGTCCCGCTGCCGGTGCCTGTGCCGGTGCCGGTGCCGGTCCCGGTGCCGGTGTCTGTGGCCGTAGCTGTGGCAGTGCCGGTCTCGGTGCCGGTCCCGGAACCCGTGTCGCTGAGCGCTACGGACGGGAGGCCGGGCCAGGTTGCCGAGGGGCCCGGCCCGGTGATGACGGCGGCCGGGGTGATGTCCCCCGCCGGGCCCGTCAGCCAGGCGGCGCCCGACTTCAGTACGCCCAGTACCGCGCGGGTCAGTGCGGTGCCCGTGGGGACGTCGACGGCCACCGCGTCCTCGGGGCCGATGCCCCGGCCGGCGAGGCGGCGGGCCAGCGCCGACGCCGACGCGTGCAGTTCGGCGTAGGTCAGTGAGGCGTCAGTGTCCGTCACCGCGAGGGCGTCCGGGGCGATGACCGCGCGGGCGGCCAGAGCCTCGGTCACCGTGACGGTCGGGGCCTCGGTCACCGTGACGGCCAGAGCCCCGGTCACCGTGGCGGTCGGGGCCCCGGTCACCGTGGCGGCCACAGCCTCGGTCACCGTGGCGGTCGGGGTGTCGGCGGCGGACTCCGGGAACGGTCGGCGTTCGGTGTCGTCGAGGAGGATGTCGATCTCCGTGACCCGCAGCGCGGGATCGGCGGCGATCTGCTCCAGGACCCGGACCAGCCGGGCCGCGAAGGTGGTGGCCGTCTGCTCGTCGAAGAGGTCGGTGGCGTAGCGCAGGGTGCCGGTCAGGCCGCCGGGGGCGCCCTCGAAGTCCTCCGTCTCGTCCAGGTGGAGGGAGAGATCGAACTCCGTGGCTTCGGTGCCCAGGTCGACGGGGCTGGAGTTGAGGCCGGGCAGCTGCCAGGCGTCCCACGGGTCCTCGCCCTCGTCGCGAACGTCCAGGGCGACCTGGAAGACGGGGTGGCGGTCGGGGGTGGGCGGCAGTTCCAGGGCCTCCAGGAGCCGGGCGAAGGGCACGTCCTGGTGGCGGCGGGCCTCGCGGCCCGCCTCGTGCGTGCGGGCCAGCAGTTCGCTGAAGGCGGGGTCGCCGGAGAGGTCGGTGCGCAGGGCGAGGGGGCGGTCGAAGGCGCCGATCAGGCCCTCCAGCTCCACCTCGTCGTCGCTGCGCGGCAGCACGGTTCCGACGGTGACGTCCTCGGCCGCGCCGAGCCTGCCGAGCAGCAGGGCGAGAGCGGCCTGGACGACGGTGAAGGTACCGGCGCCGGACGGTTCGGCCGCCGCCCTGAGCCGGGCATGGGCCTCGGCGCCCAGCCGTACGGGCACGACTGCGGCCCGCCGGGTGGGCAGCGCCGGGCGGGCCCGGTCGGTGGGCAGGTCGAGGGCGTCCGGGGCGCCTTCGAGGGCGCCGCGCCAGAACTGGATCTCGTCCCAGGCGAGGGTCTCCCGGTCCTGCTCCCCGGCCAGCAGCTCGCGCTCCCACAGGGCGTAGTCGGCGAACTGGAGCGGCAGCGGGGCCCGTTCGGGGGCGCGGCCCCGGCGCCGGGCGCCGTACGCGGCGGCGAGGTCCCGCATCAGCACGCCGGTGGACCGACCGTCGGCCGCGATGTGGTGCACCAGCAGATGCAGCACATGGTCGGTGTCCGACAGGGCGAACAGGGTGTGGGTCCAGGGCACTTCGCGGGTGAGGTCGAAGGTGTGGGCGCCCGCGTCGGCCAGCAGCGCGGGGAGATCGTCCTCGCGGGCCCCGGTGAGCCGCAGACCGGGCCGGGTGTCCTCGGGGGCGCGGACATGCTGGCGCACCGAGCGGCCGGTGCCGGGGAACGTGGTGCGCAGGATCTCGTGGCGGGCGGCGAGATCGCCGAGGGCCGCCGCCAGCGCGTCCCGGTCCAGGGCGCCACGTATCCGCAGGGCGGCGGCGTGGTGCGCGGGCGCCGCCTCCTCGCCGTCGGTGAGCCGGTCCAGGAGCCAGGTGCGCAGTTGCCCGGCGGTGACGGGCAGCGCCTCGGGAGCGTCCTCGATCCGGCGCAGCACGGGCCGGACCTTCGCGGCCAGGGCGCGGGCCACGCCGGCCGGGGTGGGCGCGGAGAACAGCCGCCGGATGGGCAGATCGACGCCGAGATCCTCCTTGATCCGGCGGGCGAGCCGCATGCCGAGGCCGGAGTCGCCGCCGAGTTCGAAGAAGTTGTCCTCGGCGCCGACCTCGTCCAGCGCGAGCACCTCCGCGAACAGCGCGCACATCTGCTGTTCGGTCTCGCTCTGCGGGGCGCGGCCGGTGCCCCGGGAGTCGAAGTCGGGGGCGGGCAGCGCCTTGCGGTCCACCTTGCCGTTGGCGGTGACGGGCAGCGACACCATCGCCATCACCATCGCCGGGACCAGGTACTCCGGCAGCACCCCGGCGAGTTGCTCGCGCACCTGCTCGGGGTCGACGTCGGGCCCCTCGGCGACGACATAGCCGATCAGCCGTTTCTCGCCGGGCCCGTCGTCGCGGGCGGCGACCACGGCCTGCCGCACGCCGGGCATGGCGGCCAGCGCCGCCTCCACCTCGCCGAGTTCGACGCGGAAGCCCCGGATCTTGACCTGGGCGTCGGCCCGCCCGACGAAGAGCAGCTCCCCGTCGTCGCTCCAGCGCACCAGGTCCCCGGTGCGGTACATCCGCCGCCCGGCCGTGTGGGGGTCGGCGACGAACCGTTCGGCGGTGAGGGCGGCCCGCCCGGCGTACCCGTGGGCGACGCCCTCGCCCGCCAGGTACAGCTCGCCGGGCACGCCGGCCGGCACCGGCTGGAGGAAGGCGTCCAGGACGTAGGCCCGGCGTCCGGCCAGCGGCCGTCCGATGGGCAGCACCTTGGTGTCCGGGCCGGCCAGGTGCCAGGTGCCGCACAGGGTCGTCTCGGTGGGCCCGTACAGATGCCGGACCCGCAGCCGGGGGTGGGCGTCGCGCACCCGCCGTACGGCCTGCGGCGGTACGACATCGCCGCCGGTCAGCACCTCGCGCAGCCCGGCGAAGCACTCGGGTGCCTCCTCGGCGAGCACCCGGAAGGTCCCGGCGGTCAGATGCAGCACGGTCACCCCGGCGGCCACCTCCTCGCGGATCCGCAGCGCGTCCACCACGCCCGGCTCGGCGACCACCACGCGGGCCCCGGACACCAGCGGCACCCAGATCTCGAACAGGGAGGCGTCGAAGGCGTGCGGGGCGTGCAGCAGCACCGCGTCGTCGGCGCGCAGGGCCCAGCCCGGGTCCCCGGCGAGCGCCGCGACCGCCCGGTGCGGCACGGCCACGCCCTTGGGGGTGCCGGTGGAGCCGGAGGTGTACATGATGTACGCGAGGTCGTCGCCGGACAGCGAGAGTGGCGGCAGCTCACCCGCGTCCCCGGCCAGCTCCTCCAGCACGAGCGGCGCGACCGGCGTGTCCTCGGGCACGGCCCCGCGCGTCGAGCCGGTGCACAGCACGGCGGCGGGCGCGCTGTCCTTGAGCAGGAACGTGATCCGCTCGGCCGGATAACCCACGTCCACCGGTACGTACGCGGCGCCCGCCCGCCAGCTGCCGAGCAGCGCGGTCAGCAGGTCGGCGGAGCGGTCCATGAGCACGGCGACCCGGTCACCGCGCCGCACGCCCCGCCGCGCCAGCTGGGCCGCCAGTTCATCGGCGCGCGCGTCCAGTTCGGCGTAGGTCAGGCTCCGCTTGCCGTCGACGACGGCGACCGCGTCGGGCGTACGGGCCGCCTGCGCGGCGAACAGCTCCGGCACCGAGGTGCCCACGGCCGCCTTCCCCCCGGTGCTCCACTCCCTGAGCACCCGCTCCCGCTCGGGCCCGCCGACGGCGGCGAGCCGCCCGACGGGCACGGCCGGGTCGGCGACGAGCTGTTCCAGTACCCGGATCAGCCGGTCCAGGACGGCCTCGGCGGTGGCCCGGTCGAAGAGTTCCAGCTGGTGGTCCAGCTTGACGTGGAGCCGTTCGTCGCCGGGGGCGACGACCAGGGTGAACGGGTAGTGGGCGGTGTCGCGGGAGAGCTTGGCCGGGCGCATGGACAGGCCCCGGGAGCCGGGTTTGCCGGGCGCGTGGGGGAAGTTCTCGTAGACGACGAGGGTGTCGAAGGCCGCGCCGGGTCCGCCCAGGCGCTGTACCTCGGGCAGGCCCACGTGCTGGTGGGCGATCAGCCCGGCCTGCCGTTCCTGGAGGGCGGTGAGCAGTTCGACGGCGGGCTGGGCGCCGTCGAGCGGCACCCGTACCGGGAGGGTGTTGATGAGCAGGCCGACCATCGACTCGACGCCGGGCAGTTCGGCGGGGCGCCCGGAGACGGTGGCGCCGAACACCACGTCGGTGCGGCCGGCGAGCTGCCCCAGGACCACCGCCCAGGCGCCCTGGACCACGGTGTTGAGGGTGAGCCCGTGTCCGCGTGCCAGGGAGACGAGGCCCGCCGTCAGCTCCTCGGAGAGGTCGGTGAGGACGAACCCGGAGTCGGGCAGCCGGGTGAGGTCGGCGGGCGCGACCAGCGTCGGCTCGTCGAGCCCGGCCAGTTCGGCCCGCCACACGTCCCGCGCCCGCTGCTTGTCCTGCCGGTTCAGCCAGGCCAGATAGTCGCGGTAGGAGGCGGTGGCGGGCAGCCCGGAGGCGTCGCCGCCGGACGCGTACAGGGCGGACAGCTCGCTCATCACGACCGGCATCGACCAGCCGTCCATGAGCACGTGATGGCTGGTGACGACCATCCAGTGCCGGTCCTCGGCCAGTTTCACCAGGGCGATCCGCAGCAGCGGGGCCGCCGCGAGATCGAAGCGCCGGGCGAGTTCCTCGGCGGCCACCCGGTCGGCGGCGGCCCTCGCCCCGTCGGCCGGCAGCGCGCTGACGTCCTCCGACCGCCATGGCAGGGTCACTTCACGGGCGATGACCTGGACCAGCTGGGCGCCGCTGACATGCCGGAAGCAGGCGCGCAGGGCCGCGTGCCGGGCCACCAGCGCCTCCCAGGCGGCGCGCAGCCGGTCGCCGTCCACCGGCCCGTCGAGCGCGAGGACGGCCTGGACGGTGTAGACGTCGGGGCCGCCGCTGTCGTCCAGGGCGGCGTGGAAGAGCAGCCCTTCCTGGAGCGGGGACAGCGGCCACACGTCTTCGACAAGGGATCGGGGCATCGGGTGACTCCTCACAGCGGCTTGCGGTCGGGTGTGGTCACTGGTCGTCGGCGAGTTGCGCCTCCAGCTCCTCGATCTGGCTCTGGGCGAGATCCAGGAGGGAGAAGTCGGAGGGGGTGTGGCCGCCGGCGGCGGGGTCGTCCGTGTGGGCGGCGAGGCCGCCGAGCAGTTCGTGCCAGACCCGGCCGAGCCGTTCGAGCCCGGCGGGGGCGAACGCGGCGTCGGTGCCGCGCAGTTCGAGGACGAGTTCCGGTCCGTGCGGGGTGTCGCGCAGTTCGGCGTCCGCGGTGAGGGCGTGCGCCGGGGGCCGGGTGGCGGCGGGGCGGGCGAGGGGCCGCCAGGGCTGCCGGGCGGCGGTGACCTGCCCGTGGTAAGCGAAGGCGAGCCTGTTGCGGGGCCCGCTCTCCCCGGCGCCCTCCCGGGCCTGCTCCTTGACCGCCTTCAGCAGTTCCCCGGCGTCCGCGCCACCGGCCCGCGCGGCGGCGAGATCGAGAGCCGGGAGGTCGACCCGTACGGGGAGGTGGTGGGCGAAGCGGCCGACGGTACGGGCCGGATCGATCCCGTCGGACGCCTCCCGCCCGGCGACCGCCAGGTCCAGCGGCACCCCCGGGCCGGTGCCTATGCCTATGCCGGTGCCGGTGCCGGTGCCGGTGCCGGTGCCGGTGCCGCTGTCGGCCAGCGCGCCCACCAGCGCGGCCAGCACCACTTCGGCGGGCTCGCAGTGGAAGGTGGCCGGGGTGCGGTCGGTGAGTACGGCGGTGACCTGGGGCGGGAGGGTCCAGGAGAGGTGCGTACGGGGCGCGTCGAGGGGTGCGACGGGCGCGGGCGGGAGGACCGGTGCCGGCTCCTGGGCGGAGGGCCCTTGGGCGGATGCGTCCCGGCCGGACGGCTCCTGGACGGAGGTCTCCCCACCGGACGGGTCCCGGCCGGACATCCCCTGGGCGGACAGCTCCCCGCCGGACGTGTCCTGGGCGGACGTCCCCTCGCCGGACGTGTCCCGGACGGACGTCCCCTCCCCGGACACCTCCCGGGCGGACATCTCCTCGCCGGACGTGTCCTGGCCGGACGCCCCCTCCCCGGACGTGTCCTGGCCAGACTTCCGGGCCCAATGCCGGTACGACGTTCCCGGCCGTTCCGGCGCCGGTTCCTCCCCGGCGGTCACGGCCTCGTACGCCGCCCGTAGATCGGCGGTGAGGATCCGCCACGACTCGGCGTCCACGACCAGTTCATGGACGATCAGCAGGAGCCGGCTGTCGGCGCCCGCGTCCACCCGGACCAGCCGGAGGAGTTCACCGGAGGCAGGGACGAGCCTGCCGGCGGCCTCCTGGGCGAGAGTCTCGTCGGAGATCTCGCCGGGCAGCGCATCCGGCGCGATCCACTCGATCAGGGCCGCCGCGTCGGGCGTCCCCGCCTCGCCGACGACCAGGTCCGCCCCGATCCGGCACCGCAGCATCGCGTGCGTGTCGAGCACGGCCCGCAGCGCCCGGGTGAGGGCGTCGGGGTCGAGGTCGGCGGGTGCGGCGAGCGCCACCCACTGGGCGGGTACGGCACCGTCGGCCCGTACCGCCCGCATGGGCGCGGTCCACGGGATCTCTCCCGTCGCCGCTTCCTCGGCCGCCGCCGCTTCGGCGAGGAGGGCGAGCCGTTCGGGGGTCTTCTCCACGAAGACCTGGCGGGGGGTGAGGACGACGCCCTCGCGGCGGGCGCGGGAGGCGAGCTGCATGGAGGTGATGGAGTCGCCGCCGAGCGCGAAGAAGCTGTCGTCGGCGCCGACCCGTTCCAGGCCGAGCACCTCCGCGAAGAGCCGGCACAGCAGTTCCTCGGCGGGGGTACGGGGGTCGCGTCCGCCCGCGCGGCCCGCGAAGTCGGGTGCGGGCAGGGCGCGCCGGTCGAGTTTGCCGTTGGGGGTGAGCGGCAGCCGGTCCATGGGGACGAAGGCGGTCGGGACCATGTAGGCGGGCAGCCGCTGTTCGACGTAGGCGCGGAGGTCGGCCAGCAGGACGCCGGTGCCGCGTCCGGCGGCGGGGTCGTTGGTCCAGGCCGCGGGGGGCAGGGCGGCGGGCGTGTAGAGGTCCACCACGGCGGCGCTCGCGGCGAGTTCCGCCCGGACGAGGACGGCGTCCACGGCGTCGGGTTCGCCGGTGGACCAGGTGACGCCCACCCAGTAGCCGAGCCGCTCGCCGAGGGCGTGCAGCTCCTCGATGTCCCAGGCGGCCTCCGGGGGCGCGGCGGGCCGCCGGCCCTCGTCCAGGGCGCGGGCGAGGGCTACCTCGTGGGCCACGCGGGAATTGGGCACGCCGGTCAGCCGGAGCCGGTCGGGGCGTACGGACTCCAGGTGGCGGGCGAGCCAGGGCAGATCTCCGTCGGTCTCGGCCCACGGCAGACGGGGCGCGTCGGCGACGGAGAGGGTGGGGCTGCCGGGGGCGCGCAGGACGACGTCGTAGCGGTGGCGGCTGAGTTCGTTGTGGTGGCGGGCGCGTTTGACGCGGATGTCGGCGCCCGCCGTGCCGGGCAGGGCGGCGAAGAACTCGGGGTCGACCAGGAGTTCCTTCTCGATGGTGAGGTTCTGCTCGACGGCCCGGCGCAGGGCGGGGATGTCCTGGTCGGGGGCGCGGGTGCTCTCCACGGCGGTGGCGAAGGGCCGCAGCAGCCGGTGGTTGCGGACATCGCCGACGAACACCGCGCCGCCGGGCACCACCAGGCGCAGCGCCCAGTCGAGCACGCCGCGCAAGTAGTCGGCGTCGGGGAAGTACTGGGCCACGGAGTTGAGGACGACGGTGTCGAAGTGGCCTTCGGGCAGCCCGTCGGTCTCGTCGGCGGCCTGCACCCGCAACTCGACCTTGGCGGCCAGCTCAGGATGGCCTTCGAGCCGGCGGCGCAGTTCCTCCACGACCGGTGCGGAGAAGTCCGTACCCCAGTATTCGTCGCAGTCGGGGGCCAGTCGGGAGAGCAGGAGTCCGGTGCCGACGCCGATCTCCAGGATGCGGCGGGGGCGCAGTTCCTGGATGCGGGCGACGGTCCGCTCCCGCCACTCGCGCATCTCGGTGAGCGGGATGGGCTCGCCGTCGTAGCTGCTGTTCCAGCCGGCGAAGTTCTCGCCGAACGCGGCGTCGGTGGGCTCGGCGTGCACGGTGTCGTAGAGCACCTGCCACTCGCCGACCTGGTCGCGGGCGATCCGCTCGTCCCGGCCCCGGTCGGTGGCGTCGGGCACGACGTAGCCGATCAGCCGGCGCTCGCCGGGGGTGTCCTCGCGGGCGACGACGGCCGCCTGGGCGACGCCCGGGTGGGCGGCGAGCAGGGCCTCGATCTCGCCGGGCTCGATACGGTGGCCGCGCACCTTGACCTGGGCGTCGGCGCGTCCGGCGAACACCAGCAGCCCGTCCGCCGTCCAGTGGGCGAGGTCGCCCGTGCGGTACATCCGCTCGCCCGTGGCGAACGGGTCGGGCACGAACCGGGTGGCGGTCAGCGCGCTGCGCCCGAGGTAGCCGCGCGCGAGTCCGGCGCCCGCGACATACAGCTCCCCGGTGATGCCGGGCGGGACGGGCCGCAGGAAGGCGTCCAGGACGTAGGTGCGGCCGTTGGCGATGGGCCGGCCGATCGGGACGGTGTCCGCGCCGGGGGCCAGCGGTGGGCTCATGGTGGCGCAGACGGTGGTCTCGGTCGGGCCGTACGCGTTGATCATCCGGCGGGTGCCGGCCCAGCGGCCGGCCAGCGCGGGCGGGCACGCCTCCCCCGCGACGACCAGCGTGCGCAGCCGGTCGGGGAGTTCGTCGGCGGTGGCCAGCGCGCTCGGCGGGACGGTGACATGGGTGATGTCCCAGTGACGCAGCGCCTCGTCCAGCGACACCTGCGGGGGCAGGGTCTCGGCGGGCGCGAGGATCGCGGCGGCCCCGGACAGCAGCGCCATCAGCAGCTCGGACACGGCCGCGTCGAAGCCGAGCGAGGCCAGTTGCAGGACGCGGGCGTCCGGTCCGACGGCGAACCGCTCGATCTGCGCGGCGGCCAGATTGCCGAGCCCGGAGTGCGGGACGACGACGCCCTTGGGGGTGCCGGTGGAGCCGGAGGTGTAGATGACGTAGGCGGCCTGGGCGGCCGGGACGGTCAGCGGCTCCAGCGGCTGTGCGGGCAGGGTCGCTTCGCTCAGTACGTCGTCCAGTACGACGATCCGGCCCGGGAAGCCGTCGGGCACGGCGGCCCTGGTCCCGGTGGTGCACAGGAGTACGGCGGGCCGGGCGTCGCCGGTCAGATACGCGATCCGGTCGGCGGGGTGCGCGGGGTCGACGGGTACGAAGGTGCCGCCCGCCTTCGTGACGGCGAGCAGCGCGACGACCAGTTCGACGGAGCGCGGCACGAGCAGCGCGACCCGGGTCTCGGCGGCCACTCCGAGGTCGCGCAGATACCGGGCCAGCCGCCCGGACTCCCGCTCCAGCTCGGCGTAGCTCACCTCCCGGTCGGCGCCGACCAGCGCGGTGTTGC
Source organism: Streptomyces sp. NPDC056734 (assembly GCF_042790455.1). NCBI lineage: Bacteria > Bacillati > Actinomycetota > Actinomycetes > Kitasatosporales > Streptomycetaceae > Streptomyces > Streptomyces sp. NPDC056734. The sequence goes on from NZ_JBHTZD010000036.1 coordinate 22,725, forward strand.
CGGGCGTGCGGGCCGCTTGGGCGGCGAACAGCGCGGGCAGCGCGGGCCGGTCACGGTCCGGGGTGGCGGTGCCGGTGTCGCCATCGCTGTAGGTGTCGGTGGCCGTGTCGTTCCACGTGTCCAGCACCAGGGTCCGGTCCGCGGCGCCGGTCACCTCCAGGCGGCCGGCCGGGACCGACGGGTCGGCGACCAGCTGTTCCAGGACCCGGACGAGGGAGGCGAGGAGTTCATCGGCCTCGGCGCGGGTGAACGCGTCGGGCCGGTAGACGAGGTCCCCGCGGATCCGCTCGTCCTCCAGGACGGCGACCAGGGTGAGCGGGTAGTGGCCCGCGTCCTCGGGGGTCCCGGCGGGCCGGATGGACAGCGTGTCGGGGTCGTCGGTGGCGCCCAGCGGGGGGCGCGGGTAGTTCTCGTAGACGACGAGGGTGTCGAAGGTGGCGGCGGGACCGGCGAGGCGCTGGATCTCGGTGAGTCCCAGGTGCTGGTGGGACATCAAGGCGACCTGCCGTTCCTGGAGGTCGGTGAGCAGCTCCAGCATCGGCCGGGCGCCGTCCAGGCCGACCCGTACGGGCAGGGTGTTGATGAACAGCCCGATCATCGACTCGACGCCGGGCAGTTCGGTGGGCCGCCCGGCGACGGTCGTGCCGAACACGACGTCGGTGCGGCCGGTCAGCCGGGCCAGCAGCACCGCCCACACGCCCTGGAGGAGGGTGTTGAGGGTCAGGCTCCGGCCGCGCCCGAGGGCGACGAGCCGGCGGCCCAGCTCCGCGTCCAGTTCGTAGGTGATCCGCTGCGGTTCGGCGGGGTCGGTGACCCGGTCGGCCGGGACCACCAGCGTCGGTTCGTCCACCGGGGCCAGTTCGGCCCGCCAGGCGGCGCGGGCGGCCTCCTTGTCCTGCCGGGCCAGCCACTCCAGGTAGGCGCGGTAGGAGGTGGCGGGCGGCAGGGCACGGGGGTTGCCGCCCGCCTCGTACAGCCGGGCCACCTCGCTGACCAGGACCGGCAGCGACCAGCCGTCGGAGGCGATGTGGTGGCTGGTGAAGGCCAGCCGGTGGCGCCGCTCGGCGATCTTGACGAGCAGCACGCGCAGCAGCGGGGCGGCGGTGATGTCGAAGCGGTGTTCCTGGTCCTCGGCGGCCAGCCGCCCGAACGCGGCGAGCGCGTCGGCCTCGGGCAGGTGCGATACGTCGTCGGAGCGCCACGGGATGGCCACCTCGCGGGCGACGGTCTGCACGAAGCGCCCCGACTCCAGCTCCCGGAACCCGGCCCGCAGGGTGGCGTGCCGGGCCACGACCGCCTGCCAGGAGGCGCGCAGCCGTGCCATGTCCAGCGGCCCGGTCAGCTCCAGCCAGCGCTGCCCCTCGTAGACGTCGGGCCCCTGCTCGTCGTAGGCGGCGTGGAAGAGCAGCCCTTCCTGGAGCGGGGACAGCGGCCATACGTCGGCCAGCGCGGGTACGGCCGTCTCGATCTCGGCGACCTCGGCGCGGGTGAGGTCGAGGAGGGTGAAGTCGGAGGGCGTGTGACCGCCTGCCGTGGGGTGGGCGGCGTGGGCGGCGAGGCCGTGCAGCATCGCGAGCCAGGCCCGCCCCAGCGCCTCGGCGCCGTCGCCGTCGAGCACCTCGCCGGCCCAGCTAAGGGTCAGCGTCAGCTCGGGCCCGTCGGGGGTGTCGCGGACGGTCGCGCCCGCCTCGACGACATGCTTCACGGGCGTGGCGGGGTCGACGGAGCCGCCGATGCCGGTGGTGGGCTGCCAGAGTCCGGGGAGTCCGGTCCCGGACGCGCTGGGCGCGGCGGACCGGCCGAGGTAGTTGAACCCGATCTGCGGGACGGGGAGCCGGGCCAGTTCGGGCGCGGTGTCCGGGTTGAGATACCGCAGCAGTTCGAAGCCGAGGCCGTCGCCGGGCAGGGAACGGGCCTGTTCCTTCACGGCCTTGAGCAGTTCACCGGCGGCCGGGCCGCCCTCCAGTGCCTCGGTGAGGTCGACGCCCGCCGTGTCGAGGCGGACGGGCTTGACGCCGGTGAACCAGCCGACCGTACGGGAGAGGTCCACCCCGTCCAGGGCCTCACGGCCATGTCCCTCGATGTCGAGCAGCACGGCCGTGCCCCGGCCGTCCCGCCAGTGGGCGACGCCCCCGGCGAGGCTGGCGAGCAGCACCTCGTGAACCCCGCAGTGGAAGGCCCCCGGGGCACGGTTGACCAGGTCCCGGGCCTGCGCGGGCGGCAGGGTCCAGGCCACCCGGCGAACCGTCCCGGCGGTGTCCCGGGCGGGGTCGAGCGCCCGGGACCCGATCCGCTCTTCGCCGTGGCCACCGCCGTTGCCCCCGCCACCGCCGTCGCCACCGCCAGCGCCCTCGCCGCCGAGCAGCGCGGTCCAGGCGGGCAGTTCGGCGGTACGGGTCTCGGCGCGCGCCTCGGCGGCGAGCTTCCCGGCCCAGTTCCGGAAGGTGATCGCCGGGGGCGTGAGCGCGGGCTCCCGCCCGGCGGCCACGGCCTCGCAGGCGGCCCGCAGATCACCCAGCAGCACCGGCCAGGACACGGCATCGACGGCAAGGTGATGCACCGCCAGCACCAGCCGCCCGTCCGCCTCCCCCGCGTCGAGCCAGACGGCCTGCACGACGACACCGGAGACGGGATCGAGCCTGGACACGGCGTCGCGGGCGGCGTGGGTGGCGAGGGTGTCGAGGTCGGTGGGGGTGGCAAGGGCCCCGGGAGTGATGCCCTGCTCAGTCGTCTCGGCGTCGGACCCCCGCTCCCCGCCCACAGCCACCCGCCGCACCAGCAGCGCAGCGTCCCCGCTCCCCCGGCCCGCCACGAACAGCCGCGGCTCCTGACCCGGTTCGACTCGGGAGCGGAGCATGTCGTGGGTGTCGAGTACGGCGCGCAGGGCGCCGGTCAGGGTTTCCTCGCCGAGGCCGGGCGGGACCGCGACGACCGCCCACTGGGCGAGGCCGCCGGTCTCCACCGCCCTCGGGGCCCGCTCGCGCAGGGCCCGCATCACCGGGGTCCACGGCACCTCGCCCCCGGTGTCGGCCTCCGGCGTCCCCGAGGTGGCGGTGTCGTCCGCGAGGCGGGCGACGGCGGCGATGGCGGCCGGGGTCTCGTGCTCGAAGACGTCCTGCGCGCTGAAGACGATCCCCTTGCGGTTGCCGCGCGCGGCGAGCTGCATCGACATGATCGAGTCGCCGCCCAGCTCGAAGAAGCTGTCCTCGACGCCGACCTGTTCCAGCCCGAGCACATCGGCGAACAGCTCGCAGACCAGCTTCTCGGCAGCCGTCCGCGGCTCCCGGTTCGTGGCGGCCGTGAACTCGGGGGCGGGCAGGGCCCTGTGGTCGACCTTGCCGTTGACGGTGAGCGGGAGCGCTTCGAGGACGATGACGGCGGCCGGGACCATGTAGTCAGGGAGCCGTTCCGCCAGCCGCGCGCGCAGCGCCTCGCAGTCCACGCCGGTTCCGTCCGGGACGACGTACCCGATCAGGCGCTTCTCGCCGGGCCGGTCCTCACGGACGGCCACGACCGCCTGGCCGACGCCCGGCAGCGCCGCCAGCGCGGTCTCCACCTCGCCCGACTCGACCCGGAATCCCCGGATCTTGACCTGCGCGTCGGCCCGCCCGGCGAACACCAGCTCGCCGTCGTCGGTCCAGCGGGCCAGGTCCCCGGTGCGGTACATCCGCTCCCCGGCGGCGAACGGGGACGCCACGAACCGTTCCGCCGACAGCGCCGCCCGCGCGTGGTAGCCCCGGGCCAGTCCGGCGCCCGCGAGATACAGCTCGCCCGAGACGCCGGGCGGCACCGGCTGGAGGAAGGCGTCCAGCACATACGCCCGCCGGCCGGTCAGCGGCCGGCCGATGGGCAGCACCGGGCCGGTCTCCTCCCCCGGCTCCAGCACCTGCCAGGTCGCGCACAGGGAGACCTCGGTCGGCCCGTACAGATGCCGGACCCGCAGGTCGGGGCAGGCCGCCCGGACGCGTTCCACGGCCGCCGGGGGGACGACGTCCCCGCCGGTCAGGACTTCGCGCGCCCCGGCGAAGCAGTCCGGCGCCTCGTCGGCGAGGACCCGGAACAGCCCCGCCGTGACGTGCACATGGGTCACCCCGGCCGCGAGGTGCCGCCGTATCGCCGCCGCGTCCACCGCGACGCCCGGCTCCGCCACCACGATCCGGGCTCCCGCCGCCAGCGGCACCCACACCTCGAACAGCGAGATGTCGAACGCGTGCGGGGCATGGAAGAGGACCGTGTCCCCGGGACCGATCGACCACCCCCGCTCCCCGACCAGCGCCGCCACGCTCCCGTGCGGCACACCGACCCCCTTGGGCGTCCCCGTCGACCCGGAGGTGTACATCACGTAGGCGAGATCGTCACCGGTCGGGCCGCCGTACGACGGCGGCGCGTCCCCGCTGTCCAGGCCCGGCGGCGCATCGAGCGTCACGACCGGCGCGGAGTCCGCCAGCACGAACGCCACCCGCTCGGCGGGATACGCGCTGTCGACGGGGACGTACGCCGCCCCCGCCTTCCACACGCCCAGCAGGGTGCCGATCAGATCCGGCGACCGCTCCAGGCGGACCGCCACCCGGTCACCGCGCCGGACGCCCTGAGTGTGCAGATATCCGGCCACCCGGTCCGAGAGCGCGTCCAGTTCGCCGTACGACAGCCGCCGCTCGCCGTGGACGATCGCCGTCGCGTCGGGCGTCTCGGCCACGCGGGCGCGGAACGAGTGCAGGACGGAGGCGGGAGGTGTCGGGCCCGTCGTGGTGTTCCAGCCCTGGACCACCAGGCCGCGCTCCAGCGGGGCCGTGACGCCGAGGCGGCCGACCGGGAGGGCCGGGTCGGCGGCGATCTGTTCGAGGACGCGTTCGAACTGGCGGGCCAGGTGGAGGGCCTCGTCGTGGGCGAAGAGGTCGGGGCGGTAGGTGATGTGCACGCGCAGCCGCTCGCCGGGCATCACGCCGACGGCGAGGGGATAGCTGGTGCTGGCGCGGGTGGCGACGCGTTCGACGGTGACGCGGTCGTCGGTGCCGGTATCGGCGTCGGTGCCGGTGCCGGCAGCCGGTTCCGTGTCGCCGCCCGGGTAGTTCTCGAACATCAGCATGGTGTCGAACACCGCGCCCGGCCCGCACAGCGACTGGATCTCCGCGAGCCCGACATGCTGGTGGGCGAGGAGCGCGGACTGCCGGGTCTGGAGCCGGGTCAGCAGCTCGGCCACGCTCTCGGCGCCGTCGAGGCTCACCCGTACCGGCAGGGTGTTGAGGAACATCCCGACCATCGACTCCACGCCCGCCAGCTCCGGCGGGCGCCCCGCGACGGAGATGCCGAAGACGACATCGGTACGGCGGGCGAGGCGGCTGAGGACCATCGCCCAGGCGCCCTGGGCGATCGTGTTGAGGGTGAGGCCGTGCGCGCGGGCCACGGCGGTGAGGGCGTCGGTCAGTTCGCGGGTCAGGAGGACCGAGTCGCCTTCGGTGGGCGCCGGGGCCCGGCCGGCGGGCGTGGGCGCGATCAGGGTGGGCTCGTCGGCGCCCGCGAGTTCGCTCCGCCATGCCTCGCGGGCGGTCTCCTTGTCCTGGCGGGCGAGCCAGGCGAGGTGGTCGCGGAAGGAGGGCGCGGGGCCGAGGGCGGCCGGGTCGCCGCCGGAGGCGTAGATCCGGGCCGCCTCGGCGAGGACGACCGGGGTGGACCAGCCGTCCAGGAGGATGTGGTGGGAGGTCAGCACCAGCCGGTGACGCCGCTCACCGAACCGGATCAGGAGCAGACGCAGCAGCGGGGCGCCGGTCAGGTCGAAGCGTTCGGCGCGCTCCTGGCGGGCGAGTTCGTCGGCCTTGGCGAGGGCGTCCGACTCGGCGAAGGCTCCGCCTTCAGCTTCGGCTTCGGCCCCGGCGGAAACGGTGAGGTCGGCCTCGCGCCAGCGCGGTGCGGCCGTGCCGGTGACGGCCTGGACGCTGCGGCCGTCGGCGAGTTCGTGGAAGCTCACCCGGAGCATGTCGTGCCGGTTGACGAGGGCGTGCCAGGAGCGGCGCAGCCGGTCGGCGTCCAGGGGGCCGGTCAGATCGAGGACGCGCTGGGTCTCGTAGACGTCGGGGCCCTGGCCGTCGTAGGCGGTGTGGAAGAGCAGGCCCTCCTGGAGCGGGGAGAGCGGCCAGACGTCGGTGAGGGCGGGGACGGCCGTCTCCAGTTCCTCCACGTCGGACTGGGTGAGGGCCAGGAGCGGGAAGTCGGACGGGGTGTGACCGCCTGCCGCCGGGTCGGTGAGGTGGGTGGTCAGGGCGGTGAGAAGGGCGAGCCAGGTGGTGCCGAGGCGGTCGGCGGCGGGGGCGTCCAGGATGCCGTCGGCCCAGTTGAGGGTGACGGTCAGTTCGGGGCCGTCTGCGGTGTCGCGGAGCACGGCCGCCGCCTCGACGGTGTGGACGAGGGGGGTGTCCGGGGCGACGGAGCCGCCGAGCGCGGCGGGGCCGACGGGCTGCCAGAGGGCGTTCTCCGCGCCTGCGCCCGGGAAGCGGCCCAGGTAGTTGAAGCCGACCTGGGGGGTGGGGAGTGCGGCGAGGACGGCCGCCGTGTCGGGGTTGAGGTGGCGCAGCAGGCCGTGTCCGAGGCCGTCGCCGGGGATCGCCCGCGCCTGCTCCTTGACCGCCTTCAGCAGGGCGCCCGCCGCCGGTCCCCCGGCCAGGGCGTCGGTGAGGTCGATGTCGGCGGTGTCCAGCCGGACGGGCCGGGTGTCGGCGAACCAGCCGACGGTACGGGACAGTTCGGCGTCGGCGAGCGGCTCGCGGCCATGGCTCTCGACGTCGACCAGCAGGGCGGTGTCCGTGCCGGGCCGGGTCCGGGCGAACGCGCCCGCCAGCGTGGCGAGCAGCACCTCGTGGACACCGCAGTGGAAGGCGGCGGCGGTCCGGGCGAGCAGATCGCGGGCCTGGCCGGGCGGCAGGGTCCAGGAGCGGTGGCGCAGGGTGGCGGCGGTGTCGCGGGCGGGGTCGAGCGGGCGGGCGCCGAGCGGGGTGTCGCCGTCGGCGAGGATGCGCCGCCAGGCGTCCAGTTCGGCGGTACGGGCCGGGGTGCGGGCGTCGGACTCCAGCAGGGTGGACCAGCGCCGGAAGGAGGTGCCCACCGGCTCCAGTTCGGGGGTACGGCCCGCGACGGCGGCCTCGCAGGCGGCCCGCAGGTCCGGCAGCAGGATGCGCCATGACACGCCGTCCACCACCAGGTGGTGCACGACCAGGGCGAGCCGCCCGGTCCGCTGCGGCCCGGCGTCCAGCCAGACCAGCCGGACCATGGTCCCGGCCGCCGGGTCCAGCCGGTCCGCCGCCTCCCGCGCGGCTCGTTGCGCGGCCTCGTCCGTGTCCTGGGAGGCTTCCGGCTCCACGCGGGAGATCAGCGCGGCCGGGTCGGTGCCGCCCCGCTTCCCGACCACGAGCCGTCCGCCGTCCCCGGCCCGCGCCCGCAACATGTCGTGCGTGTCGAGCAGGGCGCCGAGCGCGGTCACCAGGTGCTTGGGGTCCAGGCCGGGCGGCGCGGCCACCACCGCCCACTGGGCGAACCCGGGGCGCGCGGCGGCCGGGCCCAGCGCCCGCATGACGGGCGTCCAGCCCAGCTCGCCCACGGCGTCCCCGTCGCCGTCACCGGTCCGCACCGGCTCGGCGGGCCGGGCGGCGAGTGCCAGCCGCTCCGGTGTGCGCAGGTCGAAGATCTGCCGGGGGGTCAGGACGAGGTCCGCGCGCCGGGCCCGGGACACCACCTGCATCGAGGTGATCGAGTCGCCGCCCAGGTGGAAGAAGTCGTCCTCGGCCCCGACCCGGTCCAGCCCGAGCACCGCCGCGAAGATCTCGCCCAGCGCCCGTTCCGCCTCGGTACGCGGCTCCCGGCCCGTCGCCCGGCCCGCGAAGTCCGGCGCGGGCAGCGCCCGGTGATCGACCTTGCCGTTGACCGTGAGCGGCAGCGCGTCGAGCACGATCAGGGTGGCGGGGACCATGTACTCGGGGAGCACGGCGGCCAGTTGCTCCCGCAGCGCGTCGGCGTCCAGGCCACCGTCGTCCACGCCCCCGCCTCCGTCCCCGTCCGGGACGACGTACCCGATCAGCCGGTCCTCGCGGGCGACCACGACGGCCTGGGCGACGCCGGGCCGGGCCGCCAGTGCGGCCTCCACCTCGCCCCGCTCGACCCGGAACCCCCGGATCTTCACCTGCGCGTCCGCCCGCCCGACGAAGAGCAGTTCCCCGTCATCCGTCCAGCGCACCAGGTCCCCGGTCCGGTACATCCGCTCCCCGGCGGCGAACGGTGACGCGACGAACCGTTCCGCCGACAGCCCGGCCCGCCCCAGATATCCCCGGGCCAGCCCGGCGCCCGCGATGTACAGCTCGCCCGTCACCCCGGGCGCCACGGGGTGCAGATAGGCGTCGAGGACATACACCCGCCGCCCGGTGAGCGGTCGCCCGACCGGCAGCACCCGCCCGGTCCGAGCCCCCGGCTCCAGCACCTGCCAGGTCGCGCACAGGGAGATCTCGGTGGGCCCGTACAACTGCCGCACCCGCGCCTCCGGGCAGGCAGCCCGGACCCGCTCGACCGCCCGCAGCGGTACGACATCTCCGCCGGTCAGCACTTCCCGCGCCCCGGCGAAGGACTCGGGCGCCTCTTCGGCGAGGACGCGGAACAGCCCGGCGGTGACGTGCACATGGGTCACCCCGGCGGCGAGGTGCCGCCGTATCGCCGCCGCGTCCACCGCGATGCCCGGCTCGGCGACCACGATCCGCGCACCGGCCGCCAGCGGCACCCACACCTCGAACAGCGAGATGTCGAAGGCGTGCGGGGCGTGGAAGAGGACCGCGTCCCCGGCGCCGACGCCCCACCCGCGCTCCCCGACCAGCGCCGCCACGCTTCCGTGCGGCACGGCGACCCCCTTGGGCGTCCCCGTCGACCCGGAGGTGTACATCACGTAGGCGAGATCGTCCGGCGCGAGATCCACGACCGTGCCGGCTGCCCCAGCGCCGTCCTGCGCGAACCTCGGGTCGTCCAGCGGGACGAGCCGTCCGGGTGTCCCGTCCGGTATCAGCGCCCGGGTCGCGCCGGAGCACACCACGGCCGCCGGGGCACAGTCCCCGAGCAGGAACGCGATCCGCTCGGCGGGGTAGCCGGTGTCCACGGGTACGTAGGCGGCGCCCGCGCGCCAGACGGCGAGCAGGGTGGTGACGAGTTCGGCGGAGCGTTCCAGGACGACGGCGACGCGGTCTCCGGGGCGTACGCCCCCGGCGGCGAGGTGGGCGGCCAGCCGGGCGGAGTCCGCGTCGAGCCGGGCGTAGGTCAGTTCGCGGGTGCCGTCCGAGACGGCGACCGCCCCGGGCGTCCGTGCCGCTCGGCGCCGGAACAGCTCCAGGACGGACGACGCCTCGGGGGTCGCGGTGCCGGTCGCGTTCCAGTCGTCGACGACCAGGGTCCGCTCGGAGTCGCGCAGGGCGTCGATGCGGCCGACCGGCTGCCGGGGGTCGGCGGCGAGCTGTTCCAGGACGCGGACGACCCGGCCGAAGATCGCCTCGGCGGTGGCCCGGTCATAGAGGTCGGGGCGGTAGTCGAGCTTGAAGAGCATCCGCTCCTTGGGGACGGCGACCAGGGTCAGCGGGTAGTGAGCGGTCTCCTGGCCGGCGGCGAAGCGCAGGGTGAAGGCGTCGGGGGCGGCCGGTCGCTCGGGCGGGCGGGGGTAGTTCTCGAAGACGACGAGGGTGTCGAACCCGGCGGCCGGGCCGGCCAGCCGCTGGATCTCGGCGAGGCCGACGTGCTGGTGGGCGATGAGCGCGGACTGACGGCTCTGGAGCTGCTTGAGCACCTCCACCGCCGGGCGCTCGGCGTCCAGCGTGACGCGCACCGGGAGGGTGTTGATGAACATGCCGATCATCGACTCGACGCCCGCGAGTCCGGCGGGGCGTCCGGCGACGGTGGCGCCGAAGACCACGTCGGTACGGCCCGACAGCCGGGCCAGGACCATGGCCCAGGCGCCCTGGACAACCGTGTTCAGGGTGAGGCCGGCGCTGCGCGCGAACGCGGTCAGCCGGGCGGTCGGCTCCTCGGCGAGGTCGGCGATCAGGCTCTCGGGCAGTACCGGGGTGCGGGCCGGGTCGGCGGGGGCGGCCAGGGTGGGTTCGTCGGCGCCGAGGAGTTCGGCCCGCCAGGCGGCGTGGGCGGCGTCCTTGTCCTGGCGGGCCAACCAGGCGAGGTAGTCGCGGTAGGAGCTGGGGGCGGGCAGGTGGGAGGCGTCGCCGCCGGCCGCGTAGATGTCGGTCAGTTCGTGCAGCAGGACGGGCATGGACCAGCCGTCCATGATGATGTGGTGGCTGGTGATGACCAGCCGGTGCCGGTCGTCGGCCAGCCGCAGCAGGAGCAGCCGGAGCAGGGGCGGGGCGGCGAGGCTGAAGCGGTGGGCGCGGTCCTCGGCGGCCAGCTCCGCCATCCGGGCCCCGGCCGCCTCGGCGTCCAGTCCCGTCAGATCCTCCACCCGCCAGGGGAGTTCGACGCTCCGGGCGATGACCTGGACCGCCTCGCCCGACTTGCGGCGCCTGAAGCCCGCCCGCAGCACCGGGTGCCGGGCGGCCAGCGCCTGCCAGGACGCGCGCAGCCGGCCGGCGTCCACGGGGCCGTCCAGGTCCAGGAGCCGCTGCCCTTGGTAGACGTCCGGCCCGTCGCTGTCGAAGGCCGCGTGGAAGAGCAGGCCCTCCTGGAGCGGCGACAGCGGCCAGACGTCCTCGACCTGGGATCGGGTCATCGCGTAACTCTCCTCACAGACGTGCGGGGGCCGGACGGGGCGGGGCGGCGGGACTGGCGGCGGTGGATCGATGGCCGTGGGCCGTGAGCGGACGGCTACGGAGCCTCGTCGGCGAACTCGGCCTCAAGCTCATCGACGTCGTCCTGATCGAGGTCGAGGAGCGGGAAGTCGGAGGCGGTGTGGCCGCCGGCCGCCGGGTCGGTGGTGTGGGCGGCGAGACCGCCGAGGAGCCGTAGCCAGGTGTGGCCGAGGCGGGTGACGGCGGCGGTGTCGAGCGGGCCCGTGGGATGGGCGAGGAGCAGGGAGAGTTCGGGTCCGGCGGCGCTGTCGCGGATGACCGCGCCCGCGCCGAGGACGTGCTTGACGGGCATGTCGGGGGCGTTGGAGCCGCCGATCGCCTGGGGCCCGGCGGGCTGCCAGGGGTGGACGTCCGGCGCCGGGGCGGGGAAACGGCCCAGGTAGTTGAAGCCCACCTGGGGGGTGGGGAGCGCGGCCAGCACGGCCGCCGTGTCGGGGTTGAGGTGGCGCAGCAGGCCGTGTCCGAGGCCGTCCTCGCCGGGGACGGCCCGCGTCTGGTCCTTGACGGCCTTCAGCAGGGCGCCCGCCGCCGGTCCGCCGTTCGCGGCGGCGCCGAGGTCGAGGTCTTCGAGGTCGATACGGACCGGGTGGACGCCGGTGAACCAGCCGACGGTACGGGAGAGTTCGGCGCCGGACAGCGCCGTACGGCCGTGCCCTTCGACATCCACCAGAACATCCCGAACATTCGGAACATCCCGAACGTCCCGGCCCGTCCCGGTGCGCCACTCTACGACGGCCGCGGCGAGGGTGGCGAGGAGCACGTCGTGGACACCGCAGTGGAAGACGCCGGGGGTCCGTTCGACGATCACCCTGGCCTGGGGTGCGGGCAGGGTCCAGGTGTGGCGTTCGGTGGTGGCGGCGGTGTCGCGGGCCGGGTCGAGCGGGCGGGTGCCGATCAGCGGGTCGCCGTCGCGCAGCAGACCGCGCCAGCCGTCGAGTTCGGCGACCCGGTCCGGGTGCAGCGCCGCGGACTCCAGGAGGGTGGCCCAGCGCCGGTACGAGGTGCCGACGGGGGCGGTTTCGGGAGTACGGCCCTGGGCGGCGGCCTCGCAGGCGGCGCGGAGGTCGGGCAGCAGGATCCGCCAGGACACGCCGTCCACGATCAGGTGGTGGGCGACGAACACCAGCCGGCCCACGTGGTCGGGTCCGGCGTCGACCCAGATCAGCCGGAGCATCGCGCCGGCGGCCGGGTCGAGCCGTCCCGCCGCCGCGCGGGCGGCCCGCTGGGCGGCCCCGTCCAGCTCGCCGGGGTCGGTCACGCGCAGTACGGAGATCAGCTCGGCGGGGTCGACGGCGCCGCGCTCGCCGACCACCAGCACGGGCCCGTCCTCGGCCCGCGCGCGCAGCATGTCGTGGGTGTCGAGGAGGGCGCCGAGCCCGGCGGTGAGGGTCTCAAGTCCGAGCGCGGGCGGCGCTCCGACCACCGTCCACTGGGCGAACCCGGGGCGCGCGGCGACGGCGCCGGACGCGGCGACGGCGGGGGTCGGCGGTACGGGCCCGGTGTCGCCGTCGCGGTCGGTGTCGCCGTCGGTGTCCAGGCGGGCGACGGCGGCGATGGCGGCCGGGGTCTCGTGCTCGAAGACGTCCTGCGCGCTGAACACCACGCCCCGGCGGGTGCCGCGCGCGGCCAGCTGCATCGACATGATCGAGTCGCCGCCCAGCTCGAAGAAGCTGTCCCGCACCCCGACCCGCTCCCGCCCGAGCACCTCGGCGAACAGCTCGCACAGCAGCTTCTCGCCGGCGGTACGCGGCTCCCGGCTCACGGCGGACGCGAACTCCGGCGCGGGCAGCGCCCGGTGATCGACCTTGCCGTTGACGGTCAACGGCAACGCGTCGAGGACGACGAGCGCGGCGGGAACCATGTAGTCGGGCAGGACGCCGGCGAGCTGGGCGCGCAGGGCCTCGGGGTCCAGGGGGGCGGGGGCGGGGGCAGGGGCGTCGGGGTCGGGGTCCTCGGCGACCTGGGTGGGCACGGCCTCCGGGTCCAGCGCATCGGCGCCCCGAACGGGCACGGCCTCCGGGTCCGGCGTCCCGGCCTCCCGGGCACGCCCGGCCTCGGCATCCAAGGCGTCGGCGGCCCGAGCAGACGCGCCCTCAGAGTCCAGCGCATGCGCGCCCCGAGCAGGCACAGCCTCCGGCTCCATCGTCCCAGCCTCCCGGGCACGCCCGGCCTCAGCATCCACGGCGTCGGCAGCCCGAGCGGGCGGGGCCTCAGGGTCCAGGGCATCGGTGGCCCGAGCAGGCGCGGCCTCGGCATCCGGCCCATCGGCCACCCAGGCAGGCACGACCTCGCGGTCCAGCCCCCCGGCCTCCCCGCCAGGCCCGCCCTCGGCATCCAGCCCACCCACAACCCCAGCGGACACGGCCCCGGCAGCCCGGCCAAGCGCCTCGCCCCCGCCCGGCACCACATACCCCACCAACCGCTTCTCGCCGGGCCGGTCCTCGCGCGCGACCACGACCGCCTGTCCCACCCCTGGCCGGGCGGCGAGCGCGGCTTCGACCTCGCCGAGTTCGACGCGGAAGCCCCGGATCTTGACCTGGGCGTCGGCCCGGCCGACGAAGACGAGTTCGACGCCGGTGGTCCAGCGGACCAGGTCGCCGGTCCGGTACATCCGCTCCCCGGCGGCGAACGGCGACGCCACGAACCGTTCCGCCGACAGCCCCGCCCGCCCCAGATACCCCCGGGCCAGCCCCGCCCCGGCGACATACAGCTCTCCCGTCACCCCGGGCGGCACCGGCTGGAGGAAGGGGTCGAGGACATACACCTGCCGGTTGTTCAGCGGCCGTCCCAGCGGCAGCACCTCGCCCTGTTCCTCCCCGGGTTCGAAGAGATGCCAGGTGGCGCACAGGGCGACCTCGGTGGGCCCGTACAGATGCCGTACCCGTACCTCAGGGCAGGCAGCGCGGACCCGCTCCACCGCCTCCAGGGGGACGACGTCACCGCCGGTCAGCACCTCGCGCACGCCGGTGAAGCTGTCGGGGGCCTCTTCCGCGAGGACCCGGAACAGCCCGGCCGTCAGGTGCACATGGGTGACCCCGGCGGCGATGTGCCGCCGTATCGCCGCCGCGTCGATCGCGACGCCCGGCTCGGCGACCACCACCCGGGCGCCGGTCGCCAGCGGCACCCACACCTCGAACAGCGAGATGTCGAACGCGTGCGGGGCGTGGAAGAGCACCGCGTCGCCGGGGCCGACGCCCCAGCCGCGCTCCCCGACCGTCGCCGCCGCGCTCCCGTGCGGCACGGCGACCCCCTTCGGCGTCCCCGTCGACCCGGAGGTGTACATCACGTACGCGAGATCGTCCCCGGCGCTCTCGACGACCGGCGGTACGCCAACGCGCTCCCCGTCGTGCACGTCGACCGCGTCGACCGTCACCGCGGGCGCGGAGTCCGTCAGTACGTACGCGACCCGCTCGGCGGGATACGCGCTGTCGACCGGGACGTACGCCGCCCCCGCCTTCCACACCCCCAGCAGCGAGCCGATCAGATCGGGCGACCGCTCCAGCCGCACCGCCACCCGGTCACCACGCCGGACGCCCCGCCCGTGGAGATACGCGGCCACCCGGTCGGAGGCGGCGTCCAGTTCGCCGTACGACAGGTGCCGCTCACCCGACGTGACGGCGACCGCGTCGGGGGCCGCCGCCACGCGGGCGCGGAAGAGGTCCAGGACGGAGCTGCCGGGCGGGTCCTCCCCGGCGGTGGCGTTCCAGCCCTCCACGACCAGGCCGCGTTCCAGTTGTCCCACGAGCCCGATGCGGCCGGCCGGGGCGGACGGGTCGGCGACGATCTGCTCAAGGATCCACACCAGCCGGGCCAGCAGGTCACGGGCCACGTCGGGGTCGACGGCGTCGGGCCGGTAGGTGATGTGCACCTTCATCGGCGTGCCGGGCATGACGCCGAGGGTCAGGGCGTAGTGGGTGGCCTGGTGGCCCTCGACGTGCGTGAAGGCGAGCGCGCCGGGGGTGGAGGGCCGGTCGGGGGGCAGCGGGTAGTTCTCGAACATCAGCATGGTGTCGAACACCGCGCCCGGCCCGCCCACCCGCTGGATCTCGGTGAGGCTGAGGTGCTGATGGGCGAGAAGCGCGGACTGGCGGGACTGGAGTTCGGTCAGGGTGCGCAGCACCGGCTGGTCGGGGTCGAGGCGGACCCGGACCGGCACGCTGTTGATGAACAGGCCCACCATCGCCTCGACGCCGGGCAGTTCGGCGGGCCGCCCGGCGACGGTGGCGCCGAAGACCACGTCGGTACGGCCGGTGAGCCGGGCCAGCAGCATCGCCCAGGCGCCCTGGACGACGGTGTTCACGGTCAGGCCGTGACGGCGGCCGAGGGTGGCGAGGGCGCCGGTGAGGGTGTCGGAGAGGGCCAGCGCGTTCTTCTCGGGCAGCACCGGCGCGCGGTCCGGGTCGGCGGGCGCGACGAGGGTGGGGCCGTCGGCGTCGGCGAGTTCGGCGTGCCAGGCGGTGCGGGCGGCGTCCTGGTCCTGCCGGGCGAGCCAGGCGAGATGGTCACGGAAGGTCGGCGCGGGCCCGAGCCCGGCCGGGTCGCCGCCGGCCGCGTAGAGGGCGGCGAGTTCGGTGAGCAGCACCGGCATCGACCAGCCGTCCAGCAGGATGTGATGGGACGTCATGACGGTCCAGTGCCGGTCGGGCGCGTACCGGACGAGCAGCAGCCGCAGCAGGGGCGCCTTGGCGAGGTCGAACCGCTCGGCACGCTCCTCGGCGGCCAGCCGCCGCACCTCGGTCAGTGCCTCGTCCTCGGTGAATCCGCCGTCGGAGATGTCGATCTCCCGCCAGCGCAGGGCGACCTCGCGCGGGATGAGCTGCACGGTCCGGCCGGACTTACGGCGGTGGAAGCTGGCCCGCAGCGCGGAGTGCCGTTCCAGCAGGGTCCGCCAGGCGGCGCGCAGCCGCCCCGCGTCGACGGCCCCGTGCAGCAGGTCGGTGCGCTGGATGGTGTAGAGGTCGGGGCCGCTCGCCCGGCCGCCGTACTGGGCGTGGAAGAGGAGACCTTCCTGCAACGGGGAGAGCGGCCAGACTTCGGCGAGCGCCGAGCCGTGGACCGGGGTTGTGGACGTCACCGGAAGAGCCCTCCTTCGAGGTCCGCTGCGATCGCTTCGAGCTGCTCGACCTCGTCCTGGTCCAGGTCGAGCAGGGGGAAGTCGGACGGGGTGTGGCCGCCGACCTCCGGATGGTCGGAGTGGCCGGCCAGGCCGCGCAGCAGCGCCAGCCAGATCCGGCCGAGGGTGTCCACGGCCGCGTCGCCCAGCACCCGGGCCGGGCGGCTGAGGGAGAGGGTGAGCTGGGGCCCGTGGCGGGTGTCACGGACGGCGGCGCCCGCCTCCAGCGCGTGCGGCACCGGCATGCGCGGGTCGTCCGAGCTGTACAGGGCGCGTGGCCCGGCCGGTTCCCAGGGGATGGCGGGGTCGGCGCCGGGGCGGGTGCGGGCGGTGAACCGGCCCAGGTAGTTGAAGCCGATCTGCGGGGCGGGCAGTTCGGCGAGGACGGGTGCGGTGCCGGGGTTGAGGTGGCGCAGCAGCCCGTAGCCGAGGCCGTCGCCGGGCACCGCGCGGATCTGTTCCTTCACGGTCTTCAGCAGCCGCCCGGCCGCCGCCTCCCCGTCCATCGCCCGGTACAGGTCCACCCCGCCCAGGTCGAGCCGTACCGGGTGGGCGCTGGTGAACCAGCCCACGGTCCGGGACAGATCGGCGCCGTCCAGCGGGGCCCGGCCATGGCTCTCGACCTGCACCAGGACCGGCGCGTACGGGTCCTGGCGCCAGTGCGCGACGGCTCCGGCGAGGGTGGCGAGCAGGATCTCGTGCAGTCCGCAGTGGAAGAGGGTCGCGGTACGGCCGGCGAGGGTGGCGGTGTCGTTGTTGCGCAGCGTCCAGGTGTCCCGGCGGACGGTCGCCGCCGTGTCCCCCTCGGGGTCCAGCGGCAGCACGCCGGGCAGCGGGGTGGCGTCGCGCAGCAGGGCGGCCCAGGCGGGCAGTTCGGCGACCCGGTGGTCCCGGTGCGCCTCCGCCGCGAGCCGCCGGGTCCAGTGCCGGTACGAGGTGGCGACCGGGGCGAGCCTGGGCGGCTGCCCGGCGGCGGCGGCCTCGTACGCCTGACGCAGCTCCGGCACCAGCACCCGCCAGGACACCCCGTCGACCGCGAGGTGATGCACGGCGAGCACCAGCCGCCCGCTGCGGCCCGGCCCGGCGTCCAGCCAGACGGCCCGGACCATGCCCCCGCCCGCCGGATCCAGCCGCTCCACGGCCTCCCGCGCGGCGCCCTCGGCGGCGTCGGCGAGTTCGGCGGCGGTACGGGCGGCGGTGGCGTCCAGGCTGCGGAGGAGGCCGGTGGTGTCGACGGAGTCACGGGGGACGACGGTCAGGTGGTGCGCGGCGAGACCGTCGGCCGTGCCCTCGGTGTTCCCGGCGCTCCCGTTGGTCTCGGCGTTCCCGGCGCTCCCGTTGGTCCCGATACGGGCGCGGAGGGCCGCGTGGGTGTCGAGGAGGGCGGTGAGGGCGGTGGCGAGGGCGTCGGGGCGCAGGCCGGGCGGGGTGGCGAGGACCGTCCACTGGGCGAAGGCCCGGCCGGTGATCCGCTCGCCGAGCAGATGCGCGGCGGGCGTCCAGGGCACCTCGCCCGTCTCGTCGTCGACGCCCGCCGCCCCGTCACCGGCGCCGAGCGGCTTGGCCACCAGGGCGAGCCGTTCCGGGGTCTTCTCGTCGAAGATCTGCCGGGGCGTGACGACCAGTCCGGCCTGCCGGGCCCGGGTGACCAGTTGCAGCGAGGTGATGGAATCGCCGCCGAGCGCGAAGAAGCTGTCGTCGGCACCGGCCCGGTCGAGCCCGAGCAGTTCGGCGACGGCCGTGCACAGGATCTCCTCGGCGGGACCCCGGGGCTCCCGGCCGACGGCTCCGGCGGCGAAGTCGGGGGCGGGCAGCGCCTCGCGGTCCAGCTTGCCGTTCGGGGTCAGGGGCAGCGCGGGCAGGACCACCACGGCCGACGGGACCATGTGGTCGGGGAGCACCCGGGCGGCGTGGGCGCGTACGGCCGACGGGTCCGGGGTACGGCCGGCGGCGGGCACCGCGTAGCCGATCAGCCGCTGGTCGTGGAGGGCGGCGACGGCCTGCTCGACGTCCGGGTGGTCCGCGAGCGCGGTCTCCACCTCGCCGAGTTCGATGCGGTGGCCGCGCAGCTTGACCTGCTCGTCGGCCCGCCCGACGAACACCAGTTCCCCGGCGGGGGTCCACCGGACCAGGTCGCCGGTGCGGTACATCCGCCCGCCGGGTGTCCCCGGGGCGGCGACGAACCGGTGGGCGGTGAGCGAGGGCCGGGCGAGATACCCCCGGGCGAGCCCGGTCCCGGTCAGATACAACTCGCCGGTCACCCCGGGCCGTACCGGACGCAGGAAGCCGTCCAGGACGTGCGCCCCGGACCGCGCGACCGGGCCGCCGATGGTCAGCGGGCCGGACTCGGCCAGCGGGGCGGTGACGGTGGAGACGACGGTCGCCTCGGTGACGCCGTACTCGTTGTACAGCGCGCAGCGGCCCGCCCAGCGGCGCCGGGTGTCGGCCGGGAGCGCGTCCCCGCCGGACACCAGCACCCGCAGGTCGGGCAGCGGCCGGTCGGGCAGATGGGTGAGCTGGACGGCGGGCAGCACGGCGTGGGTGATGCGGTGCGCGGCGAGCAGCTCGCCGAGTTCGTCGCCGGTGGTGTGCCCGCCGGGCGGCGCCAGCACCAGCCGACCGCCCGCGCACAGCGTCGGCCAGATGTCCCCCATCGACACGTCGAAGCTCGGCGACACGAGCTGGACGAGACGGGTGCCGGAATCCATCCCGTACCGGGCGATGCGGTCGGCGATCAGGCTCCCCAGTCCCCGGTGGGTGACGGCGGCGCCCTTGGGGGTGCCGGTGGAGCCGGAGGTGTAGATGACGTAGGCGGTGTGGTCGGGGTCGAGGGCCGGAGCGGTGAACTCCGGTACGGGCACCCCGGCGGCGTCCGGCTCCTCGCCGTCCAGCGTCACCACCGGCCCCGTGAACCCCTGCGGCACCATCGCCCGGGTCTCCGGGGTGCACAGCACGGCCTGCGGCGCGGCGTCGGCGAGGACGAAGGCGATGCGGTCGGCGGGGTGTTCGGGGTCGACGGGTACGTACGCCCCGCCCGCGAGCGCGATGGCGAGCAGCCCGGTGATCAGCTCCACCGAGCGCGGCGCCAGCACGGCGACCCGGGCCTCGGGCCCGACCCCGTGGCCGGCGAGCCGGCGGGCGAGCCGCCCGGAGTCGGCGGCGAGCCGGGCGTACGTCAGCTCCCGGCCACCCGCGACGAGGGCGACGGCCGCCGGGGTACGGGCGGCCTGGGCGGCGAAGTGACGGGGCGGGAGGGGGGCGGTGTGGGACGGGTCGGAGAGGCCAGGGGAGCCGGGCGCGGCGGAGGAGCCGGAGAGACCGGAGGAGCCCGGCGAGGCGGAGGAGCCGGAGAGACCGGAGGAGCCCGGCGAGGCGGAGGAGCCGGAGAGACCGGGCACGTCGGAGAGGTCGGGCACGTCGGAAAGATCGGGCGCGTCGAAGAGGTCGGGCACGACGGAGAGATCGGGCGCGTCGGACCCGGCGCCCGTCCCGGGCAGCGGCACCTCCACGCGTCCCACCGGCGTCGACGGGTCCGTCACCAGCTGCTCCAGCACCCGGGCCAGCGCGTCGGCGAGTGCCGCGGCGTCCGTCGCCGGGAACAGGGCGAGCCGGTGGGCGAGGCGCAGCCGCAGGCGGTCGCCGAGGACGACGCCGAGGGTGAGCGGGTAGTGGGTGCCCTCGACGGTCGAGAGGTGCTCCATGCGCAGGGCGCCGGGGGACGCCGGGTCGCCGACCGCGCGGGGGTAGTTCTCGAAGACGAGCACCGAGTCGAAGGCGGAGCGCGAACCGGTCAGCCGTTGCAGCTCCGACAGGCCCAGGTGGTGGGCGCCGAGCAGCGCGGACTGGCGGCCCTGCAAGCCGGTGAGCAGCTCCAGCGCCGGCTGCTCACCGTCCAGGGGCACCCGGACGGGCACGGTGTTCATGAACACCCCGACCATCCCCTCGACGCCGGGCAGTTCGGTGGGCCGGGCGGCGACGGGGGCGCCGAACACCACGTCCGTACGGCCGGTCAGCCGCGCGAGCACCAGCGCCCAGGCGCCCTGCACCAGCGTGTTGACGGTCAGCCCGGCGGCCCGCGCGAAGGCGACGAGGCGGGCGGTGAACTCCTCCGGGAGGGCCCGGGTCAGATATCCGGCCGCCGCGGAGTCGGCCGCCCGCCCCAGGGGGTCCACGAGCGTCGGCTCGTCCACCCCGGCCAGCTCCGCCCGCCAGGCGGTCCGCGCGGCCTCCTTGTCCTGCCGGGCCAGCCAGACGAGATGGTCCCGGAAGGACGGCGCAGGGCCCAGCCCGGAGGTGTCGCCGCCGGACTGCCCAAAGGCGTCGCCGCCGGACTCGTACAGGGCGGAGACCTCGTTCAGGACGACGGACATCGACCAGCCGTCGAACAGGATGTGGTGCGTGACGACGATCAGCCGGTGCACGCCGGCCGAGAGCCGGATCAGGACCAGCCGCAGCAGGGGCGGCCGGGCGGGGTCGAATCGCTCGGCGCGCTCGCGCTCGGCCTGCTCCGCGAGCCGCGCCTCGGTGTCCGCCGCGCCCAGCCCGGCCAGATCGACCTCCCGCCACGGCACCCGTACGTCGGTCACCACGGCCTGGACGAGCCGCCCCGAGCCGAGCCGGTGGAACCCGGCCCGCAGGGTGGGATGCCGGGCCGCGACCCCTTCCCAGGCCGCCCGCAGCCGGGCCGTGTCGAGCGGTCCGCGCAGTTCCAGCACCCACTGGCCCTCGTAGACATCGGGGCCCTGTTCGTCGTAGGCGGCGTGGAAGAGCAGCCCTTCCTGGAGCGGGGTGAGCGGCCAGACCTCGGCGAGTCGCGGGACGTCGGCGGTCAGTTCGGCGGACTCGTCGGCGGTGAGGACGAGGAGCGGGACATCGGGTTCCGACGGCCGCGCGCCCGCTTCGAGGGTGGCCACGGCGGCGAGGGCGGCCGGGGTCTCGTGCTCGAAGACGTCCTGGGCACGGAAGCGGACGCCCTTGCGGGTGCCGCGCGCGGCGAGCTGCATCGACATGATGGAGTCGCCGCCGAGTTCGAAGAAGCTGTCGTCCACGCCGACCCGCTCACGCCCGAGGACATCGGCGAAGAGCGCGCAGATGAGCCGCTCGGCCGGGGTGCGGGGCTCGCGGGTCGTGGTGGCCGCCGCCTCCGGTGCGGGCAGGGCCCGGTGATCGACCTTGCCGTTGACGGTCAGCGGGAGCGCGTCGAGGAGGACGAGGGCGGCCGGGACCATGTAGTCGGGCAGGGTCCGGGCGAGTTCCGCGCGCAGCCACTCCGGCCGGGCGTGCGCGCCGTCCGGGACGACGTACCCGATCAGGCGCTTCTCGCCGGGCCGGTCCGCACGGACGGCCACGACGGCCTGACCGACGCCGGGCAGGGCCGCGAGCGCGGTCTCCACCTCGCCGGGTTCGACCCGGAAGCCCCGGATCTTGACCTGGGCGTCGGCCCGACCGGCGAACACCAGTTCGCCGTCGTCGGTCCGGCGGGCCAGGTCACCGGTGCGGTACATCCGCTGTCCGGCCGCGAACGGGGACGCCACGAACCGTTCGGCGCTGAGCCCGGCCCGCCGGTGGTAGCCGTGCGCCAGCCCGGCGCCGGACAGATACAGCTCGCCGGTCACTCCGGGCGCGACCGGACGGAGGGTGTCGTCCAGGAGATGGACCTGACGGCCGGCCAGGGGGCGCCCGATGGGGAGCTGTGCGCCGCTGTGCGCGCCGGGCTCGATGGTGTGCCAGGTGGCGCACAACGTGGACTCCGTGGGGCCGTACAGATGCCGTACGCGCACACCCGGGCACCCCTCCCGCACCCGCCGTACGGCCTCGGGGGGTACGACGTCCCCGCCGGTCAGCACCTCCCGCGCCCCGGCGAAGCAGTCGGGCGCCTCATCGGCGAGCACCCGGAACAGCCCGGCCGTGACGTGCACATGGGTCACCCCGGCGGCGAGGTGCCGCCGTATCGCCGCCGCGTCGACGGCGATGCCCGGCTCAGCCACGACGATCCGGGCGCCCGCCGTCAGCGGCACCCACACCTCGAACAACGAGATGTCGAACGCGTGCGGGGCATGGAAGAGGACGGCGTCCCCGGGACCGACCCGCCAGCCACCGTCCCCGGCGAGGGCGGCGACCGCGCCCTGCGGCACGGCCACGCCCTTCGGTGTCCCGGTCGAGCCGGAGGTGTACATCACGTACGCGAGATCGTCACCCCTCGGGCCGTCGTACGGGGGTGGCGCGTCCCCACTGCCGGGGCTCGGCGGCGCGTCGAGCGTCAGGGCGGGCGCGGAGTCGGTGAGCACGAAGGCGACCCGCTCGGCGGGATAGGCGCTGTCGACCGGGACGTACGCCGCCCCCGCCTTCCACACCCCCAGCAGGACGCCGACCAGCTCGGCCGACCGCTCCAGCCGCACCGCCACCCGGTCACCACGCCGGACGCCCTGAGCGTGCAGATACCCGGCCACCCGGTCGGAGGCGGCGTCCAGTTCGCCGTACGACAGGTGCCGCTCGCCCTGGACGACCGCCACCGCGTCCGGCGTCCGCGCCACGTGTGCGCGGAACAACTCCAGCACCGAGCCCGGCGCTGCCACCGACGTGCCGTTCATGTCTCCCCCTTCGACGGGCGACCGCATGTGCGGGGTTCTGGGGCTGGTGGTGCCGATCGGCCGGGTTGCGGCCGATTCAGTCGAGATTGGGGCGGGTCGGACCGGTCACGGCCTGTCCCAAGGCCGGTCAGGCAGTTCCGTCGCCCGGTCGGCGCGGGCCACGGACCTTGCCGCCGCCGGGGATTCCGCCGGGTCCGCCGTTCGGACCGCCGTTCGGACCGCCGTTCGGGCCGCCGCCCGGGCCTCGGGTGGGACCGCCGGTCGGGTTGCCGTTCGGGTTGCCGCCAGGGCCGCCGGTCGGGCCGCCGCCCGGACCGCCTCCGGGTGTCCCGCCGGGTGTCCCGCCGCCACCCCGGCGGCGGAGCCCGCCGCCCGGCATGCCCCCTGGCATTCCTCCCGGCATCCCACCCGGCATGCCGCCGGGCATCCCGCCGCCTCGGGTACGGATGGCCGGCATCGGCCGCTGCTCGTGGGTGTCGGCCTCGCGGTGGCCGTTGTCGCGGGGGTGGGGCACGGCGTCGGGGGACCTGCTGAACTGGGTGGTGTGGAGCTGGGTGTAGAGGCCCCCGGCGGCGAGGAGTTCGTCGTGGGTGCCGCGTTCGCGGACCCGGCCGTCGTCGATGACGAGGATCTGGTCGGCCTCGCGGACGGTGGAGAGCCGGTGGGCGATCACCAGGGAGGTGCGGTCGCGCAGGGCGGTCTTCAGGGCGCGCTGCACGGCGGCCTCCGCCTCGGAGTCGAGATGGGCGGTGGCCTCGTCCAGGACGACGACCGCCGGTGCCTTCAGCAGCAGCCGGGCGACGGCGACCCGCTGCTTCTCGCCGCCGGAGAGCCGGAAGCCACGGTCCCCGACGACGGTGTCGAGGCCGTCGGGCAGGGACTGGATCAGATCCCAGATACGGGCCTGGTCGCACGCCTCGATCAGCTCCGCCTCGGTGGCGTCGGGGCGGGCGTAGGCGAGGTTGGCGCGGATGGTGTCGTGGAAGAGATAGGCGTCCTGGGCGACCACGCCGACGGTGGCGCGCAGCGAGTCGAAGGTGAGGTCTCGGACGTCCTCGCCGTCGATGCGGACGGTACCGCCGGACACGTCGTACAGCCGGGAGACCAGGTGGGTGATGGTGGTCTTGCCTGCGCCGGAGGGGCCGACGAGGGCGGTGAGGGTGCCCGGGGCGACGCTGAAGTCGAGGCCGTGCAGGACCTGGTCGGCGGGCCGGGTGCGTTCGCCGGCGGCGCCGGGGTGGTTCTCCAGGGAGGCGAGCGAGACCTCCTCGGGGCGGGGGTAGGCGAAGGAGACGCCCTCGAAGCGGACCTCGGGGGCCGGGGCGCTGCTCGGGGCGGGGAGCGCGGTGGCGTCGGGGCGTTCCTCGATGAGCGGCTTGATGTCGAGGAGTTCGAAGATCCGGTCGAAGCTGATCAGCACCGTGAGAGCGTTGGCCTGCATGCTGGAGAGCTGGGTGATGGGGCCGAAGAGCCGGCCCAGCAGGGTGGCGAGGGCGACCAGGGTGCCCAGTCCGATGGCCCCGTTGATGACCAGGCCGCCGCCGACGCCGTACACGAGGGCGGTGGTGAGCGCGGTGAGCAGGGCCATGAGAATGAACGCCAGTCGGCTGAAGACCGTCAGCCGTACACCGACTTCCCGTACGTTCGCCGCTTCGCCCTCGTACTTGCCGAGTTCCTGGGCCGGGCGGCCGAAGAGCTTGGCGAGCATGGCGCCTTGCACATTGAAGCGCTCGTGAATGGTGCCGCTCAGGTTGGCGTGCAATTCCATTTGCTTCCTGGAATACGCCTGGAGGCGGCGGCCGATGTAGAGCCACGGCAGGAAGAAGACGGGGAGGAGGACGAGAGCGATCAGGGTGACGAGCCAGGAGAGATAGAACATCTCGGCGAGCACCAGCACCACGGTGAGGGCGCCGGTCGCCGACATCAGCAAGGTGGTGAGGGCCTGCTGGGCCATCACCACATCGGTGCTGAGCCGGCTGGAGAGGGCGCCGGTCTGGGTGCGGGTGAAGAAGGCCAGCGGCATGCGCTGCACATGGCGGAACGCCTGAACCCGCAGGTCATAGCTGACGCCCTGGCCGATCCGGCCGGAGAGATAGCTCTGGGCGAGCTGGGTCACCGAGCCCACCAGGGCGAGTCCGGCGACCAGCAGCGCGAAGACCAGGACGACCTGGGAGTCGTCTTTCAGGATTCCGCTGTCGACGATCTCCTTCAGCAGCAGAGGGGTCGCGACGATGATGAGCGAATCGACGAGGGTGACCAGAATGAGCGCGATCACCGTCGCGCGATGCGGTGTGACAAAGGCGAGTACCCGCCGCGATGTTCCCGGCCTGATCGTGGACGGCTCCGAATCGTCGCCGCCCTTCATCATCACCCCACCGGGGGTCTGAGTGACCAGCATGTCGAAGGGAACCTCCTGCGGTAGGGATTCGGGGAAACAGCGGCCGTAAATGGGCGGAGTGAGTTCTCGGGCCATTCCGGTGTCTCGCGATCCGGGGCCGACGATACCTGTCTGAATTCCGACCAACCACGCACGCAGAGTGAGGTTTTAGGCATGGAAGATAGGGCGGCTCGTCGGCCGGATACCGTCCGGCCGGGCGGCATGCCGCACCGCCGCCCGGCCGGACGGTTCCGTGCGTCGCTGGAGCCGCGGCGGCGTCCAACCGACCGAATTGCCCGGTTGGACAACTCGGCCTGCTCGAATGGGCAGTCGGACGCACGGCCGGTTCGGACGGGTCGTGGCCCCCCCCCGCCGGGCGGCGCCGCGGGGGGGGGGTCCGGGGCCGGGGGCCCGGCGGAGTGGCCCGGCGGGACCCCCTGGGAACCCGGAGAGTACCCCCGGGTCCCGA
>NZ_JBHTZD010000036.1:48097-56511 GCF_042790455.1 Streptomyces sp. NPDC056734
CCATTGTGCCGGGTGGCAAATCGGGGCGGGCTGTTGGGGCCTCCGGCCCGCCGGGCGGTTCGGCCGGGGCGGCCCCCCCCCGGGCCCGGCCGGCTGGGGGGGGGGGGCGACCGGGCCCGGTGACCGGCCGAAGTGGCCCGTCGGAACCCCGTGGAACCCCGTGGAGTCCCGCGGAGTCCCGACGGAGTTGTCCGCCGGACGTGCCGGGGAACTCAGACGCGTGGAATGGCCGACGAATCCACCGGAAGGACCGGCGCGGCGGCGGGCACCGAAGTAGCCGCCGGAACCGGGGAATCATTGCCTTGGGCGAGGTTCTTCTCCACCCGGGCGGCGACCTCTTCCCAGATATGCGCGCACTCACGGGCCAGATGGGCCACGGTGCCGCTCCAGTACGGAGGCACGGTGTCGATGATTCCCTCCCACTCGTCGGGCGGGAGCATATGAACGCTGAGCAGCCGCAGCAGTTGCCGGCCCGTCTCGTTGAGCCGGAGGGCGGGGTCCGCCTTGAGCCGGTTCACCGCCGAGAGCCCCTCCGTGAACGCGGGGACGGCGGCGGTGTCGTGCCGGACCGTTTCCCCATAGCCCGACTGCGGCACGACTCTGAGTATCTCCTCGCGCGGTCTCGACCGGGCGCCCCGGGGACGGGCGGGGAGCAACGGCTCCTCCCCCCGGCTGAGGCGATTGCGCACATCCCGGGCGGTCTCCGGGGAGATACCGGCGGCGCGGGCTATCTGACGCAGGGACAGATCGGGGTTCTCGCTGATCAGCTGCCCCGCCCGTCTGCGCCCCTCGGCGATGTCGACGGGACGCACCCGCCCGTCCCGGCCGATCCGGGGGAGATCCTCCCCGGCACCGCCGGCCCGGACGGTCCGGCGCACCTCGGCGACCGTGCCGGGCGCGATGCCCGTCACGGAGGCTATTTTCCGGTCCGACCACTGCGGATGCGTGGCGACGATCCGCGCGGCGGCCCGTTTGCGGTCGGGCAGCGACAGCGGCAGTCCGTGCCGCACATTGGACTCCACGGCCAGCACGAAGGCGTCCGCTTCCGTGCCGTCGTAGAAGGTCACGGCGATGGTGTGGTGGCCGCGCAACTGGGCGGCGCGCAGCCGGTGCAGTCCGTCGATGACCCGCATCGAGGCACGGTGCACGATGATGGGCGGCAGCGCAATGTCCAGCTCCGCGAGTGTCGCCACATGGTCCGGATCCTCACCCGCGTTTCTCGGTGAGCCGTCCGCTGATAATGATCGAATGTCGACGTCGACGATCCTGTCATCCGTACTCCCCCGTCGCACCTACATCTCCGTTCGCTCGGCTCACGCCTTCCTCGTGCGTCGCGACCTCCGGCGACGCCTGCCGGCACACACCGATTCCGCTGCCACGGGCCGATCGACCGGCGCACGCCACAAATGCCAGCGGCGTCCACCGACTTCTCGCGCTCATTTCATGGCGACCGGGTCCTCGGCGCGCCGGCACTGTACGACTGCCTCACCACTGCACCGCTGTAGTCGGGTCCCTGATCACTTCGGTTCGTAGACCTGTGGAGTCCGCTCACTGCGAGGAGCCGAACCGGGGGCGCACTCGCAATTTCGAACGAGGCTCCAGGCGAACAAGAGTCCTTTTCCCTGACGCTTCACTCTAACAGCCAACTCACAGTCCAGACGGTGACACATCCTGCTATCCAGCATTTGAGACGGGCCATCAATTTCACCGAGCTACAGGTGCGGGGGTGTTTCAGAAGCCTTCGGAGCATCACCGGAAGCCTGTGGCGGCCCTTGATGACGTCCTTGAGCGGGCCACCCCTTGAGTGAACCGGAGTCAGCCCTTGCGGTCCCGCCGGGAGCCCTTACAGCCGGAATGAGCCATTCTCCCTTTACTTTCCGGCTATTCGCTGCACATTCAACCACCGTCCGACCGCCCGGTCGGGTAAGGACGCAAACCGGCAGCATAAAGCGACGGCCATGGCGGCACGCGCCAAAGGGCCGTAACCGGGAAGGGAATTCCCACCCTCCCGCCGAACAGGCATGCGCGCATAACCCGGCGACCGGCCAATACCGATTCACGGGGCATGGAAGCACCCCCGCCCTGGCCTGACCACCGGCGCCCGATGCTCTCACCGCGATGGTTTCAGCGACGTAACAGCCTTACGGCCTGCGGGATCCCGGGCAATGCGCACACAGGAGGTTGCAGCGAGGTAACGGGAGGCGTTCCGGCGTGGTAACCGTCGGCGCGCTGTACTGGGCGGCGGATCGCGATGACCAACCCCCCGCTCCCTTTCAGGAGGTCCCATGCGCACCGCACCCGGTCTCTGCGCCACCTGCGGCGTCGAGTTCGTCCCCTCCCCCCGCCGCCGGGGCCGCCCCGACTCCCGCTTCTGCACCGCCACTTGCCGCGCCCTGTGGGAGCGGGCCCATGGCGCGCGGGGCGGGGCGGGAGCGGGGGGCGACGGGAGCGATGGGGGCGGTACCGGCGGTAATGGCGGTGGAGGCGGCGCGGGTAAGGCGGAGGTCGGCGATGGGGCGGGGGCAGGGGCTGGTGCCAGGGCCGGGATCGGCATCGGGGCCGGGATCGGGTCGGGGACCGCGATCGGAGCCGGAGCCGGGGCCGGGGCCGGGGCCGATGCTGCGACGCCGCTGCCGCCGCTCGGCACCGAGCACTCCTGCCCCCATTGCGGCCACCAGCTGACCATCGTCAACTTCGTGCTGCCGAGCCTGGATTCCACGGGGGACGCGGGGGCGGGCGGCGCCCGCGCGGAGGTCCCGGAGCAGTCCTCGCCGGAACGCCCGACGGCGTGAGGCCGTGTGGCCGTGAGGGCATGGCGGGAAGGCGGCAAGGGGACATGGCGGCAAGGGGACATCAGGGCGTGAAGATCCTCCGCCGTTGAGGCGGTGGCGGGCGAGTCACCCGTGTGGGCGATTGCGGCGGCGGTCCGGAACGGGCAGGGAGGGGTGCGGGGTGACACGAAAGGCGGCGCCGGGGGTACGTAGGTTTGCATGACATCTGTGCGCCCCGCCCTCTTGGTGCCCACCGCCACCTACCGCCTCCAGTTGCAGCCGGGCTTCCCGTTCGCGGCTGCCGCGCGGGCGGTGCCGTATCTCGCGTCGCTCGGCGTGTCGCATCTGCATCTGTCGCCGGTGCTGGAGGCGGTGCCCGGGTCGGCGCACGGGTACGACGTCGTCGACCACGCGCGCGTACGGGACGAACTGGGCGGCGAACAGGGGCTGCGCGCGCTGTCGCGCACCGCGCGGGAGCACGGGCTCGGCCTGGTGGCGGATCTGGTGCCCAACCACATGGCGCTGTCCGCGCGCCACAACCACGCCCTGTGGGAGGTGCTGCGCGAGGGCCCGAGGTCGCCGTACGCGCGCTGGTTCGACATCGACTGGGAGGCCGGGGGCGGGCAGCTGCTGCTGCCGGTGCTCGGCGGTCCGCTGGGCGCGGAGACCGGGCGGCTGACGGTCGACGGGGACGTCCTGCGCTACCACGACCAGGTGTTCCCGCTGCGCGAGGGCACGGCCGGGCTGCCGCTGACCGCGCTGCTGGACGCCCAGTGGTACCGCCCGGTGTGGTGGCGGCTGGCCCGTACCGAGCTGAACTACCGGCGGTTCTTCAGCATCTCCGAGCTGATCGGGGTGCGGGTCGAGGACCCCGAGGTGTTCGAGGCGACGCACGCGAAGATCCTCGCCCTGCTGCGCGAGGGGGTACTGGACGGGCTGCGCGTCGACCACCCCGACGGGCTCGCCGACCCCGACGGCTATCTGCGGCGGCTGCACGAGGCGACCGGCGGGCGCTGGACGGTCGTGGAGAAGATCCTCGCCGACGGCGAACGGCTGCCGGCCGCGTGGCCGGTCGCGGGCACCACGGGCTACGACGCCCTGCGCCACGTCGACGGCCTCTTCACCGACCCGGCGGGCGCCGGTGAACTGGTCGGGCAGTACCGGCGGTTCGCTGCCCCGCAGACCGACCGGGGCGGCGTGTGGGCGGCGACGGTGCGCAGAGCGGCGTACCGGGTGCTGGGGCACGAGCTGGCGGCGGAGATGGACCGGCTGACGCGGGTGGCGCACCGGGTGTGCGCGGGCGCCCCGGACCCGGTGCTGCGCGACCGCGCCCCCTGGGCGCTGCGCACCGCCCTGCGCGAGCTGCTGGTCCGCCTGGGGGTCTACCGGCCCTACGCCTCCACCGACGCGTCCGAGGTGCTCACCGAGGACGCGGCCGAGGAGGCGAAGGCGGCCTATGCGGTGCCTCAGGAGGCGGGCGCGGTCGAGGTCGTACGGGATCTGCTGCTGGGGCGGCACGGGGAGCTGCCCGGCGTGGCGGAGCTGCGGGCGCGGTTCGCGCAGACGGCGTCGGCGCTGCGGGCCAAGTCGGTGGAGGACACGGCGTTCTACCGCTATGTGCCGCTGCTCGCGGCGACGGAGGTGGGCGGGAATCCGGGCGCGCCCGGCGTGTCGCCGGCGGACTTCCACGCGTACTGCGCGCGCGTGCAGCGCGATTGGCCGGCCACGGGCACGGTGGTGTCCACGCACGACACCAAGCGCAGCGCGGACGTGCGGGCCGCGCTGGCGGTGCTCACCGAGTGCCCCGGGCGCTGGGCGGACGTGCTGGCGGAGGTGGTGCGCGACGGCGAGGGCGGGCCGGACGCCCAGGTGGCGTGGGTGGCCTGGCAGACGGTGTTCGGCCTGGGCCCGGCCGCGCCGGAGCGGGTGCGCGAGGCCCTGCTGAAGCATGTGCGCGAGGCGGGCCTGTACACGAGCTGGACGGAGGCGGAGCCGCCGTACGAGGAGGCGGTCGCGGCGTTCGTGGCGACGGGGCCCTGCGGGCCGCCCGGGGCGCGCGTGGCGGCCTTGCGGACGGCGCTGGAGCCGCACATCGGGGCCAATGTGC
The DNA here is from genome assembly GCF_042790455.1 of Streptomyces sp. NPDC056734. NCBI lineage: Bacteria > Bacillati > Actinomycetota > Actinomycetes > Kitasatosporales > Streptomycetaceae > Streptomyces > Streptomyces sp. NPDC056734. The sequence continues at coordinate 52,976 of NZ_JBHTZD010000036.1, forward strand.
TCGGCACCGCCCTGGTCCACCTCACGATGCCGGGCGTGCCGGATGTCTACCAGGGCACGGAGGGCGAGTACCGGGCGCTGGTGGACCCGGACAACCGGGGTGTCGCCGCGTTCCCGCCGCCGGAGCCGGGCGCCAAGAACGCGCTGACGGCCGCGGCCCTGCGGCTCCGGGCCCGCCGCCCGGACGCCTTCGGCGAGAACGCCTCGTACGCCCCGCTCCCCGCCGAGGGCCCCGCCGCCGCCCATTGCCTCGCTTTCACCCGTTCCGGCCAGGTGATCACCGCCGTCACCCGGCTGTCCCTGCGGCTCGAAGAGGCGGGCGGCTGGTCCGACACCCGCCTCCCGCTGCCGCCGGGCCACTGGGTGGACGTCCTGCACCCGGAACGCCATTTCACGGGCCACGCGCGCGTGGCGGACCTTTTCGGGAGTCTGCCGGTGGCCCTGCTGGAGCGGAGGACGGAGCCGCGGCCGGACGAGGTGATCAGCGCCTCGTAGGGGCGCGGGAACCTGCGCGACAAGCCCCGAGCCACCGCCACCCGCCCACCCGCACCAGTCCCCCGCACACACCGGCGTGCGGGCCTCGCGGCGCCCGGGGCGCGTCCAGGCCCTCCGGGTGCTTCCGGACGCCTCCCGATGCCACCTTGCGCCTCCCCGTCGACGTCCTTGACAGCCACGGTCGGCCGTGGGGTACTGCGGAGGCGAGGCAAGGCGGACTCGACGACAGGTCGGGGGGTGGGTCTGCTGCCGCATCTGCGCTATCCCACGGTCACTGAATTGGTGTCGTCCACGCGGGCGCTGACCACGGACCACCCCGGTCTGTGCACGTTGCGCCAGGTGGGGGCCTCACGCGCGGGACGGCCGCTGCACCTGCTGTCCGTGGGCCGCGCCCGCCGCGCGGTGCTGGTCGTGGCGGGCGCGCACGCCAACGAGCCGACGGGCGGGCGCACACTGCTGACGCTGGCCCGGCGTGTCGTGTACGACAGAGGACTGCGGGACGGCCTGTCGTGGCACTTCCTGCTGTGCGCGGATCCCGACGGGGCGAGCCTGCACATCACCCCGGCCCCGCACAGCCTGCTGGACTACCACCTCGGCTTCTACCGGCCGCCCGGCCCCGAGCAGCCCGAATGGTCTCCGGCCGCGCTGCCCCCGGACCGGCTGCCGCCCGAGACCCGCGCCCTGACCGGCGTGATCGACGAACTGCGCCCCTACCTCCAGGTGACCCTGCACGGCACCGACCTGGGCGGCAGCTGGGTGCAGCTGACGAAGGACATCCCGGGGCTCGCGGAGCCGTTCGCCCGGTCGGCGGCGGAGCTGCGCATCCCGGTGGAGACGGGCGCCTCGGACGCCGCTGGCTGGCCCGTGTCCGGGCCCGGCGTGCATGTGATGCCCCCGCCGGACGCGGGCGCGGCGTACCCGAGCATGCCGGACGACGCGCGGAACAGCACCTGGTACCACGCGCACCGCCACGGCGGCCTGACCGCGGTCGTGGAGGTGCCGATGTGGGCCAGCGACCTGGTCACCGACCTGGCGCCGCATCCGGCCCCGGCGGTGGCCCTGCGCCGGCTCGCCCAGCGGCTGCTGCGGGACACCCTGGAGGTGGAGCGGGTGATGGCGGACGCGCTGCCCCGCCTCGAAGGCGCGAGCGGCCCGCTCCTGCGGGCCGCCCAATGGGGCCTCGGCCTGGTGCCGGGGCTGGCCGCCGACTGGATCCACACCCCGCCGGCCGGCTCCACGATGGCCTACGTCGGCAGCGTCGACGCCTTCGCCCGCCGGCTGCCGCTGCGCGCGGCGGCCATGCTGCTACGGGCCCTCCAGGAGACCGACGCCCGCGCGGCCTCCCGCCTGGAACGTCTGGTCACCACCTGGAGCACCGCTTTCGCCCACCGCTTCCACGCCCGCTGGGTCCCCCTCCAACACCAGACAGAACACCAGACCCGCACCGTCCTGGCAGCGGCCACGCACGCCCGGGAGCGGGCGTCGTGAGGGGTGCGGGAGCCTCTCTGGAGGCTCTGTCGGCCAGGCGTCGGCAACCGTGAAGGACACGACCGTGCCGCCGAAGCGGCTGGGGCTGGAGGGCCACGAGTCGGCGAGGGAATCGACCAGGACCGGATCAGCTCGGTCCTGAATCGCCCACACAGCCCGAGCACGACTCTGACGGCCGTGGTGGCGGCTCGGCGGGGGCGGACGGGGCAGGACGGTCGAACTCCCGGCGCGCGCGAGCCCGGACGCTCTGGCGGGCGCGGTGACGACTCGGCGAAAGACGAGCGACGCACGCGACCCGCCCGTCAGGCTCCCGGCGCGCGCGAGCGGCCTCTCCGGACGGCGAGGACGCTGCACCACGCCGAGAGGCCGACCAGCGGACAGCCACACGCGCGGATGCCCCCGAACGGCCACGCACTCGGCGCGCAAACGGACGGCCCGGATCCTCGTCCGCCCGCCCCGCCAGGTCAGGCGCGCGGGCCGCCTCGAAGCCGCACACTCACGCCCGTACGAGGAGGCGCCCCCGCCACCCGAGGCTCCGCGCCCGTGGCGATCCGCGCTGCCCTGCGCGCGGCCGTCCACCGCGCGGACACGGACCGCCCGGCTACCGCTCGCCCGCACGCACGCGCGCGTGCCGCAGGCCCCAGGACCGGGCGTTCCGCCCCACCACGCTGCTACAAGCACGTACCCCCAGCTCGCGGAACCGCCCCGCACGCGCGCGTGCCGCAGCGCCACGGCCCCGGCTGGGACAGCACCGCACCCCAGCCGGGACGGCCCCGGCTCAGGCGTCCAGCTCGAACACCACCCCCGTGCTCCCCCGCAGCTCGCAGTCGTTGGAGAAGGTCTGGCGGAATTCGACGGAACGGCCGCTCCACTGGCCGCGCGCGTGGGCGGTGACCGGCGAGTAGAGCATGGGGCAGGTCGTGGCGGCGGGCGACGCGATGTTGCCGATGTCGCCGTCGGCGGAGGCGAGTTGGCCGCAGGCGGCGGTGGCCTGGGTGTGGCCCTGGGGCGGGTTGCACATCAGGAGGGTGCCGCGTGTGTCGCTGGACTGGGTGTCGCCGCGGGTGACAGTGAGGTAGAGCCAGTTCCCCGGGAGGGAGGGCTGGGCGGTCGCCCCGGCGGGGACCGCGGCGGTGGCGAGGAGCAGGCCCGCGAGCAGAACGCCGCGCCCCGCTCTCCTGATCTGCGGATACGTCGTGTACGTCATTCCTGGTGCATCGGCACGGCGGCGGTCGAACACCACCCCGACTCACCCGAACGGGAGGCCCAGGCGCCCGGCTGCCGGGCGAGGCCGAGAACGTGGCCCACGACCCCGCCTCATGAGCGCCCGACCGCTCCCTCCAGGGTCCGCCATGCCCCGCACCCGTCGTGGAAGCCGACGGCCGGGCAGCCTTGCGGGCAGTTCGGGTTAGCCGGGACGCAAGACAGAGCAGCGGGCGGCAGGTCCCGGATGACGTCGGCGCCGCCGCGCGGAGCCGGGTCGGCGAGGTACCGCGGGGGATGACGCCACCGCCCGGTTCATCGGCATGCAGACCGACGACGACCACGACCAGC